>NZ_KV837947.1:0-8200 GCF_001838615.1 Haemophilus sp. HMSC61B11
TATGCGAAATCAATTACAAGGTTAGTGAAAGCTACGCATTAATAAGATCACAGAGTTATGCACAAGTCACAGGTACTAGTAAAACAAGACAAAATAAGGCTGAATAACACGTTGTAACGTGTTGTTTTATCGTTTTATTGAATGGTTAAATTGGAATGTCAGGGAAATGTAAAGACGCACGGTGCGTTTCGCATTATCTAATCAGCTTAAAGGACGTGGCTATAAAGGTTCTGCAGAAGGCGCATTAATTGCTGTGATTTTTTGAAGAATGCCGAGCGCAATGAATTCATTTTTTCAAATAAATATCTCTGTTTCCGGCGCTGCAGCCGCTGCGCCTTACGTCAGGAGAAAATGCGTGGCATTTTCCCCCGACACCCCCCTATAATATTGCTAATTCAAATTTAATGATGAAGTAACAAGGTAAAAACCACAAAGCGCAGGCGTGTAACGCCTTTACCCTTTGTGGTTTTTACTTTATGAAATTCAATTAGATCATTTTAACTTGCAATAAAATTACAATGTCTGTCTTAGTGTTTGATTTAGATTTTCCCGTCAAGAAGCCTTTCGGTAAGAATGAAAAACCTGTTTCACCCTCCGTTAATTTGTTTTCAGCCAGTCCGCCTAAAACCACAATATCACCACTTTTAAGCGTAACATCAGTAACAATATCGCGTTTAATCAGTGTTGGCGATTGATTTACGCCCGTATCCGTCTTCACAAAATTAGAAAGTTGTTGATTGATTTTTAAGTCTATCGCATTACTTTTAATCGTTGGTTGTATATCAAAGATCACACCAGAAGAACGATATTCAATCGATTGAATAGGTCTGCCGTCCTGATAGGTAACATTTGATAAAACAGGCACATCAGAACCTACTGAAAAATTTCCCTTTGAACCTGATTTTACACGCAACGTTGGGCTACTAACGACTTGAAAGCGTTCATCAGTGCGAAATAACTCAATCATTGCATCCAAATTCCCTGCATTAACCGTAATAAAATTTTCATAGTTTTGTTTGTAACCAATGTTGATACCCAGTTTTCCCGATAGCAATTTTGCCAATAAATTAATTCCGCTTCCTTCTTTGGCAATGTCCTGCACTTCAAAAACATAACCCGTTACAACGACTTCACGGCTTGGCGTATCAACCGATTTTAAAACTGATTTAATTCTTGCAATATCTTCCGCTGTTCCATAATAAACGAGCTTATCACCACTTGCCGAGACTTGCCCCTCTCCTTGTAAAAACTGCGCAAGATATTCTGTATCACGATGAACAGGATTATAAACAAAACTGTGTTTGATAATTTTTGGCGGTTTTGGCTCAATATGCGCAAGGTAAACTACGCCATTTTTCTCATAGGTTTTGATATTCATATTTTCAAAATAGCGTGTAATAAACTGATTAAAATCTTGGTCTTCCTTGGTATGAAAGCTGATTAACCGTGTATCTGCTGCTAATTTTGGATCAAGCATATAAGGCTTTTCTAAAACTTCATCATAGATCATTCCTACCGCTTTCGGTAACGGTACGGCTTCAAGCTTAAAATCAACATTTTTTGCCTGCGCCACACCAAACAAAAAACAGGAAAAAAAACATAAAATGTTACGTTGTAATTTCATTGTTTTACTCCAGAATAATAATTAACCCGTTGATTATCAATAATGCCTTCCAACATTCGCCCCGTAAAATTAAAGTTAGAACGTGGTTCTAACCGTAAATTACCTTGGTTATCAGCCAAAATCACAAAGGCTTTTCCTGATTTTTGTAACTCCCCTGTTATGCGCCATTGCGTTGATAACGGTAAAGTTACTTGAAGTTGTGGCTGATTATTTAATGTAATCGCTTCAATTTCCTTATTTTCGCTTAATGTCTGTTCAACTTTTGGCGTATCCTGTTCAGGTGGCGTAAAAAAGCTAATGAGCTTATATAACGAAAACCCGACAATCAATACGGCAAACACGGCAAAATATTTAATACTGGATTTATTCAGCGCGTTTTGCCGTTTATCTGTGACTAATTCCCGTCCATTATCGGTTTCATAGCTTTTATAAAGCGGAAAAATAGCCTTATCATACTTTTCTTGATAACTTGCCGTCTTTGCGGTTTTCCAACATTTATTACCCGAAAACACATCAACCCGATAACGACTTTTTAACCCTGCGGCAACCAATTTTGTCATTTTGAATGTCGTTTCAATTCGCTCCACAAGCTCTCTTTGTAAATTGGTTAAATCCTGATTCAATATGACAAAATCACAAGAAATGCCGTTACTATCTGTAAAATGTCGGTGTTCTGATAAAAATGAAAAGTGGTTATCATTGATTTTTTCTTTCTTTGGGAAAAATCGCCACGCTTCATCAATAATGATTAAATCTCCTGCTTTACAAAAGGTTTCAATTTTATTATCTATTGCGTTCTTGTAAGGGTAAAAATCAACACCTAAGCATAAATCATTATCGACAATAACCAATTCACCTAAGTTATCAGGCGACAATTTTTTATCTTTTGATAGGCAATATTCTTCAATTAATTGTTTGTTTAATCCGTAAATATTTGAAACTACCCTACGCCCCGAAGCAATGGCGGGAATGATGACAGACTTCACCACTTCATAAGATTTTCCGTGTCCAGGTAACCCCACATAAGCCGAAATAGCCATAATGCTCCCTAGCCAATAATTGGTAAACGACGAATAATAAAGCGCGCCAACATTGCCGAAATAACTAATGTTATTCCTGTTGGGATTTGCAATATTGATAGAAAATACCAAATAGAATCAGGTAAACCAATAAATAACGCATTTAAATTTGGTATCTCTTTTGGCAAAAATAACTCAATCACCACGGGAATAAATTCCGTTGTAATAAAGAAAAGTGCGAAAAAAACAAAAAATTTTGCAACAATACCTTTAAAAGCAAACCCAAGAAAACCACTAAATAAACGTAAAATTAAGCTACCCATTGTTATTCCTTATGCACTCAATAAAATTCTTAATGCGACAATTCCCCAAATAAGCAGCATCAAGGAAGTAATCACGGCTTTATTTTGCTCTACATATTGGCAATGCTTATCTAATCGAACATCAATATTTAAATAATCAATATGCCCTTCCCACGTTGGACACTGCACAGCACGATCGGCTAAATGAAAATTCTTGAGCTGCGGAAAAAACTGATTAAATGGCTCTAAAATTTGTCGTGCTGTGGGTGACTCAAGTTCAGGATATTTGGGTTCATCATCAATATCTTTATCATCTTTTTCTTCACCTGGACGCGTACCGGGATTCGGTGTGGGTTGTGGAATAGGTTGTGGTTGGTTTGATGTGCCTATGGATAATTGATTTCCTACACCTGCTTTAGCAAATAAATCGGCAAAGGTTGCCGTTTTACCTAATTTATTTAATTGTGCTTGTACTTCTGCCGATGTAATCGGATCAGATGCACTAAACGGAACTCCAATATAACCAGGCTGAGACGCAGCAGACATCAATAAGGCGTTATACAATAACGCTAATTGTGTGGCGGTTAAGGGTTTGGTATAAAGATTTAAATCTAAATCTGCGACTGAATTTAACTGCTTATCTGATGAAGTTGTTGGAAAATCGCCTACCCAATGTTGATTTTCTTCAAATCTAATGTAGGTTAAATTATTTACACGTGTAGAAACTTCATAATCCGAAGGTTTAGGTGGATTAAAAGAATAAACGATTTGCGAGCCAGTATTTCCCTCTAAAATCGGCTCAAAATCATAGTTTAATTGTTTTTCGGTAAATATCTGACGAACTTCAGGATAAATCATATTACCTATTTTTTGATGACGTAAATAACGATTTTCTACGGTAGTTTGTGAACGTAGATAACGGTATTTCTTGCCCTCAATATCGACTTCTGAATAATTTTCTTCTCCTTTTCCTCCCCATTCCTCTTGCGCGATATATTCAGCCAATTTTTCAATAGAATTTGATTGCGCGTACTCCCCCGTTCTTAACGTATTGAAATATTTATAATGTTTATCTAAGACATCGGATTTATAAATATCCTGTGAATTTTCCGAAATCTGTTTCTTTTCTTTTGAATACTGATAAATAATTGGATCTTTCGGACTCGGCATTGCGTTGACAACTTTTGTTTCACCATTCACATTTATCGCATAACGACCATCAGCTAAAGGAACAGCAGTAGGCTCAAAAGCAACCCCGATTTTGCTATTACTTTCTACATTCAAATCCTTAAGCGTAATTGCACCTGATGTTAACGCTAACGCAACCCATGAAATATCTTTCGCATTGCGTAATGTTGATGTTGCGCCAACAGCAAATGTTGCGTCATTTGCCGCAACCGTTCCCAATGCCCGATAAGTCTGTGCTGCACGTAATCCTATTGCTGCTTCATTTGCCGCTAAATAAGCGGCATCATTTGCGGCAGCTCTCCCAACCACAGAAACCGCAGCCCGTCTTGCAACAATCCCTTCAAACACTTCAGCTAATACCACGCGGGCAAGTAACGGATTAGCGTTAGCTTTATAGGATAAAACAACGTTAAAAATAAAACTAAAAATCACTATCCATTTAAGCCAAGCACCACGACTAAACCGCATACCATACCCAAAAGAAAATAAGCAAAATCCCATAACATACGCACCCCAAAGAAAAAAGGGGACGCAAATCCCCCCTTGTTATTGTTATTTTCCAAATAGTCCCAAAATAAAGCGGATACCCATTTTGGCAATACGCGGGCCAATTAACACACCGCCTGCGGCGATAATTCCGGCAATCACCGTTGAAAAATCAACTTGATTAAGCATACCGGAAACATCAATTTGTACTTTTTGTGCCGATTCACTGCCAGCAAAAGCACCAACGGAAGATCCCAAAACTACAGCAGCAATAAGGTATTTTTTTAAATTTGACATAAGAAACTCCTTATATTGAGTTAAAATTATGTGCTTATTTGAAAAGCGCTAAAAATGTTCCCACAGATTTAGCGATTAAATAAAAAATAAGCACAAGACCAAATGAAAAACCAAAGCTATCGGTATGATGAAAAAAATCACCCACTGAAAAGCCTTGATTTTCATTCCCTGAATGTGCCACAGATTGAAGTTTGACCGCCTCTGTCCGTGGCACTTTCAATACGACATCACTACAACCATCACCGCCAAAACTCATATAAGGGTGGCAAAACTTAGTTGTAATTTCTATTTCTTCATTCATCACTTATCAATAGCGGGAACTAAAACAATATCACTTACTTTTAAATCAAAATAACCACTGACTTTAAAAGAAGTTGGATGAACATAGTAATTACCAGGAGAATAAGGAACTTGATCCTTTTTCAAGGGCACTTTAATTTGAACAGGAAACTGACCACCTAATTCAATATAGGCTTCCTGCGTGCGAATAAACCAATCTTTTCCCGTTTTCTCACTTACCCCTGACCGTTCATCAATTCTGGAAGTTGAAAAAATTTGTACTTTCAATAAATACTGTTCAATGTTTTGATTACTCATTTTTATACCTCTCGGTTAGTTAAATTACGCAGCTAACTGCATTTGGACAAAATCTAATGTTGGTTCAACATACCAATCAGGACGCTGACAACTAAAATCAATTTCAACAAGTTTCATTAACGGAATGATGTTATGGCGTTCGTGGGCTTTGAGGTTTTGCAACTGGGCTTTCGTTAGCCCGACAGCTAATAAGTCTTTTTCGTGTCGCCAGAACGTTTTTCTATCCATTTCTGACTGAGTTTCTAAATATCCATAAGTTAATAAGTTTTTATAAAAACCAAATAATCTATCTGCCTTCGCATAACTAATATTGCCCTTAGGTGTTACTGTGTAATACTGTTTTTTCAGTAATTTCTGAATATTGTCTCGGTTATATACATTCATTTTGCTTTCTCCAACCGCTTGGATAATATCGTTAAAGGCATCTTGCCATAGGTCTTTAATCAGGCTTTTTCCCTGTTTTTCATACTGTCTTTGATACTGGATTAAATCGCATAATTTGCGTGGAATACGGTATTTATCTAAATAACGTTGTTTTAGCCGAGCCTCAAAACGCACACATTGCTTGGAAAATTCAATTAAATTTGGATTGCTTAACACGTTTAGCACATTAAGAAGATTTTGTTTATTTGGCGTACGTTTTAATTCGGATTGGATTTCGGACAAACGTTTTTGCAACTCTGCCCCTTTTAAATAGACTTTAAGGACTCTATGCTCTGAACCACTGTTCCATTCTGCTGTTGTCTCATATTCTCGGTTATATCGCGTTTTCTTGGTTTGCCCTGCTCTCACATTTTGCAAAAAGCTAATCACCTGCTTTTGCATCATTTCAGACGGAATATGAGCTGAATAGGTGACATCAATCCAATCTATCATCGTATTTTCAGTGTCAGTCATTTCGTAGAGTTCTGGCAAGGCTTCACAAAAGGTTTTCAGCATCACAAAACAACAAACATCAAGATTGGTTGAACCAAAGACATTATGCCCTTGAAGTAATTTTGCGGGACTGGCTTTCAGCTCAATATAAGGCGGGGTTTTCATTCTATCGCTGCCGTTGAAGACTTTCATTGCTAACGAACCAAAATGACTAGGAATGGCTTCATAAGGGTGGGACAGTTCGGCAACATCAAGATCACCGTCAATCTCAAAGGTGACATTGCCTGCCCGTAGTTTAAGACCTGTTCTCTTGGCTATCTCTATCAGGGTTTCTTTCAAAAAAGAGGTTTCCCCGTCTTTGCAAACGAGGATATGCTCTGTTTTGAATGGAATTGATAGCTTCAAGAAGTCGATCACTTATGCCTCTATACCGCATGTGTACATACATCAAATAAAATATACAACTTTTACATACCGCATACAAGCATATTTACATACTTTGAGACAAAAAAAGTATAATAGGACATCAATTACAAACCAGATTTTGAGATAGAAATAATGAGAAAAGATACATCTGTTCGAGTTAATGAAATGAGAAGGAATAAGTTAGAAATGTTAGCTATTGAAATCAGTCATAAGAGCGGAAAACTAACTAAAATGAGTGATATAGTTAATCATCTATTGGATAACTACCTTCAAGAAGCAAAACAGGATTTACTTCATAATGCTGAAAATTCAGGTAAGGATAAAACCAAAAGTACATAATTATTAAAAATAAAGAAATAATTATTCACTCAAGACTGTAGCAATCATTTAAAGATTGATTAATTAATAAACGGATTTGTGTCATTTTGACACAAGAGTGGACTATTAAAGAGAGTCCACTTGGATGAAAGCCTAAATGGACTATGCAAAATTTTGCATTTTTGCATAAATCTTTATTCACTACATGGTAAACGGGAGACATCTTATGCCAAAATCAGATCACAAACATCATAACCAAAGCCAAGAACACGAACAAAATTACCAACTTAGAAAACACGGTCTAAGACAAACTAAAGAAAACAGGGATTTATTGGATAAAATAACACCCCCATATTCAAAGAATACTGATATGGACACATTAATTCAAAAAAACTTAAAAAAATTTGAAAAAGCCTAGGTGGAAAAATGAAAAAATTACTAATGATCTCTTTTGTGACTTTGTTTGTAGCCGCTTGTCAACAACCATCTTTTGAAAGAAAAGTTTTCAAATCATCTCCAACAAAAAAATTAGACGACACAAAATTTTGTGTTTATGAAGGTAAAGAATACTCTAAAGGTAGTGTTATCAAAGCAGAAGGTGTAAACCTAAAATGCGGTACTTATAGCAGTGATGTATTTGATAAAACGTTATCTTGGGGAAAATAGTTATTTGAACTTTAACGTCTAAAGAATTTTGGTTTAGGTTGATAGCGATATTTTCTAATAAACTCTTCTAAATCAACAGGAACTGATGAATTTGTCAGTTCCTTTAAAAACTCCCCCAAGTGTTCCATTTTCTCAAATCTTGCTTGAGTCTGTTCTGCAGTTTCCAATCTGTCAAAAACAAAACGAATTTCAACCGTATCATAGCTAAATCTTATATTATGCTCAGTTTGTTTGAGAAGTTTCACTGCCTCATAAAAATGTCTTGGCGTGATATGCTGAATGGTAATATTTGACATAAATTCAATAACTTAAAATTTCGCATAATGGCGGATTATGTGTAAATTCTTGCGCGGTGCCAATGGCGATTATACCGCGCTGCGAATTGTAACATAATCCGAAAA
>NZ_KV837948.1:0-20572 GCF_001838615.1 Haemophilus sp. HMSC61B11
CCCGAGCTGAAGAGCTTGGGGTTTTTGTTTTATATAAAATATTAGAATGCATATGTAAATGACTCTAATAATGATAAAATCTTCGCCTATTTCTAGATAGCAAGCATTATGAAAAAACAGATAAGTAAAATTTTTTCCAGTGATGGCGAATTGAGTAAGAATATCAAAGGATTTAAGCCACGACCAGAACAGCTCGAAATGGCTCAATCAGTAGGATATGCTATCCAAAATAAGAGACCGCTTGTTGTAGAAGCTGGAACGGGTACTGGAAAGACTTTTGCTTATTTAGCACCGGCACTTATTGCAGGAAAGAAAACGATTATTTCAACCGGCTCTAAAAATCTACAAGATCAGCTTTTTTCAAGAGATCTACCTGCCATAAAAAAAGCCTTAAATTATTCTGGAAAAATTGCGTTATTGAAAGGGCGATCCAATTATTTATGTTTAGAACGTCTGGATCAGGTTATTGCTCAAGGTGTGCTTGGGGATAAATCTGTTTTAGCCGATTTAAGTAAAGTAAGAAAATGGAATAATGCGACGAAAACAGGTGATTTGACAGAATGTATTGAATTGGCTGAAGACAGTCCAATTTTGCCTCAATTAACGAGCACGGCGGAAAGTTGTTTGGGAACAGATTGTCCCAACTACGCTGAATGCTATGTTGCACAAGCTCGTAAAAAAGCGTTAAATGCAGATCTCGTTGTTGTAAATCACCATCTTTTCTTTGCTGATATGGCGGTAAAAGAAAGTGGCTTTGGTGAGCTAATCCCTAATGCAGAAGTTATTATTTTTGACGAAGCACATCAACTCCCTGATATTGCAAGCCAGTATTTTGGTCAATCATTAACATCTCGCCAGCTATTTGATTTATGTAAAGATATCAATATTATTTATCGAACAGAATTGAAAGATATGCCACAGCTTGGCACAACTGCAGATACATTGCTTAAAGTCATTCAGGATTTTCGCCTTCTTCTTGGGGAAGGAAATCAGCGAGGAAACTGGCGTGAGCTATTTAAGCAAAGTGCGGTCAGAAAATCGGTTGAATTATTGCAAGAAAAAATAGAGTTTCTTTCTGAAGTTATCAAGATTGCATTAGGTCGCTCTCAGACTTTGGATAGTATTTTTGAACGCACTGAAAGTATTAAGAATCAATTAATTCGTCTTTGTGATACGGCCATTGTTGGTTATTGTTACTGGTATGAAAGTATGGGGCGACAATTTGGTTTGCATATTACGCCACTTACTGTCGCAGATAAATTTGGTGAACAGTTAAATAATAAAGAAGCCGCTTGGATTTTTACTTCAGCGACGCTTGAAGTCGGCGGCACTTTTAATCATTTCTGTCAGCGACTTGGTATTGAGCAAGCAGAACAAAAAATTCTTCACAGTCCTTTTGATTATCCTAATCAATCGCTACTTTGTGTACCACGTTATTTACCGGCAACAAATCAAAATAATACGTTGCAATCTCTTGGTGACGTGTTGTTGCCTATCATTGAAGCGAATAAAGGGCGATGCTTTGTGCTTTGTACTTCCTATTTAATGATGAGAGGCTTGGCAGAGTATTTTAGAGAAAATAGTGAGCTTTCTATCTTATTGCAAGGTGAAATGCCTAAAGCAAAATTACTCGAACAATTTATTCATGAAACCCATAGTGTATTGGTTGCCACCTCTAGCTTTTGGGAAGGCGTGGATGTCCGTGGTGACGCACTTTCCTTAGTCATTATTGATAAATTGCCTTTTACCGCACCAGATGAACCTTTACTAAAAGCACGTATTGAAGATTGCCGATTACAAGGTGGCGATCCATTTAATGATATACAAATCCCTGAAGCGGTTATTACGCTGAAACAAGGTGTAGGACGTCTAATTAGAGATGTAACGGATCGTGGTGCGGTAATTATTTGTGATAATCGTCTTGTGATGCGAAATTACGGTGAAACCTTTCTAAAAAGTTTACCTAATTCAACCCGTACCCGAGATCTCAACAAAGTGGTACAATTCTTACAAAATGAGAAAATGGATTAATAATGAAAAATATCACTTTATTAGCGCTTGATACTTCAACAGAGGCCTGTTCTGTTGCACTTTGGCATAAAGGCGAAAAAACATATTTAGATGAATTAGCACAACGTACACACACAAAACGTATTCTTCCAATGATTGATGAGTTGCTTGCCAATTCAGGTATTAATTTGAAGCAAGTAGATGCGTTAGCATTTGGACGCGGTCCAGGTAGTTTTACAGGTGTTCGTGTCGGTGCAGGGATTGCTCAAGGGCTTGCATTAGGGGCTGATTTACCTGTTATTGCGGTATCAAATTTAACTGCAATGGCTCAGGCTGCATTTGAATTACATCAAGCTGAAAATGTCGCAACGGCCATTGATGCGAGAATGAATGAAGTCTATTTTTCGCAACTAAAACGAGAAAAAGTGCGGTCAGAATTGGGGGAGTTTTACCAATGGAACTCAGTTATTGAAGAGCAAGTTTGTCAACCAGAAAAAGTGATTGAACAGTTTTCAGATTTAACCGCCTATCGGGTCGGCACTGGTTGGGCTGCGTATCCTCAATTTAAAGACAGTGGTTTAGAAGGGAGTGATGTTATTTTACCTTCTGCACAATATATGCTTGAGCTTGCTTTAACAGATTATGCTCAGAATAAAGTCATATCCGCCTTAGAAATTGAACCTGTTTATTTACGTAATGAAGTAACTTGGAAAAAATTACCTGGGCGTGAATAATTTTCAAAAAGGAGTTGAAGATGAATAAAAAAACGATTTTAGTTTTGACCGCACTTTCGGTCACATTAGTGGGATGTGTTAATGCACCGAAAGGGCTGGAAAAAGAGCAGTTTACTTTAAAATCATTATCTTCAATTCAACCGAGTGATTATAGCTGTCAGTGCAAATCAATTCGTTTAGGTGGAAAAGTATTAACCGCACAAGCTTTGCCGAATAAAACTAAAATTGAAGTATTAAGCTATCCGGTTTATTCAACCTCAGCAAAACCTATGATTGATGAACAGCCTAATGGACGTTTTATCAGTTATCTTGATGGTTTTGTGGAGCCAGAAAGCTTAAAAGATCAATTTATTACAATTGGTGGTACCTTGCTGAAAACAGAACAAGGCAAGGTCGATCAAGCCAATTATATTTATCCGGTTATTAAAACCAATCATTATCGTGTCTGGAAGATTTCGCAAAGCTATTATTATCCAGATGATATGTGGGATGACTGGGGCTTTTTCGGTAGACGACCGTATTATTGGTATGGCGAGCCTGAAATTCGCTATTATCTCTATTAACTAAATGATAAAATTAAGAAAAATTTCCAAAGAATAAGGATAAAAATGGAAAAAGTTTGGTTTCAAAATTATCCAGAAGGTTCACCAACCACGCTGGATACCTCAAAATATGATTCGATTCTTGATATTTTAGATAAAGCAATTCGTGAGCATCCAGACCGTCCTGCTTATATCAATATGGGACAAGTGCTAACTTTTCGCAAATTAGAAGAGCGAAGCCGTGCATTTGCTGCATATTTACAAAATGAATTGAAATTAAAACGTGGTGATCGTGTTGCTCTCATGATGCCGAATTTATTGCAATATCCTATTGCGCTTTTCGGTATCTTACGAGCGGGCCTAGTTGTCGTAAACGTGAATCCACTTTACACCCCACGTGAATTAGAACATCAGTTACAAGATAGCGGCGCAACGGCGATTGTTGTTGTTTCAAACTTCGCTTCAACCTTAGAAAAAATCGTGTTTAATACTAAAGTGAAACACGTGATTTTAACAAGAATGGGTGATCAGCTTTCTTTTGGTAAGCGTAATTTGGTCAATTTTGTGGTGAAATACGTCAAAAAGTTAGTGCCAAAATATAAATTACCGAATGCAGTGACTTTCCGTGAAGTGCTAAGCATTGGTAAATATCGCCAATATGTTCGTCCACAAGTGGATCGTGAAGATTTAGCTTTTTTACAGTATACAGGCGGTACAACAGGTGTTGCCAAAGGTGCAATGCTGACACATGGCAATATTATTACCAATATTTTCCAAGCGAAGTGGATTGCAGAGCCATTTATTGGCGATCATGCGAAGCAACGCATTGCTGTACTGGCTTTACCGCTTTATCATGTTTTTGCCTTAACGGTAAATTGTTTACTCTTCTTAGAACTTGGCGTTACCGCGCTCTTAATTACGAACCCTCGTGATATTGATGGTTTTGTTAAAGAGCTTAAAAAATACCGCTTTGAAGCGATTACAGGGGTAAATACCTTGTTTAATGCGCTACTTAATAATGAAAATTTCAAAGAAGTGGATTTTTCACGATTAAAACTTTCTGTTGGCGGCGGTATGGCGATCCAACAATCGGTCGCAACGCGTTGGCATGATTTAACCGGCTGTAACATCATCGAAGGTTACGGCATGACAGAATGTTCACCGCTAATTGCCGCTTGTCCGATTAATGTGGTGAAACACAATGGTACAATCGGTGTACCAGTGCCAAATACCGATATTAAAATTATCAAAGATGATGGCTCGGAAGCACAACTTGGTGAAGCTGGAGAGCTTTGGGTTAAAGGTGAACAAGTCATGCGTGGTTATTGGCAACGTCCTGAAGCGACAGCTGAAGTGCTTCAAGATGGCTGGATGGCAACGGGTGATATCGTCATTATGGACGAGAGCTATAGTCTCCGTATTGTTGACCGCAAAAAAGATATGATCTTGGTTTCAGGCTTTAATGTTTATCCGAATGAAATTGAAGATGTGGTGATGCTAAATTATAAAGTCGCTGAAGTGGTTGCTATCGGCATGCCACACGAAGTGTCGGGAGAAACTATCAAAATCTTCGTTGTGAAGAAAGATGATAGCCTCACGCGTGATGAATTACGCCAACATTGTCGACAACATCTCACTGGTTATAAAGTTCCGAAAGACATTGAGTTTCGTGATGAATTGCCGAAAAGTAATGTAGGCAAAATTTTAAGACGCGTACTGCGTGATGAAGAAATAGCAAAACGCGCGCAACATTAATTAAATCAGGGATATGTACTCATATCCCTGTTTAGTCTGTACCTCTATTTGAAAATACATCCTATTACAATGATAAAAGAATGCCAAAATCAACCGCACTTTACGTTAATTCAAAATAATGAAGAACTGGCTCAGGTTTGTCAGTTAGCTCGTCAGCAAAGTGCGGTCGCTTTAGATACCGAATTTATGCGGATATCAACCTATTATCCTAAATTAGGATTAATTCAACTTTATGATGGTGAACGTGTTTCATTGATCGATCCTTTATCCATCACTGATTTTTCACCTTTTGTGGAATTATTACGCGATCAGCAGGTAACAAAAATCTTGCATGCATGTAATGAAGATTTATTGGTTTTCTTGCAAGAGTTTGATGCGCTTCCACAACCTATGATGGATACACAAATCATGGCGCGTTTTTTAGGTTTTGCTAATTCAGTGGGCCTAGCCAAATTGGTGTTACATTATTTAGGCATTGAAATGGATAAAGGGGCAACACGTACAAACTGGCTAAAACGTCCACTTTCCCCCGTACAGCTACAATATGCCGCAGGGGATGTATGGTATCTCTTGCCGGTCTATCAAAAGATGCAAATAGAATTAGCGCAATCACCTTGGCTTCAAGCGGTAATTGATGATTGCCAGCTTGCGATTTCGAAAACCAGTAAATTAGACGATCGCGATCCAAATAAAGCTTATTTGGATATTCCGAATGTTTGGAAATTGAATCCGCTCGAATTAGCGCGTTTACAGCTATTAGCTAAGTGGCGACAAGAAACGGCAATGGCTCGAAACTTAGCCCTTTCTTATGTGGTGAAATCGGATAACCTTTGGAAAGTGGCAAAAAATAATCCTCGTAATACATCAGAAATGTTAGCGCTTGGATTATCTGAAAATGAAGTCCGTGTGCGTGGTAAAAAAATGCTTCAATTGTTAGCACAAAGCCGCCGAATTTCCCCTTATGATTATCCTAAACGTTTAGTGCGTATTGTGGATGATCCTCGTTATAAAAAGGCAATTCGATTATTACAAGAAAAAGCTTATGAACTGACCCCAAAAGGATTAACCCTTGATATTCTGGCGAGTAAACGAAATTTAGAAGATCTCATCAAATGGGTTTGGCTAAAAAATGAAGATATGACAAAACTGCCTGATTTACTTTTAGGGTGGAGAAGAGAAATTGGCTTAAAGCTGGTTGAATACTTAAAATCTGTAGAATAGACATTAAAAACAAGTCTAAAAATAACCGCACTTTGAATCATTAAAAGTGCGGTTATTTTCTTTAGTGTTTTACAACGATGGCTTTAATTAAGCTTGGGTTGCTTGGATTGCGGTTAATGCGATGGTGTAGATGATATCATCCACTAATGCACCTCGAGATAAGTCATTAACTGGTTTACGCATACCTTGAAGCATTGGGCCTACAGCGACTAAATCAGCAGAACGTTGAACCGCTTTATAGCCGATGTTACCCGCGTTGATATCAGGGAATACAAATACGTTTGCTTGACCTGCTACTTTAGAGTTTGGTGCTTTAGACGCTGCTACATCTTTCATTACAGCTGCATCGTATTGTAATGGACCGTCGATTAATAAATCAGGACGTTTTTCTTGTGCAATACGGGTAGCTTCTTTCACTTTCTCTACAGATTGACCAGAACCAGAAGTACCGGTTGAGTAAGAAAGCATTGCCACTTTCGGATTTAAACCAAATGCTTTTGCAGATTCAGCAGATTGGATTGCGATTTCAGCCAGTTGTTCAGCGGTTGGTTCTGGGTTTACAGCACAGTCACCATACACTAATACTTGGTCTGGTAATAACATGAAGAATACAGACGAGATAATTGAGCTACCTGGTGCGGTTTTAATGATTTGCATCGGTGGACGAATGGTATTTGCAGTGGTGTGAACGGCACCAGAGACTAAACCATCTACTTCGCCTGCTTCTAACATCATCGTACCTAATACAACGGTGTCTTCTAATTGTGCGCGAGCTTGTTCTTCAGTTAAGCCTTTAGATTTACGTAATTCAACTAAACGAGCAACGTAGTTTTCACGTACGTCAGTTGGATTGATGATCGTTACGTCAGCACCTAAAGTCACGCCTTGTTCAGCCGCAACTTTTTTCACTGATTCAGGATCCGCTAATAATACCGATTTTGCGATACCACGTTCAGCACAGATTGCTGCCGCTTTAACAGTACGAGGTTCATCACCTTCTGGTAATACGATGGTTTTACCTGCTTTGCGTGCTAAATCAGTTAATTTAAAACGGAATGCTGCTGGAGAAATACGAGCTTCACGAGCAAGTGGTGCAGCGATTGCCGCAGCTAATGCTTGTGCATCTAAAGCCTTAATTTTGCCTGCTTGTGCACCAAATACACCTAAGATGTCAGTGTTATTCACACCGCCAAACTCTGAAGCAACGGCTTCTACTAATGTGCCTTCTTCATTGTTTGCCACTAAGATAATTTGTGCATCTAAGGTTTGCGCAATCGCGAAGTTTAAGCTATTTGCAAAAGGCGCTTGAGCTGAAGGTTGAACACCTTTAACAATCACTAGATTTGCATTTAATGCTTGGAAATCAGCCACGATTTTTTCTAACAACACGTCTTTTTGATTATTTGCGATTAATGCTTGAGCTACTTTTACATCTTCTACTGCATTGAATACGACAGCGCTTGTTGTTTTAGCTGCGTCTAGTGCTGCTACTAAATTTGCTTCTGCGCTAGTTGGAATAAGAATAACTGCTTTAGTCATTTTGATATACCTTTTAATGAATGAAAAAACCTGCTGATTTCTCAGCAGGTTTGAAGGAAGTTGATTAGCCCTCTAAACGTGCTGTATCTTGTGCAATTACTAATTCTTCGTTAGTTGGAAGAACGATTGCTTTGAATGCAGAGTCATCAGCAGTGATCACGCCTGATTTACCAAAGCGAGCAGCAAGGTTGCGTTCTTGGTCTAATTTGATGCCGAATAATTTTAAGTGGCCTAAGGCTAATTCACGAACGTGAGCAGAGTTTTCACCGATACCACCCGTAAATGCGATTGCATCTAAGTGATCATCACCTAAAACAGCCATGTATGCACCAATGTATTTTGCTAAACGGTAGCTGTAAACATCTAATGCACGTTTTGCTTCTGGTTTAGATGCATCGTCGTAGTTATCTTCTGCATAACGACAGTCGCTTGTTACTTCAGTTAAACCTAAAAGACCTGATTTTTTTACTAAAGTCTCTTCGATTTGATCCATTGACATACCTAAGTTTTTGTATAGATAGAAAATGATCGCAGGGTCGATGTCACCACAACGTGTACCCATGACTAAACCTTCTAACGGGGTTAAACCCATAGATGTGTCGATACATTTACCGCTACGAACCACAGAAACAGAACCACCGTTACCTAAGTGACAGATAATTGCGTTTACTTGGTCTGCTGGTTTGCCTACGTATTCAGCGACTTCACGAGAAACGAAGTAGTGGCTGGTACCGTGTGCACCGTATCGACGTACGCCGTGTTCTTTGTAAAGTGAGTATGGAAGTGCATATAAGTATGCTTCTTCTGGCATGGTTTGGTGGAATGCTGTATCAAATACGACAACGTTCTTATCTTTTAAGTGTGGGAATGTTTTGAATGCTTCACGGATACCGATTAAGTGAGCAGGGTTGTGAAGTGGTGCAAATTGTGCAGCATCTTCAATACCTTTAATCACTTCATCTGTTACGACAACAGATTGAGTATATTTCTCACCACCGTGAACGATACGGTGACCAATCGAGGTGATAGAGTTTTTAAGCTCATCAGTCATAATGTTTGACGCAATGAAGTTAAGCGCTTCAGTATGCGCTGCACCAGCACCTAAATCTGCGCTACCTTTTTCACCGTTAAGTTTCCATTTTATACGAGCTTCAGGAAGGTAAAATGCTTCTGCTAAGCCTGATAATTTTTCTTCACCTGTTGCAGGATCAAGGATTGCAAATTTTAATGAAGAACTACCACAGTTAAGGATGAGAACAAGTTTTGACATAGGAACCCTATTTTTGATTGAGGTTAATAAAAATCCATTCAAAAGAACGGAGTATAAATCCTACATAGGATACACCTTTTATCGTATAAAATAAATTAACTGGAGGGCAAAAATACGATTTTTTATTAGAAAAGTTGAAAATTTCAACAGTTTCTAGTTAGGGATGACAATTAAACCTAAACTAGAGTATTATAAGTGCGGTTATTTTCAAGGATGTTTTTATGTCATCATTTTTTTCAACCTTAAAACAAGGGCAAATTTATTTGCAAACGTGGCCATTAGAAGCGAAGCTCGGCATTATTTTTCCCGAAAATCGCATTATTAAAGCCACAAAATTTGCACAAAAATTTATGCCTTTTATGGCGGTATTCGCAGTGGTTTGGCAACAGCTTTATGCTAAGATGGATCTTACTGCATTGGCGATTGCTATTTTGACCGCACTTTGTGCGTTAGTGATGCCACTTCAAGGCTTATATTGGTTGGGAAAACGTGCAAAATCACCGTTAGAACCGCAAAGTTCTCAGTGGTTTTATGAGATTAGTGAACGTTTAAGAAAACAACATGAAAGTTCGCCAACCATGCAAGATAAACCGACATATCAGCACTTGGCAGAAGTACTACAAAAGGCACAGCAAAAATTAGACAAAGCATTTTGGCAGGAAATCTAGCCAAGGGCCAAAATTTAATTGACGCAAACGTTTTCCTTTTGTTGTTTTTTATGTAAAATACTGCGGTCGCAATGGCGACCCTTTTTAATTGAGAGACTATTTAATGATTGATTACATTATCATTGGCATCATCGCATTTTCGATTATCGTGAGTTTATTACGTGGGTTTGTGCGAGAGGTGATGTCCCTTGCAAGTTGGGTCGTTGCATTTATTGTCGCTAGCCAATTTTATCCTTATCTCGCCACTTATCTTACTCAAATCGAATCTGACTACGTGCGTAATGGCACAGCAATCGGCATTTTATTTGTTTTAACCTTAATTGTAGGTGGCATTGTTAACTATGTGATTAGCCAATTAGTGGATAAAACAGGACTTACCGGAACAGATCGTGTTCTCGGTGCGGCATTTGGCTTAATTCGTGGTGCGTTAATCGTAGCTGCGATCTTATTCTTCTTGGATACCTTCACTAACTTTGAACAAACCGATTGGTGGAAAGAATCAAAATTAATTCCTCATTTCGGCTTCATTATTGAATGGTTCTTCCAACAACTACAAGCAAGTTCTAGTTTTTTAAACTCAACTTTTAAACAATAAGGTAGTCAATCAGTATGTGTGGAATTGTCGGTATCGTTAGCCAAAATCCGGTTAATGAATCCATTTATGCAGCATTAACGTTATTACAGCATCGAGGTCAAGATGCAGCGGGGATTGTCACAATCGATGATGAAAACCGCTTTCGTTTGCGTAAGGCTAATGGTCTTGTAAGCGATGTATTCAGACAAGAACATATGTTACGTTTGCAAGGTCATGCCGGCCTCGGACATGTACGTTATCCAACCGCCGGCAGTTCAAGCGTATCTGAAGCTCAACCTTTCTACGTTAACTCACCTTATGGTTTAACCCTCGTTCACAATGGCAACTTAACCAACTCAGCCGAATTAAAAGATAAATTATTCAAAGAAGCCCGCCGTCATGTAAACACCAATTCGGATTCAGAACTTCTTCTCAATATTCTTGCAAATCATTTAGATAGAGTGAATAAATACCATCTCGATCCGCAAGACATTTTTGATGCAATTCGTGCAACACACAAAGATATCCGTGGTGCTTATGCATGCTTAGCGATGATTATTGGACATGGCATGGTGGCATTTCGTGATCCGTTTGGTATTCGTCCACTCGTGTTAGGTAAACGAGAAGAAAACGGCTCTGTAGAGTATATGTTTGCCTCTGAAAGTGTGGCGTTAGATGTTGCAGGTTTTGAATTAGTACGTGATGTTGCGCCAGGCGAAGCGATTTATGTGACCTTTGATGGCCAGCTTTATGCAGAGCAGTGTGCAGAAAGTGCGGTCTTAAATCCGTGTATTTTTGAATACGTGTACTTTGCTCGTCCTGATTCAACAATAGACGGCGTGTCTGTTTATGCCGCACGTGTTCACATGGGCGAACATTTAGGTAAGAAAATTGCAAAAGAATGGGTTGATGAAGCCGATAATATTGATGTGGTGATTCCTGTACCTGAAACTTCAACAGATATTGCTTTACAGATTGCAAAAATTTTAGGCAAACCTTATCGTCAAGGTTTTGTGAAAAACCGCTATGTTGGCCGTACATTTATCATGCCTGGCCAAGCACAACGTATCAGTTCAGTCCGTCGCAAGCTCAATACGATTAAAGCAGAATTCAAAGATAAAAACGTGTTATTAGTCGATGATTCTATTGTTCGTGGTACAACATCTGAACAAATTGTGAGTATGGCTAGAGCAGCAGGTGCGAAGAAAATTTACTTTGCATCTGCGGCACCAGAAATTCGTTATCCGAATGTATACGGTATTGATATGCCTACAAAACAAGAACTTATTGCCTATGGCCGCAATGTTGATGAAATTGCGAAATTGATTGGCGTAGATAAATTAGTTTTCCAAGATCTTGAGGCGTTGACTGAATCAGTACGCCAAGAAAATCCAGCTATTCAAGGCTTTGATTGTTCAGTCTTTACTGGTGAATATATTACGGGCGATATCACACCAGAATACCTTGATAGCATCGCTTCTCAACGGAGTGATTCGGCAAAGAAAAAACGTGAAAAAGATGCAAGCAACCTTGAAATTCATAATGAAGGTTAATCGCATTTAAGGTCGTAAAAAAGCACTAAATTTAATGAAGCGTTTAGTGCTTTTTCTTTTTGGTTAAATATAAAGAAAAATGACCGCACTTGATGTATTCAAAGTGCGGTCATTTTTTTATGCGTTTTAGTCTTTATAAAAATCGTTATAAAGTGTACTTTCAAATTGCACAAGTGGTGCTCGTTTTGTCTTACTTTCTAAATCACCAGTCGAATAACCATTGATAAATTGAACGAAAGCTACTTTTTCACCTCGTGCATTGGTCATAAAACCGGCAAGGTTATAGACACCTTTCAGTGAGCCAGTTTTAGCGATAACATTTTTCACCAGTGGTGGATTAATTAAGCTACCACGCCCACTGATTGTGCCGTCCACACCTGCAATTGGGAAAGTTTCCATTAAGTGTAATTTATCTTCGTTTTTAGCGATGTATTCCAAGACTGAAAGCATGGTTTTCGGTGCAACTAAATTATGACGAGAAAGACCCGAACCATCGGCTAAAATGCTGTTACCAAATTTAATGCCTTGTTTTTGTAATACGGATTTCACCGCTAATGTGCCTAATTGGAATGAAGCAGGGCGTTTATAATAGTTGTAGGCTACCGCTCTAAATAAGGCATCGGCAATTTGGTTATCCGATTTTTTCATCATTTTTTTCAATAGCTCAGGCAACGGTTTAGATAAATGCTGAGCGAGTTTTGTCCTTGCTGTGGTTTTTGAGGTTGTTTTACCTGACCGGTAAATTCAATACCAAGACGTTTTAATTGACGTTGAATAATGGCAGCAGCGTAGGCATCTGGATCTTGCACGGCGAAGCTAAGCCCAAATGGTTTAGTTTGGCGTGCAATACAGCCTTTTACCTGATAGCGATTATTGTCATGGACAACGACGTCTAACTGGCAATAACCGGCTTCTTGCTGATCCACAATATAAACTTGCCCGAAAACTTGAATAGGGAATTGAGCAGGAACGTTAATTTTGACTGTTTCACCTACAGGTTGATTTGCATCTAGTTCGGCATAGAAACAGTTATTATCGATATTTGCTGCAGCTGGAGGGGAGTTAAAGCACATCGTAAGATCGTTCCAAATCCAACCTAACCCACGATCATGGCTAGCAAATACAGAGGTATCTAAAATAAGATCACCATTGATTTTCTGAATGCCTTGGTTTTTTAAATTAGCTAATAGGCTATAAAGTTGTCCGCTAGTTAGATCGGGATCGCCAGTAAATTGCACAATAAGATCGCCTTCTAAAACATTATTCTGAATTTTTCCGTTACTTAAAAGTGAGGTTTCAAACTGGAAGGCATCACCTAATACTAATTTAGCAGCAACGGCTGTGAACACTTTTTGTGTACTGGCAGGCAACATAAACGTTGAACCATTGTAATCCGCGATAATTTGATCTTTATTAAGGTTTTTGGCAATGATACTCGCAGAAGCACCTTCAGGTAGGTATTGGGTAATAGAAGCCACATTAACTTCAGCCATAGAGGAAAAAGAAAAGCCGAGTGTGATAAATGCCGCTTTAAGTGCAGTCGAAATAGAAGATTTTTTAGTCATTTTTAGTTCTGTTATGGTTGCTATTTTTCTCAAGACGAATAATAATAAGCTCCGAACTCAATAGAGTAAATCATTTTTTATTTTTCATTGACTGCGGCAAGGTTGCAAGACGTTGTCGTGGTTTTGTTTTTACCAAATTTCAAGGAAAAAGAATGAAACAAATTCCAATGACCGTGCGCGGTGCGGAGCTATTACGTCAAGAATTAGATTTCTTAAAGAATGAGCGTCGCCCTGAAATTATCAAGGCGATTGCAGAAGCACGTGAGCATGGTGACTTAAAAGAAAATGCAGAATATCACGCTGCGCGTGAACAACAAGGTTTTTGCGAAGGACGCATTCAAGAAATTGAAAGCAAACTTGCAAATTGTCAGGTTATCGATGTCACTAAATTACCAAATAACGGAAAAGTTATTTTTGGTGCGACAGTTGTATTAGTGAATACCGATACTGATGAAGAAGTCACTTACCAAATTGTGGGCGATGATGAGGCAGATATTAAATCAGGTTTGATTTCTGTGAATTCACCGATTGCTCGTGGCTTGGTAGGGAAAGAGTTGGATGATACCGTGAATATTACCACACCAGGTGGAGCGGTTGAGTTCGAGATTATTGAAGTAAATTACATCTAAAAAAACATCCCCTCAAATTGAGGGGATAACAATTATTTACGAGGCAGCTGGATTTTACCTTCCTCGCTTGGTCGATAAAGCACCAAAATATGTCCGATGGTTTGAACATTAGATGATTTGGTTTCACGAACAATCGCATCAATGATTAATTGTTTGGTTTCGCGATCTGCGCCAGCAATTTTTACTTTGATTAATTCGTGATGATTTAATGCATTATCGATTTCGGCTAATACACCTTCGGTTAAGCCGTTACCGCCAAGCATAACGACAGGGCTAAGGTGATGAGCGAGTCCTTTTAAAAATTGTTTTTGTTTTGTTGATAATATTGTCATAAGGAATCCTTTAAATAGATGAATATGAGTCAAAAAAAGACCGAAAAGAGCGGTCAGAAAAAACGTGGTTTTTCAGCACTTTTTGGTAAGTCTAGCCTTGAATTTGGCAGATTGTACCCAAATATAGACGAAACTACTACAAAAAATAGTACAAAAGAAAGAGATTATGGGAAAGAAAAAACGTTCGGCGAGTTCTTCTCGTTGGCTAAACGAACATTTTAAAGATCCGTTTGTTCAGAAAGCACATAAACAAAAATTACGCTCACGAGCTTACTTTAAGTTAGATGAAATTCAACAAACGGATAAATTGTTTAAACCGGGAATGACAGTGGTGGATCTCGGTGCCGCACCAGGTGGTTGGTCACAGTATGTTGTGAGCCAAATTGGTGGAAAAGGTCGAGTGATTGCTTGTGATATTTTGGATATGAACCCAATTGTCGGCGTGGATTTCTTGCAAGGCGATTTTCGTGACGAAAATGTGCTGAATGCATTATTAGAACGAGTTGGTGAAGCAAAAGTTGATGTAGTGATGTCTGATATGGCGCCAAATTTTAGCGGCATGCCATCTGTTGATATTCCTCGTGCAATGTATTTAGTTGAACTGGCTTTAGATATGTGTAAGCAAGTTTTGGCAAAAAAAGGCAGTTTTGTGGTCAAAGTATTCCAAGGAGAAGGTTTTGACGAGTATCTGCGCGAAATTCGTTCACTCTTTAGTGTCGTAAAAGTGCGTAAGCCAGAAGCTTCTCGTGGGCGCTCTCGCGAAGTTTATATTGTAGCAAGCGGTTATAAAGGCGAATAGATAATTGCTTTGATAGCTTTTCATTGTGTCGGGGATGAGATAGTATCTCGTTTAATTTTAATTAACTTAAGAAAGGCAGGTTAAACCTTGAACGATATGGTCAAAAATCTAGTTCTATGGGTTGTGGTAGCAATTGTCATGATGACAGCTTACCAAAGTTTTAATTCCAATGGCGTGAGTGACTCAACAGATTACACAACCTTTGTGTATGATGTGAGTAATAGCCAAGTGAAAGAAGCGCGTTTTGATGCGAATGAAATCACCGTGACCAAAAATGATGGTTCTAAATATATGACCGTCATGCCACCGTTGGAAGATAAAAAGCTCTTAGATGACTTACTAAATAAAAAAGTTAAAATCGAAGGTACGCCTTTTGAAAAACGCAGTTTATTATCACAAATTTTAATTTCGTGGTTCCCAATGTTATTCCTTGTAGGGGTATGGATTTTCTTCATGCGTCAAATGCAAGGTGGCGGTGGTAAGGCCATGAGTTTTGGTAAAAGCCGCGCTAAAATGCTGAACCAAGATCAAATCAAAGTGACTTTTGCGGATGTTGCAGGTTGCGACGAGGCAAAAGAAGAAGTCGGTGAAGTAGTTGATTTCTTGCGTGAACCTAAAAAATTCCAAAACCTGGGTGGTAAAATTCCAAAAGGGATTTTGATGGTTGGCCCTCCAGGTACAGGTAAAACTTTATTAGCTAAGGCCATTGCGGGTGAAGCAAAAGTACCTTTCTTTACCATTTCAGGTTCTGACTTTGTGGAGATGTTTGTGGGCGTTGGTGCTTCTCGTGTACGTGATATGTTCGAGCAAGCGAAGAAAAATGCACCATGCTTAATCTTTATTGATGAAATCGATGCGGTAGGTCGCCAACGTGGCGCTGGTTTAGGTGGTGGGCACGATGAGCGTGAACAAACCCTTAACCAGATGTTAGTTGAAATGGATGGTTTCGGTGGTAATGAAGGCGTAATTGTTATTGCAGCAACTAACCGTCCAGATGTACTTGACCCTGCATTAACTCGTCCAGGCCGTTTTGACCGTCAAGTTGTTGTGGGTTTACCGGATGTGAAAGGCCGTGAGCAAATTTTAAAAGTACACATGCGTAAAGTGCCTGTTGCTGATGATGTTGATGCGATGACACTTGCTCGTGGTACACCAGGTTATTCAGGTGCGGATTTAGCGAACTTGGTTAATGAAGCTGCATTATTTGCTGCTCGTAGCAATAAACGCACTGTATCGATGCTTGAGTTTGAAAAAGCAAAAGATAAGATCAATATGGGACCAGAGCGTCGTACCATGATCATGACGGATAAACAAAAAGAATCGACAGCGTACCATGAAGCGGGTCACGCGATTGTGGGTTACTTAGTGCCAGAACATGATCCTGTACATAAAGTCACGATTATTCCTCGTGGCCGCGCATTAGGTGTGACTTTCTTCTTGCCTGAAGGTGATCAAATTAGTATCAGCCAAAAACAATTAGAAAGTAAACTTTCAACTCTTTATGCAGGACGTTTAGCAGAAGATTTGATTTACGGTGAAGAAAATATTTCTACCGGTGCATCTAACGATATTAAAGTGGCAACCAATATTGCACGTAATATGGTGACTCAATGGGGCTTCTCAGATAAACTAGGTCCGATTCTTTATACCGAAGATGAGGGGGAAGTGTTCCTAGGTCGCTCAATGGCGAAAGCAAAACATATGTCTGATGAAACAGCACATGCAATTGATGAAGAAGTTCGTGCGATTGTGAATCGTAACTATGCGAGAGCAAGACAGATTTTGATCGACAATATGGATATTCTTCACGCCATGAAAGATGCGTTAGTGAAATATGAAACTATTGAAGAAGAACAAATCAAACAACTAATGAATCGTGAACCTGTTACACCACCATCTGGTTGGGAAGATAACAAAGACACGAAACCAACAGCAAAACCGCAAGAACAGAAAACTGAAAGTGCGGTTAATCATTCAGAAGATTCTGAAGCATAAAATTAAAGCCTTCCTAATTGGGAAGGCTTTTTTATTTATTATTTCATTCTTTTCATTACTATATTCCGTTATAATCTAACCTTTCAAATTTGATTTAAAAATTGACCGCACTTTATGAAACTTTATGCTAATAACAAATGTCTAGATTTATCATTCCCTCAAATTATGGGGATTTTGAATTTCACACCTGATTCGTTTTCTGATAGCGGGCAGTTTTTCAGTCTAGACAAGGCATTATTTCAAGTTGAAAAGATGCTGAAAGAAGGTGCAACAATTATTGATATTGGAGGAGAGTCAACTCGCCCGATGGCGGAAGAAGTCTCTGAGTTTGAAGAATTGCAACGGGTGATACCTCTTGTTGAAGCCGTGCAAAAACGTTTTGATTGTTGGATTTCAGTGGATACCTCTAAAGCAATTGTTATGCAAGAAGCAGCTAAAGTTGGCATGGATTTAATCAATGATATTCGTGCACTACGTGAACCTGGCGCACTAGAAATAGCAGGACAGTTGAATTTACCCACTTGTATCATGCACATGCAGGGGCAGCCACGCACAATGCAAGCTAATCCACATTACAATGATGTGGTTCAAGATGTTTATCAATTTTTAAGCGATAGAACTCAAGCTTGTTTAGCAGTGGGCATTGCCAAAGAAAATATTATTTGGGATATGGGCTTTGGTTTTGGTAAAACAGTACAGCATAACTATAAACTTTTACAACAGTTGGCTCACTTCTGTGATAGTGGATATCCTGTTTTAGCAGGGCTTTCACGTAAATCGATGATTGGTGCTGTATTAGATAAGCCCGTGACTGAACGTGTTGTAGGAAGTGTAGCTGGGGCATTAATTGCTGCTCAAAATGGTGCGACAATTTTGCGTGTACATGATGTAGCTGCAACGGCAGATGCCTTGAAGGTATGGCAGGCAACGCAACAAGCGTAAAAAACTAACAGATTTTATATGTTGTAGAACTAATGATTTCTGCAACATCATTATTCAAATTTAATAAGGAATAAACATGGCAAATCGTAAATATTTTGGTACTGATGGTGTACGTGGAAAAGTAGGTACATATCCAATCACACCTGATTTCGCATTAAAATTAGGTTGGGCAGCGGGTAAAGTTTTAGCCTCTCAAGGTTCTCGCACGGTATTAATCGGGAAAGATACTCGTATTTCAGGTTATATGTTGGAATCTGCACTTGAAGCAGGTTTAGCTGCGGCAGGATTAACTGCTGCATTTACCGGTCCAATGCCAACACCTGCCGTGGCGTATTTAACCCGCACTTTCCGTTTAGAAGCGGGTATTGTCATTTCGGCATCACATAACCCTTATTATGATAACGGGATTAAATTCTTCTCTTCACAAGGCACAAAATTACCAGATGATATTGAAGAAGCGATTGAAGCCATGCTTGATCAGCCAATGGATTGTGTGGAGTCTGCTGATTTAGGTAAAGCAAGCCGTATCAGTGATGCCGCAGGACGTTATATTGAATTTTGTAAAAGCACTTTCCCTGCTCATTTAGGTTTAGATGGTTATAAAATTGTGGTGGATTGCGCAAATGGCGCAACCTATCATATTGCGCCAAATGTATTACGTGAGTTAGGTGCGGAAGTGATTGAAATTGGTACTGATCCAAACGGAATCAATATCAATGAAAAATGTGGTGCAACCGATGTAAAAGCGTTACAGGAAAAAGTGCTTGAAACTAAAGCAGATGTTGGTCTCGCTTATGATGGTGATGGTGACCGTATTATGATGGTGGATCACTTAGGTAATAAAGTAGATGGTGACCAAATCCTTTTCATTATTGCTCGTGAAGCTTTACGTTCAGGTCAGCTAAAAGGTGGCGTAGTGGGCACATTAATGAGTAATATGAGCTTAGAGATTGCGTTAAAAATGTTAGGTGTACCTTTTGTGCGAGCTAACGTTGGCGACCGTTATGTGTTAGAAAAAATGGTAGAACATAGCTGGACGCTAGGCGGAGAAAACTCAGGCCATATCATTATTGCTGATAAAAATACGACAGGTGATGGTATTATTGCATCACTAGCTGTATTAAGTGCAATGGTTCAACATCGTTTATCTTTAAACGAGCTTGCAAGTGCGGTGAAATTATTCCCTCAAGTACTCATTAATGTTCGTTTTGCTGGTGGTGATAATCCATTAGAAAGTGAAGCGGTAAAAGCGGTAGCTGCAGATGTGGAAAAACGTTTAGAAGGCAAAGGTCGAATTTTACTGCGTAAGTCTGGTACTGAGCCTCTTATTCGCGTCATGGTCGAATGTGAAGACGGTGTACTTGCAAAACAATGTGCAGAAGAAATTGCAGAAGCAGTGAAAGCGAATTAATAAAGTGGGGGCTTGCCCCCATTTTTGATCCATAAAATTTATCTTTTATTATTTTTAGGAAAGCAAAGACATGAAAATTTTTATTATGCGTCATGGAGAAGCTGAAGTTGTCTCTTCATCAGACGAGGCTCGGCATTTAACCGACTATGGACGCAAACAATCAATATTACAAGGTCAATGGCTTAAAAACCATCTAAATTCAACCGCACTTTCAGTTCAGAAAGTGATTGTCAGTCCTTATGTAAGAGCACAAGAAACGTTTGAGCTCGTCAATGCAGCGTTAGACAATATTCTTAATGATGTTGAAACTTGGAGTGGGATTACACCTTACGGGAATGCGACGCTAGTAGCAGATTATTTATCTGTTTTACAGGAACAAGGTGTTGAAAGTATTTTGCTTGTTTCTCATTTACCTTTAGTGGGCAGTATTGTTTCAGAGCTTTATGGCAAGCGAAATCCAATCAGTTTTTACCCTTCAACGATTGTTCAAATTGACTGGAATGGTGAAAAAGGCAGCATTGAAGCTTTTCATTATCCAAAAGAAAATGATTAAGTTGATTAAAAAAAATACAAAAAAAATAAATTTCCATCTTTACAAAAAATAAAATTTTTCTGTGGAACTTTTATCTAACTTATTTAAAATCATTTAGTTACGAGTGATTTTTAAAGAAAATCTCAAAAAGTGATGTCTTTAGAAATGTAAATTTTTTTTGAAGGTGTTTTCTTTTGAGTTTTTTTGCGTAGACTAAGTCGCACAAAGCAAATGGCTTTGGATTAATTCTTAATTATAAAATGGAGAATGACAATGAAAAAATCAGTATTAGCCGTATTAGTATTAGGTGCATCTTTAGCCGTAACTGGTTGTTTCGATAAACAAGAAACAGCTCAAAAAGTTGAAGCAGCAAAAGATGCAACAGCAAATGCAGCAACACAAGTTAAAGATGCAGCAAAAGAAGTTGCAACTGATGTTAAAAATGCGGCAATTGACGCAAAAGATTCAGCTGCAAATAAAATGGCTGAGGCAAAAGATGCA
>NZ_KV837948.1:20672-22249 GCF_001838615.1 Haemophilus sp. HMSC61B11
AAAAATGCAGCTTCTGAAGCAAAAGATACAGCTGCAGATAAAGCAGTTGAAATGAAAGATGCAGCAGCAAATAAAATGGCTGAGGCAAAAGATGCAATGTCTTCTAAAGTGGAAGAGGTAAAAAATGCTGCTTCAGAAACAAAAGATGCTGCAGTAGAGAAAGCGGCTGAAATGAAAGATGCTGTAGCGAACAAAATGGCTGAGGCAAAAAATGCAATGTCTTCTAAAGTGGAAGAAGTGAAAAATGCAGCTTCTGAAGCAAAAGATGCAGCAGCAGATAAAGCAGTTGAAATGAAAGATGCGGCAGCGGATAAAGCGGCTAAAGCAAAAGATGCTGTGACTAAATAATTAAACTTTTGTAAAATAAAAACCTATCAGAGATTATCTGGTAGGTTTTTTCTTTTGGAGCAATAAAATGTTATGTGCAATTTATAAAAGTTTACGTAAACCAGGCTGCTATCTCTATATTTCGAAACGAGATGATTTTTCAGCTGTACCAGACGTATTAATGCAAAGTTTTGGCAAGCCTCAGTTTCTTATGCCATTTAATTTGAAGGGAAGCAAACCGCTTGTTCATGCAGATAAAAATGAGATAATGGAAAAAATTACTCAGCAAGGATTTTATCTCCAAATGCCAAAACAAGATGATGGCTTGTTTAATAGTTTGAGTGAGATCAAATAAGCCTTTTATTTTTTCCTAAAAATCTCCAAATCTTGCTTTATCTCAATATTTTCTTCAAAAAACTCCTTTAGAATTGACCGCACTTTTAAAAGGAGAATAAAAATGAGTAGTTTCTTTGTGGCAGGTACAGATACCGATGTGGGCAAAACCACTGCCTGCCGTGCCATTATTCAGGCATTACAAGCAAAGGGCGTGCGAATTGTGGGTTATAAGCCGATTGCTTGTAGCTGTGAAGAGGGGATTTATCCTGTCGAAAATCAGTCTAATGAATCCCAAACAGATTATGATGCTGAAAATAATTCAGACGTGTTAGCTTTAATGGATGCAACGAATGAGTCCGTATCTTATCAAGAAGTAAATAGCTATACTTTTGCTCATTCCTTGCCAATGCTGACTCGAGATAAATCACGCATTAAATTAAGTAAGATTAACCAAGCCTTAACAACATTAGTTCAAAAATATCAATCTGTTGTGGTGGAAGGTTCATTTGGTTTACTCACACCAATGGCAGAAGGTAAGAGTTTTGCTGATTGGGTTGTTGAACATAAAATGCCCGTTGTGTTGGTTGTCGGCATTAAAGAAGGTTGTATTAATCACGCATTGCTGACAGCTCAAGTGATTAAACAGCTTGGCGTTCCTTTATTAGGCTGGATTGCAAATCGAATTAATCCTTGCTTAGGGCATTATAAAGAGGTGGTGGATATTTTAGAGGCTCAGATTGATGCGCCTTTGCTAGGTAAAATCCCTTATATTCATAAGCCAGAATCCCAAGAGTTAGGACATTATTTAACGAATATTGATCGTTTGATGTATATGCAAACAGAGTTAGTTAAATAGTAAGTTTGAAATAAAAAGTGCGGTTAAATTTCATTAGATTTAACCGCACTTTTTTTTT
>NZ_KV837948.1:22349-87807 GCF_001838615.1 Haemophilus sp. HMSC61B11
TTTTTTTTTATTCTTCGTTTTCTGGAAGTTCTTTTTTCAGGATATCTTCTTCCGCGAGGCTAGATAGGCGAGCAATCGCATTACGGTAAGAGATTTCAAGAGTTTCCCGACTGGTTGCAATAACACCTTGATCTACTAAGAATCCATCATTTACATCATATACCCAGCCATGTAGGGAGAGTTTTTGTCCACGTTCCCAAGCACTTTTTACAATAGATGTACGTCCTAGGTTATAAACTTGTTCCGCAACATTTAATTTAGTGAGCATATCTGAGCGTTTTTCGGCTGAAAGATTGCCTAATAGGTGCCCGTGTTTAAACCAAATATCACGAATATGGAGTAACCAGTTATTGATCAATCCAAGATCGTGATCTTGCATCGCTGCTTTGATACCACCACAATTGGTGTGGCCGCAAATAATAATATGTTCAATTTTGAGTACATCAACGGCATATTGCACAACTGAAAGGCAGTTAAAATCTGTATGAATAACTTGATTGGCTACATTACGATGTACAAATAACTCGCCTGGTTCAAGATTTGTTAATTTTTCAGCTGGAACACGGCTATCAGAGCAGCCAATCCAGAGGTAATGAGGTGTTTGGTGATCGGCAAGTTCTTTAAAATAAGTGGAATTTTCTTCCTTCATTCTTTGCGCCCAACTGTAGTTATTAGCAAAGAGTTGTTTAATTTTGTCCATTTTTACTTTCCTCAATACGATGTGCTAAAAGCTTGTTTTAAGCACAATAAATGAAATAGGGGATAAAATTATCGCCTAAAATGATAACCGCACTTTAAAGAAAGTGCGGTCAATTTAAACAATATATTTAGAAATTTGCATTTCTTGGTGCGCGAGGGAATGGAATCACATCGCGAATATTTTGTACGCCTGTTACATAAACAATTAAGCGTTCAAAACCAAGACCAAAGCCTGAATGTGGTACAGTACCATATTTACGAAGATCACGATACCACCAGTAATCTTCAGGGTTTAAGCCCATTTCTTCCATACGTTTATCTAAAATTTCTAAACGTTCTTCACGTTGAGAACCACCGATGATTTCACCAATTCCTGGGGCGAGAACATCCATTGCCGCAACGGTTTTACCATCGTCATTTAAACGCATATAGAAGGCTTTGATATCTTTCGGATAGTTTTTCACGACAACAGGTGATTTGAAATATTCTTCTGCTAAGAAACGTTCATGTTCAGAAGACAAATCGATCCCCCAAGAAACAGGGAATTCGAATTTCTTACCTGATTTTAATAACACGTCGATCGCATCGGTATAGTCGATTTGAGCAAAATCAGAGTTTACAAAGTTTTCTAAACGAGTAATAACATCTTTATCTACATGTTTTTCAAAGAATTTCAAGTCATCTTTACGTTCAGCAAGCACGGCGCGGAAAACGTATTTCAACATGTCTTCTGCTAATTTCGCATTATCAGCAAGTGTTGCAAATGCAACTTCAGGTTCAACCATCCAGAATTCTGCAAGGTGACGAGTTGTATTTGAATTTTCAGCACGAAATGTTGGACCGAAAGTATAGATTTTGCTTAATGCACACGCGTAAGTCTCACCGTTTAATTGGCCAGAAACCGTTAAAAATGATTCTTTCCCGAAGAAGTCTTGGCTGAAATCGACTTTACCATCTTCACCACGAGGAAGATTTTCTAAATCAAGTGTTGAAACACGGAACATTTCGCCCGCACCTTCAGTATCAGATGCCGTAATTAATGGAGTAGCAACCCAATAGAAGCCTTGTTCATGGAAGAAACGATGAATAGCTTGTGCTAAGCAGTGACGAACACGCGCCACGGCACCGATAATATTGGTACGAGGACGTAAGTGAGCTACTTCACGTAAGTATTCAATTGAGTGACGTTTTGCTGCCATTGGATAAGTATCAGGATCTTCTACAAACCCTGTCACTTCTACTTTTTCAGCTTGAAGTTCAACAGTTTGACCTTCAGCAGGTGACTCAACAATGATACCGGTTACGATAACAGAACAACCCGTTGTTAAGCGTAAGACTTCACTCTCATAATTTTCAATATCGTTATTAACAATTGCTTGAATAGGGTCAAAGCAAGAGCCGTCATAAACTGCAAGGAAAGAAAGACCAGCTTTAGAATCACGACGGGTACGAACCCAGCCACGTACGGTAACTTTTTCGCCAATAGCGACTTTACCTTGTAACACATCGACAACGGATGTAACTTTAGACATATTAAACCTCAGTAATTCATTATAAATTAGGCAATAAAACTGCGTTAGTTTACCTTAAATCGCAAAATTTTCCATAAAAAGTTAGTGTAAATCGGGCTTGCACAGTAAAATAACGCCTTCACTTTATTTTAGGAGGAAACTATGTGGTCTGATATTTTGACCGGTTATGGCATTTTTATTTTGGAGATTTTAACGATTTTACTTGTGATTGCGGCTATTGTTGCAATGATTATTTCAGCAAAACAGCGTAATGCAACACATCATGGTGAATTGGTCGTGACAGATCTCTCAGAAGAATTTAAGGAAACGGTAAAGCATTTACGCGATTTCCAGATTTCAGAAGAAGAACTTAAACAAGCAGAAAAAGCGGAGAAGAAAGCGAAAAAGCAAGAGGCAAAGGCGTTAAAAGAGAAGTTAAAAAATGGTGAGAAAGAAACGCCTAAACCTTGTGTTTATGTGCTCGATTTTAAAGGTGATATTTCTGCATCCGAAACGACCGCACTTCGAGAGGAAATTTCGGCGATTATTAATGTAGCAAAAGCCGATGATGAGGTCTTACTACGTTTAGAAAGCCCTGGTGGTGTTGTTCATGGTTATGGTCTGGCGGCCTCGCAGTTAGCTCGTTTAAAACAAAAAGGGATTAAATCAACTGTTGCAGTCGATAAGGTTGCTGCAAGTGGTGGGTATATGATGGCTTGTGTGGCAGATAGAATTGTTTCTGCGCCTTTTGCGATAATAGGTTCTATTGGTGTGGTTGCACAAATTCCCAATATTCATCGTTTGTTAAAAAAACATGATGTCGATGTTGATGTGATGACAGCAGGAGAATTTAAGCGCACGGTCACAGTATTAGGTGAAAATACTGAAAAAGGAAAACAAAAATTCCAAGCAGAACTTGAAGAAACACATCAATTATTTAAACAATTTGTGGCTCAAAATCGACCGCATTTAGATGTGGATAAAGTTGCAACTGGTGAGCATTGGTTTGGTCAGCAAGCTCTAGAGCTTAAGCTAGTCGATGAGTTAGCAACCAGTGATGATATTATTCTCGAAAAAATGAAAGATAAATCGGTTATCTCTGTGAAATATAAAGTGAAAAAGCCACTTTTACAAAAAATAGGTAAACAAGCTGAAGAGAGTATTGAGGGAATTATTCATCGATATTTAGCAAAAAATACACAAGATTTTGTGCAGTAGGGGAAATTTGTATATAGAACAACTCTTTACATTAATTTACAAAAAAGTTCCGTAAAAACAACAATTTTTATGTTTTTTTTATTTACAATTAAGTCATTTATGACTACCATACGTCGCGAAGCTTTTATAGTTTTATTTGGAAATTGATAAGGTTTAGTTGTGTTGTTTTTGTATAACAACGTCTTAACAAAAGGTAACAAAATGAAATTATCTCGTATTTTATTATCTGCAGTTGCTGTGGCAACAGTTTCTGCATGTGGTAACTTAAGTAAAGTTACCGAAGCTGGTACACCAGAATATAAAGAAGTAGATGGTCAGCAAGTGCCACAATTGGTATGGCCAAAAGTTGATAAGGCAGGCTTTAATCACGATGGTAGCCAGTTTGGTTCATGGCCAAATTGGGATAATGTACGAATGATTGAGCGTGGAATGAATAAAGACCAATTATATAATCTAATTGGTCGTCCGCACTTCTCTGAAGGTTTATTTGGTGTTGAAGAATGGGATTATGTGTTCAACTATCGTGAGAATGGTGTTCACAAAATCTGTCAATACAAAGTATTATTTGACAAAAACCATAATGCTCAAAGTTTCTTCTGGTATCCAAATGGCTGTAATGGGAATTCATCATTTGCGTTAAGCGGTGATTTCTTATTTGATTTCGATAAAGATACGCTAACAGCACGTGGTAAAGAAGTTGTTGACAGTGTGGCTGCGCAATTAAAAGAAACAGGCGCTAAAGATGTAAAAGTCGCAGGTTATACCGACCGTTTAGGTTCTGACGCTTATAACTTAGATTTGTCTCAACGTCGTGCAAACCGTGTTAAAGCTCGTTTGCTTCAAGATGGGGTGACATCAGAAATCACAGCTATTGGTTATGGTAAAAATCCACAAGTTAAAGCTTGTGACGGCTATAAACATGGAAGTAAAGCAGAAAAAGATTGTTTACGACCTAATCGCCGTGTAGAAATAAATGCTTCTGGTTCAGTTTTAAAATTGCAAGAAGGTAGCCAGGCTAATGGTGGTACTCAAGGTCCAGCAGTTCTTTATCAAAAATAATGTATAAACCTAAAAAGAGCGTAATATGATTACGCTCTTTTTTATTTTTGATTTTTAAGAAATTATTCAAGTAAAAGTTCTTCAATTAGCTTAGTGGTTAAGTTGATATAACTTCCATTGAAGCGATGGCTAAAATTTAATAGATAATAAAGTTGGTAAAGATGTTTTCTTTCTTCAAAACCTTCTTTATCAAGTGGAAAAGTGCACTCATAAAGTTCATAGAATTCAGCTGAGAAAGGTTGGAAAAGCTCACTGAATGCTAAATCACATTCTCTATCCCCCCAGTAGCATGCAGGATCATAAGTAAAGGTTTGATTACCTACGATAGCGGTATTCTCAACCCATAAGTTACCATGTAACAAAGAAGGTTTAGGATTATGTTTTGAAAGTTTGTGTTTAACCTTTTCAATAATTAAATCAATGTCGCCAAAGTCTAAACCTTTATCTTTACAAAGTTGTAATTGCCATCCAATACGTTGTTCTGCAAAAAATTTTGCCCAACTTCCATTCCATTTATTCGGTTGATACTCAGGACCAAGCCAAGTATCAAAGTCTAAGCCATAGTTTTTAGTGCCAGATACTTGATGGAGTTTTGCTAATTCTTCAGCAAAATGTGGCGTTGCATTGGTTTGTTGAGTAATAGGAAGCGCTTCTAATAATAAGAAACTATGGTTTTGGGAACAGCCTACGCCATACACTTGTGGAAGTCTGATAGTATTGGTTTTGCCCAGTAGGTTTAATTGATCAGCCTCAGCACGAAACATTGAACGATAAGATCGTTCATTTACTTTAACAAAGACAGGTTGGATTCCATCCGTAATAAGCCAAGTTTCATTTACTTCGCCACCAGGTACTTTGTTTTTTTCTTTGATGTTATAGTAAGCACCAAATTGATCAGCTAAGACTTGAGAAATTGATTTCCACATAATACGCCTCCTAGACATGCTCGATTCTTCTTCATTCTATCCAAAATGTTAAAAATTACTGTGATATATCTCAAAAAATAGCAAAAATCTTTGTCATTTTTCACCTGAAACATCAATTCACTAATAAACGCGTGATTTTTTAATGAGTTAGTATTATCATTAAGCGTATTTTTAGTTAGAAAAGATAATCAGGGGAAACTATGCAACATCTGAAAGATCTTGTTGAGAAAGCAAAATCAGCGATTGAACAAATCGAAAATAAAAGTTTAGCCACATTAGATGAAATTCGTGTGGAATATTTTGGTAAAAAAGGGCATTTCACCCAACTTATGCAGGAATTGCGTAATGTTGCTGCAGAAGAGCGTCCAGCAATGGGCGCTAAAATCAATGAGGCAAAACAAGCTGCGTTAGATTTTTTAAATGCTAAAAAAGCAGAATGGGAGCAAGCTGAACTCAATGCGAAATTAGAAAAAGAACGTATTGATGTGAGCCTTCCTGGTCGTAAAACAGAAGCGGGTGGTTTACACCCCGTTACCATTACCATCAATCGCGTAACAAAATTCTTTTCAGAGTTAGGTTTTTCTGTGGAAACTGGTCCCGAAATTGAAAGTGATTATTACAATTTCGATGCATTAAATATCCCTAAACATCACCCAGCACGTGCTGATCACGATACATTCTGGTTTAATCCTGAATTATTACTTCGTACACAAACCTCCGGTGTGCAAATTCGTACCATGGAAAAAATGCAGCCGCCTATTCGTATTATGGCGCCAGGTCGTGTATATCGTAACGACTACGATCAAACACATACACCAATGTTCCATCAAATTGAATTGCTTTATGTAGATAAAAAAGCAAACTTCACCGAGTTAAAAGGTTTATTACACGATTTCTTACGTGCATTTTTTGAAGAAGATTTACAAGTTCGCTTCCGTCCTTCTTATTTCCCATTCACCGAACCTTCTGCAGAAGTAGATGTAATGGGCAAAAACGGTAAATGGTTAGAAGTATTAGGTTGTGGTATGGTGCATCCTAATGTGTTACGTAACGTAGGTATTGATCCAAATGAATATTCTGGCTTCGCAGTAGGTATGGGGGTTGAGCGTTTAACCATGTTACGCTACAACGTCACAGATTTACGTTCATTCTTTGAAAACGACTTACGTTTTTTAAAACAATTTAAGTAATTAACCGCTGGGTTAAATTGACGATAATGATTAATTTAGAACGTAACACGTTCATCAATAAAGGATATAGAGATAATGAAATTTAGCGAAAATTGGGTGAGAGAATGGGTTAATCCATCAATTTCAACAGAGCAGTTATGTGATCAAATCACTATGCTTGGTTTAGAAGTTGACGGCGTTGAAAAAGTAGCTGGCGACTTTACCGGTGTGGTTGTAGGTGAAGTTGTTGAATGTGCACAACACCCAGATGCAGACAAATTACGAGTCACTAAAGTAAATGTTGGTGGCGACCGTTTATTAGATATCGTTTGTGGTGCACCAAATTGCCGTCAAGGTTTAAAAGTGGCATGTGCAACTGAAGGTGCTGTATTACCTGGTGATTTTAAAATTAAAAAAACTAAATTACGCGGTCAACCTTCAGAAGGGATGCTTTGCTCATTCTCTGAATTAGGCATTGATGTGGATGCAGATGGTATTATTGAGCTACCGTTAGATGCACCAGTAGGCAAAAATCTACGTGAATATTTAGATTTAGATGATAAAGCCATTGAAATTAGCTTAACGCCAAACCGTGCAGATTGTTTAAGCATTGCAGGTATTGCGCGTGAAGTTGGCGTGATTAATAAACAAGTTGTTAATCAACCGCACTTTGATGCTGTGCCTGCAACAATTTCAGATAAAGTTCAAATTGAATTAAAAGCGCCAGAAGCATGCCCACGTTATTTATTACGCGTGGTGAAAAATGTGAATGTTAAAGCGCCATCACCAATTTGGTTGCAAGAAAAATTACGTCGTTGTGGTATTCGTTCTATCGATCCTATTGTGGACATTACCAACTATGTTTTACTTGAATTAGGTCAACCAATGCATGCTTTTGATGCATCAAAAGTGACTCAACCTGTTCAAGTACGTTTAGCCAATAACGGCGAAGAACTTGTTCTATTAGATGGTACAACGGCAAAATTACAACCGAATACTTTAGTGATTGCAGACCAAACCGGTCCACTAGCAATGGCGGGTATCTTTGGTGGCCAAGCAAGCGGTGTTGATGCTGAAACAACAAAAGATGTAATTCTAGAAGCCGCATTCTTTGCACCACTAGCGATTGCGGGACGTGCAAGACAATACGGTTTACACACCGATTCTTCACATCGTTTTGAACGTGGTGTTGATTTTACGCTACAACGTCACGCAATGGAACGTGCAACAGCATTGCTACTTGACATTTGCGGTGGTGAAGCAGGCGAAATTTGTGAAGTGGTGAGCGAGCAATATTTACCAAAAGTCAATGAAGTCACTTTACGTCGTGAAAAATTAGATAGCTTATTAGGTCATCATATCGAAACTGAAACCGTGAACGAGATTTTTGAGCGTTTAGGTTTTGCGGTGAAATATGCTAATGATGTTTGGACCGTGACTTCAGCAAGCTGGCGTTTTGATATTGAAATCGAAGAAGATTTAATTGAAGAAATGGCACGTATTTATGGCTATAACAGCATTCCAAATAACGCACCATTAGCGCATCTTCGTATGCGTGAGCATAAAGAAGCCGATTTAGAATTGAGCCGAATTAAGACCGCACTTGTTGATGCAGATTATCAAGAAGCGATTACTTATAGCTTCGTTGATCCAAAAGTACAGACTTTACTTCATCCAGAAATTGAAGCGCTTGTATTGCCAAATCCAATTTCAGTTGAAATGTCAGCAATGCGCGTTTCGTTATTAAGTGGATTACTCGGTGCGGTGCTATACAACCAAAATCGCCAACAAAATCGCGTGCGTTTATTTGAAACGGGATTACGTTTTATTCCTGATGCCAATGCAGAATTTGGTGTACGCCAAGAATTTGTGCTTGCAGGTGTGATTACCGGTACAGCAAAATCAGAATGTTGGACAGGTAAAGCAGAAACGGTTGATTTCTTTGACCTTAAAGGTGATTTAGAAAGTATTCTTTCTCTCACCGAAGTGGGTAATCGAGTTAGATTCATGGCAAAAGCATACAGTGCCTTACACCCAGGTCAATCTGCAGCAATTGAATTAGATGGAAAAGAAATTGGTTTTATTGGAACTATTCATCCACTTATTGCTCAAAAACTAGGATTAAATGGCAAAGCGGTTGTTTTTGAAATTTTATGGGATGCCATTGCAAATCGTCGTGTGGTTCAAGCCAAAGAGATTTCAAAATTCCCAGCGAACCGTCGTGACTTAGCTTTAGTCGTTGCCGATAGTGTGCCAGCAGGCGATATTATCGAAGCATGTAAGCAAGCCGGCGGAGAAAAATTAACACAAGTCAATTTATTCGATGTATATCAAGGCATTGGCGTTGCTAGCGGACATAAGAGCTTAGCAATCAGTTTAACCATTCAAGATAATGAAAAAACGCTTGAAGATGATGAGATTAATGCGGTAATCTCTGCTGTATTAAACGAAGTTAAACAACGCTTTAATGCAGAGCTTAGAGACTAAACAGGAGACTAACATGGCAACGATTACAAAAATTGATATTACTGAATACTTATTAGATAAGTATCAATTACAAAAAGCTGAAGCTAAGGCATTAGTGGAAGACTTTTTTGAGGAAATTCGTTTATCGTTAGAATCTGGTGGCGAAGTGAAATTATCCGGTTTTGGTAATTTTGAACTTCGTAATAAAGCTTCCCGTCCAGGGCGTAATCCAAAAACAGGTGAAAGTATTCCTGTTTCTGCTCGCCGTGTAGTGGCATTCAAGCCAGGGCAAAAATTACGTGCTCGTGTGGAAAACACCAAGCCAAAACAATAATAAGAAAAGTGCGGTCGTTTTTGACCGCACTTTTGTCAGGATTGAACATGAATAAGATTAAATGTGCTTTTTTAGTCGCAGGAAGTTTTTTACTTTTTGCTTGTTCAAGTGGTGTTCGTGAAGAGTATGCCATGAACTATAAAGGTCAGATTGGTGATCCGATTATAGCCATTGCCATGTTAAGTGAACAACAATATGAATGGGCGGGGACTCCATATGTTTTAGGTGGGCAGTCTCGTGGTGGTATTGATTGTTCTGGTTTTGTGCAAAAGACCTTTATTGATCGTTTTAATATCAACCTTCCTCGAACAACGAAAGATCAAGCGGGTTACGGAAAACTTGTTCGTAAAGAAGATATCCAAACAGGCGATCTAATTTTCTTTAAAACCGGACGCGGACCAAATGGCTATCATGTTGGGATTTATGTGAAAGAAGATAAATTTTTACATGCTTCAACCAAAGGTGGCGTGATTTATTCTTCGATGAACAGTCCATATTGGAAGAAAGCTTTTTGGCAAGTTAGACGAGTATAGTGAAATAAAAAAGTGCGGTTAATTTTAACCGCACTTTTTCTTTATGGATTTGTTGTAGGGCGAATGCCTAATGTGTGGCAAATCGCATAAGTGAGTTCACTACGATTTAATGTGTAGAAGTGGAAGTCATTCACGCCTTCACGAGAAAGGATTTTTACCATATCCATTGCCACACTCGCCGCGACAAGATTACGAGTAGTTGGATCATCATCTAATCCTTCATATGCTTTAGCCAACCATGCTGGAATTTTTACATTCGTAAATGATGCCATTTTTTGAAGTTGTTTGAAGTTAGTGACAGGTAGAATACCCGGAACAATTTCAGCCTCAATACCAATGGATGCACAGCGGTCACGGAAGCGAAGATAACTATCAATATCAAAGAAGAATTGAGTAATGACATGATTAGCACCTGCGTCAATTTTACGTTTCAAATTGATTAAATCGGCTTGTGCTGATTTTGCTTCAGGATGAACCTCAGGGTATGCTGCAACCGAGATATCAAAATCAGCTACGGAGCGGAGCAGTTCAACTAAATCAGCCGCATAGAAAGGTTTTTTCGCATAGCCTTTTGGCTCATCACCGCGTAATGCCACAATGCGACGAATACCGCTATCCCAATAATCTTTTGCAATTTCTTTTAATTCTTCAGGTGTGGCATCAATACCTGTTAAATGTGGTGCAGCTTCTATGCCTGTTTCTGCTTTAATGGCTTTCACGATGCTATGCGTACGATCACGTTCGCCAGAGTTTGCGCCATAAGTGACGGAAACAAATTTAGGATTTAATACTTTTAAGCGGTGGATAGAATCCCAAAGCATGCTTTCCATTTTTTCATTTTTAGGAGGAAAGAACTCAAAGGAGACATTAATTTTTTTGTTAGTATCAGCAAGATGTTGATTTAATGTGTTAATTTCGTTTGCGTAGCTCATAGCATGCCTTCTTACATTTTTTATTAGAATGCGCTTATCATAAGATAAGAAGTAATATGCGTCAATTTCAATGATTTCATCAAAATAATGAATGAAATTAATGATTGTTTGTTGTGCGTTGTATTTTAAAAGAAAATCAATTTATTTGCACAAAAAGTTAGCATTTTTTCTAAAAATAGGTATAATACGCCGACCCTGTAAATGCACGGATTCCCACCGTGCATTATTTTATCGAGATCACACTCGAAGGGGTGGAGATTAAGATTAATGGTTGTGTTTCAATCAATATGGAACACTGGGTATCAAACTTATATTTTGGTAATTAATTAATGAAAACTTTTGTAGCAAAACCGGAAACAGTAAAACGTGACTGGTATGTGGTAGATGCGACAGGTAAAACTTTAGGTCGTTTAGCTACTGAATTAGCACGCCGTCTTCGTGGTAAACACAAGGCTGAGTACACTCCACACGTAGATACTGGTGATTACATCATCGTTATCAACGCAGACAAAGTGGCAGTAACTGGTCGTAAAGAAACAGATAAACTTTACTACTGGCACACTGGCTATGTAGGTGGTATCAAACAAGCGACTTTCAAAGAAATGATCGCTCGCCGTCCTGAAGCGGTGATTGAAATTGCGGTTAAAGGTATGTTGCCAAAAGGTCCATTAGGCCGTGCAATGTTCCGTAAATTAAAAGTGTATGCGGGTGCAGAACACCAACACGCAGCACAACAACCACAAGTATTAGACATTTAATCACGAGGTTTAGGAAATGGCAGAGAATCAAAACTACGGCACTGGTCGCCGCAAAAGCTCTTCAGCTCGTGTATTTATCAAACCGGGCAGTGGTAAAATCACTATCAACCAACGTGAATTAGACGTATATTTCGGTCGCGAAACAGCTCGTATGATCGTACGTCAACCGTTAGAATTAGTGGAATTAACTGATAAATTAGACCTATACATCACTGTTAAAGGTGGTGGTATTTCTGGTCAAGCGGGTGCAATCCGTCACGGTATCACTCGTGCATTAATGGAATATGATGAGACTTTACGTCCTGCTCTTCGTGCAGCTGGCTTCGTTACTCGTGACGCACGTCGCGTTGAACGTAAAAAAGTTGGTTTACACAAAGCACGTCGTCGTCCACAATACTCCAAACGTTAATTTTTTTATTATCGTTTCAAGAAAGCAGAGAGCAATCTCTGCTTTTTTTATGTCTGTAAAAACAAATTAATTAAAAATTGCCGTTCTTTGATTTCTTATTATACGTTTGTAATTATTTGATTTTAAAGTAAAAATAAGAAATTATTAGCAATTTAACTACTGGTTATGTTAAAATAATCGCCCATTTTTAGTAGAAGTATATAAGTTAGTTTGGATCTTCGGAGGAATAAATGTCCAATGCATCAAGTAAACGTTCAGTAATGACTCTTTTTTCAAATAAAAATGACATTTACTGCCATCAGGTAAAAATTGTTTTAGCTGAAAAAGGTGTCGCTTACGAAAACGAAGAAGTTGATCTGCAAGCATTATCAGAAGATTTAATGGAATTAAATCCTTACGGCACATTACCAACATTGGTGGATCGTGATTTAGTATTATTCAGCTCACGCATTATTATGGAATATCTTGATGAGCGTTTTCCACATCCTCCACTTATGCCAGTTTATCCCGTTTCTCGTGCAAAAAGCCGCCTTTTAATGTTACGTATCGAACAAGATTGGTACCCAACATTAGAGATTGCGGAGAAAGGCACAGAAGTTGAACGTGAAGAAGCATTAAAGCAGTTAAAAGAAGAATTGTTAGCGGTATCGGTTATCTTCCAACAAACCCCTTATTTTATGAGCGAAGAGTTTGGCTTGGTTGATTGCTATGTTGCACCATTATTATGGAAACTACGTAATATGGGCGTGGAATTCAGCGGTACAGGAAGCAAAGCAATCAAAGGCTATATGGATCGAGTATTTAGCCGTGATTCATTCTTACAATCTGTAGGTGAAGCTGCACCTAAAAATTTAATGGATGATAAATAATGACCCATACACCTTCTCCCAAACGCCCTTATTTACTAAGAGCCTATTATGATTGGCTAGTGGATAACGATTTTACCCCATATTTGGTGGTGGATGCCAATTATTATGGTACCAATGTACCTGTGGAATACGTGAAAGATGGGCAAATCGTCTTAAATCTTTCTGCTGGGGCGACAGGGAATTTGCAATTAACGAATGATTTTATTCAGTTTAATGCACGTTTCAAAGGTGTGGCTCGTGAGTTATATATTCCGATGGGCGCAGCTTTAGCTATTTATGCTCGTGAAAATGGTGATGGCGTGATGTTTGAGCCAGAAGATATTTACGATGACTTAAATCGTGAGCCAACATCAGAACAGCCATTAAGTTTTGCAGAAGCGGTAGATAAGCCTAAAGCTGAAAAGAAACCACAGAAATCAGCATCTCATTTACGAATTGTGGATTAATGAAAGAAAAACAAAAGTGCGGTTAATTTTAACCGCACTTTTTTATTTATTATTTTGTTGCTGCTTTCATATTGCGAACAAACTCGGTAAGTTCAGATAAGCATTGAGCCTGATTATCTAAGTTTCGCTCAATGATTTTTACTGTCGCGGATCCTGAAATTGCGCCTGCTGCACCCAGTTGAAGCGCTTCTTTCACTTGAGCAGGTTGAGCAATACCAAAACCTTGTAGAATTGGTGGAGCCTTATGGGCTTTAAGTTGTTCTACGAGTGTATCTAAGTTCGCAGCGTGAGCTTGGTTTTCCGCACTTGTTACACCTGCACGAGAAACTAAATAGGTATAACCTTCGCTATTTTCAGCAACGCCTTGTACCGTTTTGGCATCAGCATTTGGTGGGCAAATAAAGACAGGTTGAATGCCATGCTTTTTAGCGGCTTGAATATAGTCTTCTTTTGCCAATAGTGGAATATCTGCCACTAAAACCGCATCTACACCGACTTCTGCACAACGTTGATAGAAATTATCTAAGCCTTTTGCAAAAATTAAATTCGCACAAAGGAGTAAGCTAATCGGAATTTCTGGATATTTTGACCGCACTTTAGCGAGTAATTTAAAGCTGTCTTCAGTGCTATGGCCAGCATTGAGTGCACGGTTATTAGCTGCCTGGATAACGGGACCGTCTAATAGTGGATCAGAAAATGGAAAACCTAATTCCAACGCATCTGCGCCATTTTCGACTAACGTGCAAATAATCTCAAAAGAGCGATCAAATGTTGGATCGCATAATGTGACGAAAGGTACAAAAGCCCCTTCTTTTTTCGCTGCAAGTTCTGCAAATTTAGTTTCAAAACGGCTCATTATTGCATTCCTTTTTCTTTTAAAACTTTATCAACGGTGAAAATATCTTTATCACCACGACCAGAGAGATTCACCACTAAAATTTGTTCTTTATTCGGTTCTTGATGAATCATTTTTAATGCGTGTGCTAATGCATGTGAACTTTCCAATGCAGGAATAATCCCTTCATGTTTTGCTAATTCTTGGAAAGCGTTTAACGCTTCATCATCTGTAATACTTGGGTATTCGGCACGACCAATGCTTTGTAAATAAGCATGTTGAGGCCCTACAGAAGGGAAGTCTAATCCAGCAGAAATAGAGTAAGATTCTTCTACTTGGCCATCTTCAGTTTGCATTAAAGGTGATTTCATACCGAAATAAATACCGACTTTTGCATGACCTAATGGTGCACCATGTTCACCACTTTCAATGCCATGACCTGCAGGTTCCACACCAATTAAGCGTACACCTTTTTCATCAATAAAATCAGTAAACATACCAATCGCATTCGAACCACCACCGACTGCAGCAATGACAGCATCCGGTAGGCGCCCTTCTTTTTCTAAAATTTGACGTTTAGTTTCTTCACCAATCATTTTTTGGAATTCACGCACAATGGTTGGGAATGGATGAGGACCTGCCGCCGTACCCAATAAATAATGGGTGTTTTCATAATTGGCTGACCAATCACGCATTGCTTCACAACACGCATCTTTTAATGAGCAAGAACCTTTCTGTACAGGAATTACCTCTGCCCCCATCAAACGCATACGGAATACGTTTGGTGATTGACGTTCTACGTCTTTTGCGCCCATATAAACGCGGCAAGGCATATCTAGCATTGCACAAGCAAGGGCGGTCGCAACACCATGTTGGCCCGCACCGGTTTCGGCGATAATACGTGTTTTACCCATGCGTTTTGCTAATAAAATTTGACCTAACACTTGGTTGGTTTTATGGGCACCACCGTGAAGTAAATCTTCACGTTTTAAATAAATTTTTGCTTTAGTGCCTTTGGTCAAATTACGGCAAAGGGTAAGTGCAGTTGGTCTGCCCGCATAATTTTTAAGTAAATCTTGAAATTCACGTTGGAATTCAGGATCGTCTTTTGCTTCAACAAAGGCTTTTTCTAGCTGTTGTAGTACCAGTACGAGAATTTCCGGTACGTACATTCCGCCAAATTCACCGAAATAAGGATTTAAAAGGGTTTCTGACATAATATTTCCTTGTTATTTTTGAATTCTTGCGACATTAAGTGGTGCAAAGGTTTGTGCAGTAGGCATCACTTCAATGCGATTAATATTGACATGTTCAGGTTGTTGATTGAGCCATAGAACAATATTAGCAATATCTTGTGGACTGACATATTCCACATTTTCATAGAGTTTTTCTGCTCGGGCATCGTCACCTTTAAAGCGAACATTCGAAAATTCAGTTCCACCACAAAGACCTGGCTCAACATTGGTCACGCGAATCTGTGTGCCTGCAAGATCGGCTCGAAGATTTAAACTAAATTGTTTGATAAAAGCTTTAGTACCACCGTATATATTGCCACCAGGATAAGGATAAGTGCCTGCAATTGAGCCTAAATTAATAATGTGACCTGAATTGCGTTCTACCATTTGTGGTAACACAAGACGAGTGATGGTGACGAGACCTTTAATATTGGTATCAATCATTTGCATCCAATCGTCTAAATTCGCTTTATCTGCACTTTCTAAGCCTAATGCTAATCCTGCATTATTCACCAATAAATCAATGGATTGCCAACTAGCGGGAAGGGAATGGAATGCATCTTCTGTTGCCTGGCGATCTGAAATATCAAAGGCAAGAAAATGGAAATTTTCACCTAATTCTTGCTGTAATTGTTCTAAACGAGCTACACGGCGACCCGTGCCAATTACACGATAACCATTTTCAATGAGTGTGTGACAAATTGCCGCACCAAATCCGGCAGTTGCGCCGGTTAGTAATGCTGTTCTTTGCATAATGCTTCCCCTTAGCAATCAGATTAATTTGACAAAATCGTCTTAAAAACTGACCGCACTTTTTCGCTATCTTTCACGCCAGCGGCAGTTTCTACACCAGAATTGAGATCAACCCCTAAGCAACCTTGCTTAATAGCTTGTTCAATATTATCGGGTGAAATGCCACCAGCTAAAATAATTTTGTGTTTCAAGTTTTCAGGAATGAGTGACCAATTAAAGGCTTTTCCTGTACCACCTTGTTGATTAGCAGATTGGCTATCGAAAATATAGCGAGCAATATTTAAATTATCAGTAAAATCAACTGCACTTTGTGCCTCAGTACTCACCGAAATGGCTTTCCAAATTTGTATTTCTTCAGGCAGTTGGTGACGAAGTGCGGTAATAAATTCAGCGGTTTCTGAACCGTGTAGCTGAACAGCATAAAGCTGCAATTGTTTAGCGATTTTTACAATAAAATCAATTTCTTGATTCTGGAATACGCCCACAAAACGAAGTGGTGATGCTGTCACTAATTCTTGGGCTTGACGTAGGCTCACACAGCGTTTTGAATGTTCGACGAAAATTAAACCACCGTATAATGCCCCGTTTGCGTAAACCTCTTTGACATCTTGCGTGCGAGTTAAACCGCATACTTTATTTTCTCCAAAAATCACTTCACGCACAGCATTATTTAAATCTGCACTGCCCATTAGGCTACTGCCGATTAAAAAGCCATGTGCCACTTTTTGCAAATCACGAATTTGGCTGTGATTATAAATCCCTGATTCGCTGATAATACGTGCATCAGTAGGAATGCGATCGGCATATTTTTGTGTGAGTTCTACTACGCGGTTTAAATCAACAGTGAGATCGTGAAGATTACGATTGTTAACACCGATGATTTTTGCACCTAATGCAAGGGCTCGCTCAAACTCTTCTTCGTTGCTGGTTTCCGTCAATACGCCCATGCCAAGAGAATGCGCCAGATCAGCTAGTACTCGATAGGTTTCATCATTCACTACTGAAAGCATCAATAAAATAGCATCCGCTTGATAGTAGCGCGCAAGATAAACCTGATATTCGCTGATCATAAAATCTTTGCACAATACAGGTTGTGAGACAACGTCACGTACTTGCGGCAAATAGTCAAATTTACCTTGGAAGTATTTCTCATCCGTTAGCACAGAAACAGCTGATGCATAATGTTTATACACATTGGCGATTTCGTCTAAATTAAATTCATCACGAATTAATCCTTTAGAAGGGGACGCTTTCTTACATTCCAAAATATAAGCGGGCTTTTGATGTGTGCCTTTAGCCAACGCATCATAAAAAGAGCGGTCAGATTTTTGAATGTTTTCTTTAAATTGTGAAAGCGGAAATTCAGCTTCCTTTGCCTTAACCCATTGTGCTTTGTCTAAGACGATTTTTTGCAGTACTGTAGCAGAGTCAATTGGTTTAGTGAAATCTTGCGTGATCATAATCTTTCTTCTTATTATGGCTTATCAAATCAGCCTTTATCTTAATATCTTGTTAAATGTTGTAATGTCTCAAACGCTTTGCCTGATGCAAGATGAGCTAACACATTTTGAACATTTTGTTTTAAGTCATCATGACCAAATAATTTCAGCAATAATGCCACATTCGCCGCTACCGCATTAGCATGTTCCGCTTTGCCTTGACCTTGTAAAAGTGCGGTCAGATATTGGGCATTTTCTTGCGGTTCTCCACCACGTAAACTTTCTAAAGATTGTGTTTTTAAACCAAAATCTTCTGGGGTTAAAGTGAAGTAGTCAATTTTGCCGTTTTTAATTTCAGCGACTTGGGTTTCACCATGTAAGGCGACTTCATCTAGACCCGCACCATGCACAACAAAAGTATGTTGATGACCTAATGCAACAGCAGTTTCTGCATAGGTTTTCACTAATTCAGGGGCATACACGCCAAGCAAATGATAAGTTGGGCGAGCTGGATTGATTAATGGACCTAAAATATTAAAAAGCGTACGTGTTTTTAATGCCGCACGAACAGGGGCAACATGTTTAAAACCACTGTGGTATTGCTGAGCAAATAAGAAACATACCCCAATATCGTCAAGCGCTTGACGAGCTTGTTCTGGCGTGACATTCACATTTACACCGAGAGCAGTTAATACATCACTGGCACCTGATTTGCTTGATACGCTGCGATTACCATGTTTGGCTACTTTGGCTCCCATCGAGGCTGCAACAATAGCACTCGCCGTAGAAATATTAATTGTGTTTTGACCATCACCGCCTGTACCCACAATATCCGCAAAAGGGTAGTCAGGGCGAGGGAATGATTTGGCATTTTTCAAAGACGCAGATACCGCACCACTTAATTCATCAATAGTGGCACCACGTACTTTTAACGCAATCAGCATGGCAGCGATTTGTTCGTTATTCAGTTCGCCTTGCATAATAGCGTTAAAAATGACCGCACTTTCTTCTTTATTAAGTGTTTTTCCGCTGTAAAGTTGTTCTAATAATTGAGCCGTTTGCATAATCTCGTCCTTTATACGTAAATATCGTAATCTAAATCGCGTGCTTCATCGCCAGTCATACCACGGAAACCCCAACAATGCGCCGGTTGTTCTTTAATCGTAATTTCAACGTTGTGAGATTTAATCCCAATTTTGTATTCGAGTTCGCTGAAGAGCATTTTGATTAAACGTTTTTTTGTACCTTCCATACGACCTTGCATGAGGTTAATCTCAATAACGGTGTAATCATCGTTACGATCGATAGGATAAAGAAAATCTTCTTTATCTAAACATAAAAAACGAATTGCATGTTTTCCGCGAGGAATGTCTAAACCAAGGTTTAAACAGTTATAAATTACTTCAGCAATATCTTGACGACGAGGTGCAAGCACTTCTTTTAATCCATATACGGTAATCATTTTTCTTCCTTAATCTCTGTTTAATAACCATTCCACAGATTGTTGTAATAATTTCGAACCTTGTACAGTAAGAATGCTTTCTGGGTGGAATTGGAAAGCACAAATTGGCAAGGTTTTATGGCGAATCGCCATCACAATACCATTGTAATCTGCATTGACAATAAATTCGTCAGGTAGATTTTTACCCATTAAAGAGTGATAACGTGCCACAGGCATTGGGTTGGCAATATCTTTAAACATGGCTTGGTTATCGTGTTGAATGCGTGATACTTTACCATGTAATACTTCGCCTGCATGTACAACCTCTCCACCAAAGGCTTGAATAAGTGCTTGATGGCCCAAGCAAATCCCGATAATTGGCACATCATTTTTTAAACGTTCAATGAGCGGGAGTAAGATGCCAGCTTCTGCCGGAGTACCTGGTCCTGGAGAGAGCGCAAGAATCGTATCCGGTGTATTTAATGCCTCTTGCACCACTTGCTCTAAATTGGTGTCATTACGATAAATTTTTACGTTATGCCCAAGCACACGGAATTGATCCACTAAGTTATAAGTGAATGAATCAAAATTATCTAAAAAGAGAATATTAGCCATAATTTATCGTCCTTATTTTGCTTGGGTATTGATTTGTTTGATTGCTTTAAGCACCGCAGCCGCTTTATGGCGAGTTTCATCTGCTTCCATTTGAGGATCTGAATCTAATACTTCACCACAACCTGCTTGAATATGCGCAATGCCATTTTGTACAAAGGCAGAACGAATCACGATACAGGTATCAAAACGACCGTCAGAGGTGAGATAACCGACCGCACCACCGTAGCTATGACGTTTTTGTTGTTCAAATTGATAAATTAACTGCATCGCTTTAATTTTAGGCGCACCAGTTAAAGTGCCCATATTCATACAAGCTTGATAAGCGTGTAAGGCATCAAGTTCAGGACGAAGTTTACCCACCACGCGAGAAACCAAATGCATGATGTGCGAATAGCGATCCACTTGCATTAATTCGGCGACTTTACGTGTACCGCTTTGGCAAACACGAGCAATGTCATTACGTGCTAAATCTACCAACATTAAATGTTCAGCTTGTTCTTTATGATCAAGACGTAATTCTAATTCCAAGCGTGCATCCAATTCTGGGTCAATATTACCATGCGCATCAAAACCACGTGGGCGAGAACCTGCAATTGGGTAAATTTCTAATTGGCGATTGTCTGGCGCATATTTCAACGCACTTTCTGGTGATGCACCGAATAAAATGAAATCCTCATCGTTCATGTAGAACATATAAGGGCTTGGATTGTTATGTTTTAATTGTGCATAGCTCGCAAGGGTATTCGGGCAAGTTAATGAAAAACGGCGGGATGGCACGATTTGGAACACATCACCAATATTAATGTGATGTTTTAACGCTTTAACGATACCTGTAAATTCAGGATCTTCAAAGTTGGTACTGACATCATCACTTGCTGCTTTAATGGAAAGTACGCCATCAATATTTTTTAATTTTTGTGCAATAGAAAGTGCCGTTTTCGCGACTTCCACTTGTTCTTCTTGACTAAAACAGAAGCTTTTTAATGTGGCTTGTTGGCTTTGGTGATCGATGGTAATTAAGTTTTCCGCGAGATAGAAACTGTAATCCGGGCAGTGAATACCATCATCTTTTAATTCAACACCTTGCATTGGAATAAAATTTGCCACCAAATCATAAGCAAATAAACCACCTAAAAAGACTGGCGTACTGCTATGTTGATAATGGTTAGAAATTACACGAAGACCATCAAAGATTGTTGCAGATTGTAATTTACTGTCTTCATCTAATTGATTATCGAGCGGCGCAAATTGTACAGAAAATTCATTCTCAAAATTGACCGCACTTACAGTGCCGAGTTGGCTTAATACGGGATGAATTTCGTTTAACACTTGTTTTCCGTTCGAATTCAGTGCTCTAAAGGTCACCTGATTGCCTAAGCAAGTAATTTTAACGGCTGCATTAATTAGAATAAGACTTTGTAAGCTATTTTTGCTACCAATTTCTGCAGAGTCGAGGAGGAGAGAATTTGAGTTCTGTTGGCATAATGTATTAAAAATTGCGGTAGTATCGGCATGGTAGGGAACCGGTTGAGAGGTCACCGCAATAAATGGGGTGTTTTTCATAATGAATCCTTTATTCTGAACTTTTGCACTATTAAACTAGTACATAATGCATAAGTCAAGAAAATAATCAAAAAATTGGCGTAATTTTACAATATTTTTTTAATTTTTAACCAATAAGATTAGAAATAGAGATTTTCAATCAGAAAAAAAGCCATTTCGAGGCATATCTCAAAATGGCTTAATAGAGGGAGCTGATTCAGGAATTAGAGAGAAGCAACGATTTCATCAATTTTATTTCTTGCTGAACGTTGTGCGTTTTCAATTGCCTCAGCGCCTAATCCGATACCTTTTGCATAAGCAAACTGAACATCGGTAATACCAATAAAACCTAAAATCGCTTTTAAGTAATTTGTCACATTGTTATTTTCATCATACATGCCACCAAAGCTCGCTAATACAATCGCTTTTTTTCCTTGAAGTAAACCTTTAGGGCCATTTGCAGTGTATTGGAATGTCACACGAGGGCGAGCGATAAAATCAAAATAGGATTTAAGTTGTGTTGGGATGCCTAGGTTATACATTGGCGCACCAATGACGATGATATCTGCTGCTTTTAATTCAGCCACTAACTCATCTGATAAGGCTAAAAGCGCATTTTCTTCTGCTGTTTTAGGTTCGCCACGTACCGCAGTTGCTGCCGTTGCATCAAAATGGGGAAGGGGTTGTGCTGCTAAATCACGTACCACAATGTTGTGACCTTTTAATTTTTCAATGGTGTAATCGGCTAATTTATTGCTTTGAGAGTTATCTGCAAGGATGCTGGATTTTAATACTAATACGTTCATAGAGTTTCCTTTAATTTGTGTTTATCAAAAGTGCGGTCATTTTATCGGAAATTTTGAATCGATAAAGTAGTTATCAGGAAAATCATTGTTTACTCATTGGAAAGAATTCAGTGAGATATTAACAAGCGTGGTGGAAAGTGCTAAAATTCTCCGCCGCACTTGGTTTGCTCGATAGTGGGAGTGAATGAAAGTGCGGTTTGTTTTTAATCATTATTTGCATGTTGCCTTTCGTATGGGCGACCACTGTATAAGGAAAAATTATGCCTATTATTACTTTACCGGACGGTTCTAAACGTGAATTTGATCGTCCAGTTTCTGTGTTAGAAGTGGCTCAAGATATCGGAGCCGGTCTTGCCAAAGCAACTATCGCGGGCCGTGTAAACGGCGTACGTCATGATGCTTGTGACATCATCAATGAAGATGCCAACCTTGAAATTATTACAGCAAAAGATGAAGACGGTTTAGAAATTATTCGTCACTCTTGCGCACACTTGCTTGGTCACGCAATCAAACAATTATTCCCCGATGTCAAAATGGCAATCGGTCCAACGATTGAAAATGGCTTCTATTATGACGTGGATTTAGACCGTTCTTTAACGCAAGAAGACATTGATGCTATCGAAAAACGTATGCTTGAATTGGCGAAAACCAATTATGACGTCATCAAAACTCCGGTAAGCTGGCAAGAAGCAAGAGATACTTTTGAAAAACGCGGCGAGCCATACAAAATGGCTATCTTAGATGAAAATATCGAACGTACCGCAACGCCTGCGCTTTATCATCACGAAGAATACATTGATATGTGTCGTGGACCACATGTGCCAAATATGCGTTTCTGCCACAACTTCAAATTAATGAAAGTTGCAGGTGCTTACTGGCGTGGTGATAGCAAAAATAAAATGTTACAACGTATCTATGGTACGGCTTGGGCAGATAAAAAACAATTAGCGGAATACTTAACTCGCTTAGAAGAAGCAGCAAAACGTGACCACCGTAAAATCGGTAAAGCGTTAGATTTATATCATATGCAAGAAGAAGCACCTGGTATGGTGTTCTGGCATAACGATGGTTGGACAATTTTCCGTGAATTGGAAACCTTCGTTCGTACTAAATTAAAAGAATACGATTATCAAGAAGTGAAAGGTCCGTTTATGATGGACCGTGTGTTATGGGAAAAAACAGGTCACTGGCAAAACTACGGCGATTTGATGTTTACTACACAATCAGAAAACCGTGAATATGCGATTAAACCAATGAACTGTCCAGGTCACGTTCAAATCTTTAACCAAGGTTTAAAATCTTACCGTGATTTACCAATCCGCATGGCGGAATTTGGTTCTTGTCACCGTAATGAACCATCGGGTTCTTTACACGGTTTAATGCGTGTACGTGGTTTCACTCAAGATGATGCCCACATTTTCTGTACTGAAGATCAAATTGAAAGTGAAGTAACCAGCTGTATCAAAATGGTTTACGACATTTACAGCACTTTCGGTTTCCAAAATATTCAGGTGAAATTATCTACTCGTCCTGAAAAACGTATCGGTGCTGATGATATGTGGGATCGTGCAGAAGCAGGTCTTGCAGCAGCATTAGCGCATAACGGTCTTGAATATGAAATCCAAGAAGGTGAAGGTGCATTCTATGGTCCGAAAATTGAGTTTGCATTACGCGACTGTTTAGATCGTGAATGGCAATGCGGTACCATCCAATTAGACTTTGCATTACCAGGTCGTCTAAATGCGTCTTATGTGGCGGAAGACAATGATCGTCGTACACCGGTTATGATTCACCGTGCGATTTTAGGTTCGATTGAGCGTTTCATCGGTATTATTACTGAAGAATATGCGGGTTTCTTCCCAGCATGGTTAGCGCCAGTTCAAGCGGTTGTGATGAATATTACAGATAGCCAAGCAGACTACGTGCAAAAAGTCGTGAAACAACTTTCTGATGCTGGATTACGTGTTAAAGCAGATTTACGTAATGAGAAAGTCGGCTTTAAGATCCGCGAACACACCTTACGTCGCGTACCTTATATGCTCGTTTGCGGTGATAAAGAAATCGCAGAAGGAAAAGTGGCTGTACGTACTCGTAAAGGTGCAGATTTAGGTACTTTCACGATTGAAGAATTTGCTGAAATCTTAAAATCTCAAGTAAGACAACGTGAGTTGAAATTATTGGGTGAAGAGTAATTGACTCTTTAAAATCTTAATTAAAAATGACCGCACTTTGATGTGCGGTTTTTTATATTCACGGCATAAAAATAAACTCAAATATCCCTTTCTTCTATATAATAGCCTTATCACAAGGAGGCGAATATGACAGCTCAAATTCAACAATTAACATCAGAATTAACTTTAGAACGTATCAATGAAATCCCTGTTTTAACCTTAAATCACCCTGTGGGTTCAGCTCGAATTGCATTACAAGGGGCACAGCTATTAAATTGGCAGCCTAAAGGGGCTGAGCAGGATATCTTTTGGCTAAGTGAGATTGAACCTTTTACACAAGGTGTCGCGATTCGTGGCGGTGTACCGCTTTGTTACCCTTGGTTTGGTGGCGTAAAACAACCTTCACACGGTACAGCGCGTTTACGTTTGTGGAAATTGAGTGATTATGATCTGCAAGCGAATGAAGTGCGGTTAGAATTTTCGCTCTTTTCTGAATATGGTGTGATTGAAGCCAAAATGAAAATGGAATTTACCGATAAATGCACAATGACTTTAACGCATTTAGGCCAAGAACCAGCTCAAGCAGCATTACACAGTTATTTTAATATTGGTGATATTTCACAAATTGAAGTCCAACATTTACCAAACCATTGTTATGACTCATTACAAGGTAAACATACTGATGTTCCTTCAACTCGTAAAATTGAGCAGGGCGTCGATTGTATTTATACATTAGAGGAAGATAAAACATTCTTGGTTGATAAAGCATTTAATCGACGTATTCAAATTACCCATCATCATGCCGATTCAATAGTGCTATGGAATCCTTGGGAAAAAACACCAAGTGCAATGAAAGCGGATGGATATCGAAATATGGTGTGTATTGAAACTGCGAGATTAGAGAAATTACTTCAATTTGGTGAAAGTATTTCTGCTGAAATTAGTGCTTTATCCGCTGATATTTAAAGGAATAGAAATCCTTGTTGCATAAACGTGGCAAATACTATAAAATTTTGCCCGTTTTTTGTTTGTTTTTATAGCAAATGATTTAATAAATCTTCTGTTTGAAGACAGTCGATTTTTTCTTAAATAAATAGAAGGAATAACATTATCAAAACCGTAAAAAAAGCTCCGGCAGCTAACCGCCCGAATCGCATTAACGATGAAATTCGAGTAAAAGAAGTTCGTTTGATTGACCAAGATGGTGAACAAGCGGGGATTGTATCAATTCAACAAGCCTTAGACATGGCAGAACAAGCAGCGCTTGATTTAGTTGAGATCAGTCCGAATGCCGAACCACCGGTTTGTCGTATTATGAACTACGGCAAGTTCCTCTATGAGAAGAGCAAAACTGCAAAAGAACAGAAGAAAAAACAAAAAGTCGTACAAGTGAAGGAAATTAAATTCCGTCCAGGTACAGACGAAGGTGACTACCAAGTTAAATTACGTAGCTTAATCCGTTTCTTAGAAGATGGCGATAAAGCGAAAATTACCGTACGTTTCCGTGGTCGTGAAATGGCTCACCAAGATATCGGTTTAGACGTATTAGAACGCGTTAAAAACGATTTGGCTGATATTTCTGTGGTGGAATCAGCACCAGGTAAATTAGAGGGTCGCCAAGCAGTAATGGTGTTAGCACCAAAGAAGAAATAATAAACAATAAAAAAGCAACCTGAAGGTTGCTTTTTTTACGTTTTTTACTTGGCTATGTCTTTATTTTAGCTTTTTTAATGCCTCACAGCCTTCTTTCCTTCCCCATTCACAAGCTTTTTGATAATAAAATTTGGCTTTTTTATGATTATTTTCATCTTCATAAATTGCGCCTAAATTATAAGCCGCTACCGGGTGCTTATATTCAATTGCTTTTAAATACCATTCTTTTGCTTTAGCAACATTTTGTGGAACCTGATCACTTTCATAATAAATTAGTCCAGCCATAACTTGGCTATCGGTATCTCCTGCCTTGGCTAATTTTTCAAAGAGTTCTAAGGCTTTTTGATGTTCACCGTTATTAAAGTATTTTTCGGCGACACTAAAATACTGGTTAATATGTATTTGGTCAGAGGAATATGGCATTCTATATTTTTCTTCATAGAGTTTACGATAAAGTGCTTCTGCCTCTTCTGATTTTCGTTTTGTCTCCTGTTTTGTATCCATCATAATATGTAAGATTTCTAGTGCCATATCATGATCTTTTACTACGCCCTTGCCTTGATAATACATTAAGCCATAATAATAGGTTGCTTTGCCATATAATTCTTCAAACCCGACGATATCTCGAGAATTTTGTTGATGTGCGTTATCCAGTAAATACTTCGCTTTTTCCCAATTTTGTGTTGTTCCTTTGCCCTCTGCATATAGTATCCCCAGTAAAGGAGAAACCACTCTATAAAAATTATTTTTTGCTCCCTGTACTTCGTAGGATCTTCTTGCCCATTCAAAGGCTTTTTTATCATTTTTAGTGGTTAGTTTGCCATCATAATAGGCTTTGGCAAGTAAAAATTGTGCATAATATGAATCTGTTTGTTCAGCTGTTTGTTGCAACACTTGGAAGCTTGGGTAATCATACTCTGTCCTATAATACCAAGATTGACGCTCTAATGGATTTTGAGGTGCCCAATATTTTACATCCAGCCCACCATTCGTATTTTTCTCACCATAAAAATAGACTTTCTCACCTTCAACGGGAAGAGGACTTACACCACAATATACATCATTACTAAGTTGCACTTGGAGCACATCTTTCTTATCTTTTAAAAAAAACTCATCCATAATAAAGTGTTCGACTATTCCTGCTTCTCTGTAGGACGCCTCACCAGCCACCTTTAATTTTGTTCCTTTAGGAGATGATTTTGCTTGGTTAATAGTGGAAGTGGATAAATTAACATAAGGTGCTTTAACCTCCATCGCATTAAATTTTTCATCAGCAAAGCTACATTTTGCTTTGTTTATTGTGCCTATTGCGACACCAGCGCCCATCAAAATACCTGCACGAATAGGATCTGCTTGACTTGGTAGTGCAAATAATAGCCCCGCTACAATCATAAATTTAGTTTTCATAAACTGTACTCTCTATAAAGAAGAATCATCAAAATTATATTGAAAAAAAAAAACAACAAAGTATAATTTCACAGTTTTTCTTTGTAAATAAGAAAAACTAAAGCAAACAGGCAAACTCAGCAGCCTGAGTTGCTTTTTTAGATTGCGATGTAAATCGCAAAGTAGTGTAATCAGTGCTAGCAAGTAATTCGCAAGAATTCGCCTGATTATTCATTTAAACCAAAAACAATGCGGAGTTTTTTAACAATGCCTAAAATTAAAACAGTACGTGGTGCTGCTAAGCGTTTCAAAAAAACAGCTTCTGGCGGTTTCAAACGTAAACAATCTCACTTACGTCATATTTTGACTAAAAAGACAACTAAACGTAAACGTCATTTACGTCATAAATCAATGGTTGCGAAAGCTGACCAAATTTTAGTAGTAGCTTGCTTACCATACGCATAAGCCGTTATTTAAGCAAAACGTACGATTAGTTAAATTAGTTAAAAATATTACATAGGAGATTAAATAATGGCTCGTGTAAAACGTGGTGTTATTGCAAGAGCACGCCATAAGAAAGTTCTTAAGGCTGCTAAAGGTTATTATGGTGCACGTTCACGCGTGTATCGCGTTGCTTTCCAAGCGGTGATCAAAGCTGGTCAATACGCATATCGTGACCGTCGTCAACGTAAACGTCAATTCCGTCAATTATGGATTGCACGTATCAACGCTGCGGCTCGTCAAAATGGTTTATCTTACAGCAAATTCATCAACGGCTTGAAAAAAGCGTCTGTTGAAATCGACCGTAAGATCCTTGCTGATATCGCTGTATTCGACAAAGTGGCGTTCGCTGCATTAGTTGAAAAAGCAAAATCTGCACTTTAATTTTTTAAAGTTTAGATTCAAAAAATTAGGACGCTAAAAAGCGTCCTTTTTTATTACCACTAAAAAAGAAAAAACCGCTATTCAAAGCTTGAATAGCGGGGAGGTCTTAATTTATAAGAAACTTCAAAAGATAACTGCAATATGCAGTGCACTAGCAATGTATCAGACTGTGTATTTTTGAAATAGTTCGATATTTTTGAAAAAAATTTTAAAAATATCAAAATTAAACGAAAATGAATGAATTTAGCCCTTTATAAAGGCAATAATTTGCTCTTCAATCCCTTTTTCATCTAATTGAATTTCTGCAAGCGCTTCTTGTTGTGTGCCTTGAGGAATAAAAAAATCAGGTAAACCAAGTTGTAAAAGTGCAGTTGTTTTTCCATGAGAATTTAGTACTTCTGAAACCGCTGAACCTGCACCACCATGAATCGCATTTTCTTCTAATGTCACAATGACATCATGTGTATCCGCCATTTCAAGAATGCGAGCTTCATCAATTGGTTTCACAAAGCGCATATCGACAACAGTTGCATTGAGTTTTTCTGCCACAGATAAAGCGGCTGGTAAGAGTGTGCCAAAATTCAGAATCGCGACTTTTTCACCTTGACGAACCATTTTGGAACGGCCAATTTCTAATTCAGCAAGTGGGGTTAATTCTACGCCGATTGCATTTCCACGCGGATAACGTACCGCAGCCGGTTTACCACATTTATAACCAGTGTAAAGCATTTGGCGGCATTCATTTTCATCACTTGGTGTCATAATGATCATATTTGGAATGCAGCGCATAAAACTTAAATCAAAAGCACCTTGGTGAGTTTGACCATCAGCACCTACGATGCCAGCACGATCGATGGCAAAGAGAACAGGTAAGTTTTGAATAGCGACATCGTGAATAAGTTGATCATAAGCACGTTGTAAGAAGGTAGAGTAAATTGCCACAACCGGTTTATAACCGCCAATTGCAAGACCGGCTGCAAAGGTGACCGCATGTTGCTCAGCGATTGCCACATCAAAATATTGTTGCGGGAATCGTTCTGAAAATTCTACCATGCCAGAACCTTCACGCATTGCGGGAGTAATACCCACTAATTTATCGTCTTGTTCCGCCATTTCACATAACCAATCACCAAAGATTTTTGAATAGGTTGGTTTGGCGTTTGATTTAGGCAGTTGTCCACTGATTGGGTCAAATTTGGGTACACCATGGAAACCAATTGGGTCTTTTTCTGCAGGTTCGTAACCTTTTCCTTTCTTCGTTTTGATGTGTAAGAATTGCGGTCCTTTGAGATCACGCATATTGCTTAAGGTGGCAATTAATTCATCAATATTATGCCCGTCAATTGGTCCAATATAGTTAAAACCGAGTTCTTCAAACAGCGTACTTTCTGGCGAGAATATCACACCTTTCATGTGCTCTTCAGTTTTCTTCATAAAGTTTTTAACGGTCGGTACTTTATCTAAGATTTTTTTACTGCCGTCACGAACGGTTGAATATAATGAGCCCGAGAAAATACGCGCAAGGTGATTATTTAATGCTCCCACATTTTCAGAAATAGACATTTCATTATCATTTAAAATAACCAACATATCAGTATGCAAAGAACCCGCATGGTTTAAAGCTTCAAATGCCATACCCGCAGTGATTGCACCATCACCAATTACACAAACGGTTTTACGACCCGCATTTTCACGTTCAGCCGCAACAGCAATACCGAGCCCCGCACTGATAGAAGTAGAAGAGTGGCCAACACTTAATACATCAAATTCACTTTCTTCACGCCAAGGGAAAGGATGGATTCCGCCTTTTTGGCGAATGGTGGACATTTGATCGCGACGACCCGTCAAAATTTTGTGTGGGTAAGCTTGATGTCCCACATCCCAAATTAATTGATCAAAAGGAGTTTTAAAAATGTAGTGTAGCGCAACAGTCAATTCAACGGTACCAAGACCAGATGCCAAATGGCCACTGGTTTGACTAACGGATTCCAACAGATAACTTCGCAATTCCTGACAAAGTTGCGGGAGCTGATCTTTATTTAAAAGACGCAAATCTTCCGGCGAATTAATTAAGGATAAAAGAGGATAATTGTTCATATATTCCTTAGTCCTAAAATTTAAAAAAGTGACCGCACTTTGATAAATTAAAAATAAGCGGTGTTACCATTAACTTTTACGATTGACAATAAATTCAGCTAACTTGCGTAATGCGGTGGTATCAAAAGGTAAATTGTCTAATTCGTGTAAGGCGATTTGATAGAGTTCTTGTGTTTTTTGTTTCGCGCCCTCTAATCCTAACAGCTTTGGATAAGTGCTTTTATCTAAATCCAAATCAGATCCCACAGGTTTACCGATTTCCGCACTGTCGCCTTCAATATCTAAAATGTCATCTTGCACTTGGAAAGCTAGACCGATAGCTTGTGAATAACGTTCTAGTTGTTGCTCTAATTCTTTGTTTTCAAAGTGAGGAGAGCAGATAAAACCTAGTTTTAATGCAGCCGTTAGCAACGCACCAGTTTTATTGCGATGAATAAGTTCTAATTCATCTAAATTAACTTGTTTATGCTCAGAAATTAAATCTAAGCTTTGCCCTAAACACATGCCTTGTACGCCAGATGCTTGAGCCAATACTTTCACTAATTGCAATTTTTGTTCTGTAGAAAGAGAAGGAGCTTCAGTAAGAATTTCAAAGGCAAACGCTTGTAATGCATCACCAGCTAAAATAGCCGTCGCTTCATCAAAAGCGATATGACAAGTTGGTTGACCGCGACGAAGTTCATCGTTATCCATTGCAGGCAAATCATCATGAATTAAAGAATAAGCATGAATAGCTTCAATGGCTGCAGCCGCGTAATCTAAAGCAGTTGTTTCTGCACCCAGCATTTTACCCGTTGCATAGACAAGGAAAGGGCGAACGCGTTTGCCGCCTAGTAATAAGCCATATTTCATGGCATCACGCAAAGGGGCATTATAAGAGTCAATTTCTTCAAATTGATTGGCTAAAAACTGATTAATGCGATCTTGAACTTGTTTGAGTTCAGTGCCGAATTGATAACTCATGGATTATTCGTCCCCTTGATAATCACTTAATGGGGCAGTTTCGCTTTTTTGTAACAAAATTTGAATACGTTGTTCTGCTTGTTGTAAGCGTTCTTGGCCAAGTTGAGCCAATTTAATGCCATTTTCAAATTCTTTCAGCGCATCTTCCAATGGTAATTCACCACTTTCAAGTTTTGTCACAATGGTTTCTAATTGTGCAAGTGTTGTTTCAAAATCAGGTTCAGCATTTGCTGGTTTACGCGCCATTAAATTATCCTTTTCAGATGAATAAATTGCTCCGTATTGTACTTGATTTTTATAGGGATGTTAAAAACTTATTTCAAAGTGCGGTCAGTTTTTCGTGAGAATTTGAACTTTGTGGGATCTGGAATTTAGCGTACAATACGGCCATTTTTTATTATTCACAGATTATTATGAAATTTATCGTTAAACTTTTTCCTGAAATTATGATTAAAAGCGAAACCGTGCGTAAGCGTTTCGCGAAAATTTTGACCTCTAATATCCGCAATATTTTACAGAAGTATGATGAAGAAACAGCGGTTCTTCGTCATTGGGATTACATCGAAGTGCGCTCAAAAAATGAAGCCAATCGTGAAGAGTTGATTGCGCTTTTACAACGCATTCCAGGGATTCATCATTTTTTAGAAGTAGAAGAAAAACCGTTTACCGATTTACATCATATCTTTGAGTTGACTTTAGCGGATGTTGCTACTCAACTTGAAAACAAAACCTTTTGCGTGCGTGTAAAACGTAAAGGTAAACATGATTTCAGTTCCATTGAAGCAGAACGCTATATCGGTGGTGGCTTAAATCAGCATATTGAAAGTGCAAAAGTACGTTTAAAAAATCCTGATGTGACCGTTCGTATTGATATTGAAGATGACAAAATGATGCTGGTGAAAGCCCGTCATGTTGGCCTTGGTGGTTATCCAATTGGGACACAAGAAGACGTGCTTTCATTGATTTCAGGGGGCTTTGACTCTGGCGTATCCAGTTATATGCTTATTCGTCGTGGTTCACGTGTGCATTATTGTTTCTTCAATTTAGGTGGGGCAGCCCATGAAATTGGCGTGAAACAAATGGCTTACCATATTTGGAGCCGTTATAGCTCATCTCATAAAGTCCGCTTTATTGCCATTCCTTTTGAAGGCGTAGTGGGCGAGATTTTAGAGAAAGTTGATAATGGCCAAATGGGCGTCGTATTAAAACGAATGATGGTGCGCGCAGCAAGTAAAGTCGCACAACGTTTTGATATTCAAGCTATTGTTACGGGTGAGGCACTCGGGCAAGTATCTAGCCAAACTTTAACCAATTTACGTTTAATTGATGAAGCATCCGATGCATTAGTCTTACGTCCACTCATTACTCATGACAAAGAACAGATTATCGCGATGGCGAAAGAGATCGGTACGGATGATATTGCTAAATCAATGCCAGAGTTCTGTGGGGTGATTTCTAAAAATCCAACGATTAAAGCGGTACGTGAAAAAATTCTTGAAGAAGAAAATCACTTTGATTTTGATGTGTTAGAAAGTGCGGTTGAAAATGCACAATATTTAGATATTCGCCAAATTGCAGAAGAAACTGAGAAAGAAGTGGTAGAAGTAGATACCATTTCAGTGCTTGGTGAAAACGATATTATTTTAGATATTCGTAGCCCTGAAGAGACAGATGAAAATCCTTTTGAATCAGACGAGCATCAAGTGATGCAATTACCATTTTACAAATTATCTTCGCAATTCGGTTCATTAGATCAAAGTAAAAATTATGTGCTTTATTGTGAGCGAGGCGTGATGAGTAAACTGCAAGCGCTTTATTTAAAAGAAAATGGTTTCACGAATGTGAGAGTTTTCGGGAAAAAATAAGCAAAAAATGACCGCACTTTAACGTGCGGTTTTTTTATTCGTAATCTAATTCACCCACTAATTCATCGATAGCTTTGGCAAGTAATGTTCGGTCATGACGATAGCTGATATCATCTGCATTCAAGCGTTTAGCTAAGATTTTAACAGAAGAAATGGCAGACAAATCGACCGCACTTTTTTCACGATAAGGGGTAATGACACCGTCAATGACGGGTTCGCCAACAATTTCATGAATTTTCTGAATGCGATCAGACAAGGAAAGCTGAGAGGCAGCGCCAATTTCTACCCCTAAATTATCAATAAAAATCACTTTCGCTTTGCTATTACGCAGGGCAGTCGCTAATTCAGGTAGCAATAGCGGCGGCATAATGCTCGTCATGAAACTTCCTGGACCAAGTAAAATGACTTCTGCTTGCTCCAATGCTTGGATGGCTTCTTGTGCGGCTTTAACCATGGGCACTAAGAAAAGTGATTGAGGTAATTCTGTTAAATTATCAATGCTCACTTCACCTACAATACTGGAGCCTGAGCCTAAACTCGCGGCAAGATGAACTGGTTCTTCTGACATGGGGATAATGTGAGATTTTACTTTGAGTAATTCACGAATTAAGTTAATGGCTTCAATAGGGCGAATATGCATATCTTCTAAGGCTTTTAGCATTAAATTGCCTAAATTATGCCCAGAAAGTTCACCTTCGCCAGTAAAGCGGTATTCAAATAATGCGGAGGCCGTGCTTGGCTCAATGATGATCTGGTTTAAGCAATTACGTAGATCTCCCCATGCAATACCACCTTGTTCTTGACGGATTCGACCCGTTGAACCGCCGTTATCTGTGGTGGTGACAATACCGGTTAAACGCTCTTTCATAAAACTAAGTGCCGATAATACACGCCCTAATCCATGACCACCACCAATGGCAACAATATGTTTGATTTCGTCTAAATGTTCATGACGGCTGTGACGAGATAAATCAGACATTTTCCTTCCTTTTTTACCTATAAATAATTATAAAAAATAATGCTATATATTTTTTTATATAAGTTAGTGCTGTTATTTTTATCAATATAGTCGGGTTATTTTACCAAATTATTGCTATTAACCGCTTGCTTTTATTACAATACCAACACAATTTATTTTTAACGCATAACTCCGAGCTTGTTTAGCCTAAGTTTCACAAGAAATATGGTGGCAAGCCAATAACGCGGTACGTTATTCAGGGATACGCTGGAAACGGTTTATCCTCTCCATATTTAGAAAGGTGTAAAATGCAATCCATTCCTATCAAGAACGTAGGAGAGTCTCGCTTAGTCGATCCTTTCCAACGCCAATATTACTATCTACGACTGTCGATTACCGATCAGTGTAATTTTCGTTGTACCTATTGCTTGCCTGATGGTTATCAACCTGAAGCTAACAAGCCAAGTTTCTTAACGTTAAAAGAAATTACCCATCTTGCTCAAGCGTTTGCTGAAATGGGCACAGAAAAAATCCGTTTAACGGGTGGCGAACCGACTTTACGCAAAGATTTTATTTCTATTGCAGAAAGCATCGCTAACATTGATGGCATTCGTCAATTAGCTGTTACAACAAACGGTTATCGCATGGCAAAAGATGTGGCTGATTGGAAAAAAGCAGGGATTACATCTATTAACGTCAGTGTTGATAGCTTAGATCCGAAAATGTTCCATCAAATTACAGGCATCAATAAATTTGATGACGTGATGCGTGGTATCGATCGTGCATTTGAAGTAGGCTACAACAAAGTTAAAGTCAATTCAGTTTTGATGAAAAATTTGAATGACAAAGAGTTTGAGCAATTCCTTGTTTGGGTGAAAGATCGCCCAATTCAAATGCGCTTTATCGAACTCATGCAAACGGGCGAAATGGATAGTTTCTTTGATAAATTCCATCTTTCAGGACTGGTATTAGCGGATAAATTGCTGCAAAACGGTTGGCAATTACAACACAAATCTCATACTGATGGTCCGGCTAAAGTATTCACGCATCCTGATTATGCTGGCGAAATTGGCTTAATTATGCCTTATGAGAAGAATTTCTGCGCAAGCTGTAATCGCCTCAGAGTGTCAGCAAAGGGCAAACTTCATCTTTGCTTGTTCGGCGAAGAAGGCATTGAATTACGTGATTTATTACAATCCCACGAACAGCAAGATATTTTGCAAGCCCGTATTTTCGCTGCACTTCAAGGTAAACGTGAACATCATTATTTACATATCGGTGATAGTGGCGTAAGAAATCATTTGGCCTCTATAGGTGGCTAAAAGTAAATAAGTGAATAAACTATTCACTTATTTTGCTTTTGTCACACATGTAAAACATTCAATATTTTAACCGCACTTTATTTTATTATGACTACATTTACGCATATCAATTCTCAAGGCGAAGCCAATATGGTGGATGTTTCTGCAAAGGCAGAAACTGTTCGTGAAGCTCGAGCTGAAGCCATTGTGACTATGTCAAAAGAAACGCTTTCCATGATCGTGGAAGGCAAACATCACAAAGGCGATGTATTTGCTACAGCACGTATTGCAGGTATTCAGGCCGCGAAACGTACTTGGGAACTTATCCCGCTTTGTCATCCCTTATTACTTTCTAAAGTGGAAGTAAATTTAGAACCGTTACTTGAAACCAATCAAGTTCGTATTCAATCCCTTTGTAAATTAACCGGAAAAACCGGCGTAGAAATGGAAGCATTAACTGCAGCAAGCGTAGCAGCCTTAACCATTTACGATATGTGTAAAGCCGTACAAAAAGACATGGTGATTGAGCACGTTCGCCTGTTAGAAAAGAGCGGTGGAAAATCTGGTCATTTTATTGCGGAGGAAAAATAAGATGTTAAATATTTTATTTTTTGCTCAAACTCGCGAATTAATTGGGGAAGATTCTATTCAGCTTGAAGGCGATTTTGCGACAGCAGAAGCGGTGCGTGAACATCTTGCTCAAAAAGGTGATAGATGGGCGTTAGCGTTAGAAAAAGGGAAGCTTTTAGTCGCTATCAATCAAACTTTGATGCCATTAGAAAGTGCGGTCAAAAATGGTGATGAAATTGCGTTTTTCCCACCAGTAACAGGGGGCTAAATGACGGATATTCAGATTTCAGTACAAGAACAGCCTTTCGATCAAAATGCCGTTTACCAATGGCTTTCCGAACAACATTCAGTTGGTGCAACGGTAATTTTTGTGGGTAAAGTGCGCGATCTTAATTTAGGCGATGAGGTATCCAGCTTATACTTAGAACATTATCCCGCCATGACAGAAAAAGCCTTACGTGAAATTGTAGAACAGGCGAAAGCCCGTTGGGATATCCAACGAGTGTCGGTGATTCATCGTGTGGGACTTTTACATACTGGCGATGAAATTGTTTTAGTCGGCATCAGTTCTGCTCACCGAGGTGATGCCTATCATGCCAATGAATTTATTATGGACTTCTTAAAATCCAAAGCGCCGTTCTGGAAAAAAGAACAAACCAATCAAGGTGAACGTTGGATTGAAGCAAGAGAGAGCGATAAAGAAGCGTTAGAGAAGTGGTAATAAAAAGTGCGGTCAAATTTAACCGCACTTTTGCTTTTTATGAATTAAAGTACTTTCACAATACTTTCACACAAATAACGAATATTATCTTCAGTGATACCGGCCACATTGATACGACCAGAACGAACAGCGTAAATCGCAAATTCTTCTTTTAAGCGGTCAACTTGTTCAGGCGATAAGCCGCTGAAAGAGAACATACCGTTTTGTTCCATGATAAAGCTGAAATCTTGCTCTGCACCGTATTCTTTTAATAACTGAACAAATAAATGACGCATTTTTTTGATGCGTTCACGCATTTCAGTTAATTCATTTTCCCATTCTTGACGAAGTTGAGGATCATTTAACACCGTTGCTACGGTCGCCCCACCGTGAGATGCTGGGTTAGAGTAGAGGGTACGAATAATTGATTTTACTTGTGTTAATGCGGTTGAAGCAATTTCCGCATTTTCAGCTACAAGGGTAAAGGCACCTACACGCTCATTGTATAAACCAAAGTTTTTAGAGAATGAACTCGCCACTAATAATTCCTTATGATTTGCCGCAAATGCACGTAAACCGTAAGCATCTTGCTCTAAGCCATTTGCTAAGCCTTGATAAGCAAAGTCAAAGAGTGGTAACCAGCCATTTTTCGCTGAAAGTGCGGCTAATTCTTGCCATTGTTCAGGGGTTGGGTCAATACCAGTGGGATTATGGCAGCAACCGTGTAACAGCACCACATCCCCTTCGTTTGCTTGGCTTAAATCTTCAAGTAAATGTTCCCAGTCAAGGGCTTTGAGTTCAGCATCATAATAACGATATTCACGAATCGTCATGCCTACCGCATTGAAAATTGCATTGTGGTTTGGCCATGTTGGCGTACTGATCCACACATTTTGAGCCTTGGTTTGGCGTTTAATGAATTCCGCAGCAATGCGTAATGCACCTGTGCCGCCTAAGCTTTGTACCGTTCTTGCACGATTCGCTTTAATGACTTCTGAATCTTTACCGAAAAGGAGTTCTTTTGTACGTTCGTTATAATCAGCAATACCATCGATAGTGAGATAGTTTTTCGTTTTTTCGTTATCAAATAAGCGTTTTTCGGCTTCTTTTACCGCACGCATAATTGGCGTTGTACCTTGTGCATCTTTATAAACGCCAATACCTAAGTTGATTTTATTTTCACGCGTTTCAGATTTGAATGCTTCGCCTAAGCCTAAGATAGGATCGGCCGGAGCAGCTTTGATATGTTCAAACATAGCTTTTCCTTATGTATGTGTTGTGAGATGAGTAATTTTATACTTCAGTCGATGGATTTTATCAAGAAGAACCTAATAAAAATCAACCGCACTTTGATGTTTTTAGATATTCATCAAAAAGTACGGTTGTTTTTTCAATTATTTTAATTTTTCAATCGCCCAATTTAAACCAGATTGATAGTCTTCAGGGAGTTCGTGACGAAGTTTTTCGAGCTGTTGAATAATGACCGTTTTATCAGGATGCGTAATATTGATATGACCTAATTTCCGACCTGGACGAACTTCCTTACCATACCAATGTAACTGGGAGAAAGGCGTATTCAACCATTGCGGATTATGTTCTGTACCAATTAAATTAACCATGACACTTGGTGCAATAGGTTGCAATGACGGTGTGGGTAAATCTAATAAAGCACGTAGATGCAATTCAAATTGACTAATGGCACAACCTAGTTGTGTCCAATGGCCACTGTTATGCACACGAGGGGCAAGTTCATTAATTAATAATTTATCGCCCACCACAAAGCATTCCATTGCCATTACACCCACATATTCAAGTTTATCCATGATTTTCCCAAGCATAGATTCAGCCTGAATTTGTTGGCTTTCTTGTTGTGGAAATGAAATGTCTGTCACACTGTAACGTAAAATGCCATTTTGCTGTAGGTTATGTGTCACCGGATAGAAACGTTTTTCACCGTTTTTAAATCTTGCGCCTACGATAGACACTTCATAATCAAAAGGAATGAATTTCTCTGCGATAACTTCACCGAATAAATCGTCTGTAATATCATTTTGATTACTTTCAGTGATAATCCATTGGCCGCGACCGTCATAACCACCAGTACGACGTTTTACCACGACTTTTTCACCTACGTTTTTAAATACTTCAGTCCACTGATTCTTATCTTTCAATAAACACCATGGCGAGGTAGAGAGATTAAGTTCATCCAGTAAAGATTTTTGGGTAAAACGATCAGCCAATAAGCCAAAAACATTCTGATTAACGAAATTTTTATGATGACCTAATAATTCGGTTAAAGGTGTTTTTTCCCAACGTTCAATTTCTGCGGTGATGATGGCATCTTTAGGTAAATCAAATACAGGCGCATTAAACTCAAGCGGTTGAACATGAATGTCTAATGGTGCACCAGCGTAACGTAACATTCTGCCGAGTTGACCATTACCGAGTACATAAACAGTAGGATATAGGGTAGAGTTTTGCATAAAATTTCTCATCAAATCTAGCTAAAAAAACAACCGCACTTTGAAAAGTGCGGTCAAATTTTAAGGTATTTTATGTACGTGGATCAGGATTATCCAATACCATATTAGTTTGATTTTCGCGGAATACTTGTAGGCGAGCGAATAACGCATCATCCCAACCAGCAAGAATTTGTGCGGCGAGTAATCCTGCATTCGCTGCGCCAGCAGGGCCAATTGCTAAGGTACCAACAGGAATACCTTTAGGCATTTGTACGATAGAATAGAGACTATCTACACCGCTTAATATAGAGCTTTTAACAGGTACCCCAAGTACTGGCACAAGTGTTTTGGCTGCAATCATACCCGGTAAATGCGCTGCACCACCGGCACCCGCAATAATTACTTTATAACCATTCTTTTGTGCATTTTCGGCAAATTCAAACAGTTTGTCGGGGGTTCGATGTGCGGAAACCACTTCAACGTGATATGCCACATTGAGTTCATCTAAAATTTGAGTTGCTTCTTGCATGGTTGCCCAATCGCTTTTTGAGCCCATAACAATGGCAATTTGTGCGGTATTTGACATATTTTCAAAAAATTTATCTGATAAAAAACGATGCGTAGAATAGCATATTTGCATACTTTTAGGCAATCGTTTGCTATATGGTAAAGACTGAAAATTACATTGCAAGTTTTGTCATAAAATTTTATCCTAATAGAAGTTTTTTTCTTAGAAATAGAGCAGATTATGTTAGCTAAAGCGAAATATAGAAAAGATTACAAACAACCTGATTTTACAGTTACGGATATTTTCCTTGATTTTCAATTAGATCCTAACTATACCGTTGTCACTGCAAAAACAACCTTCCAACGTTTAAACGACGAAGCAACACACCTACGATTAGATGGTCATGGTTTCCAATTTGCTTCCATCAAATTTAATGGCGAAGATTTTAAACATTATCATCAAGACCACGAAAGTTTAACGTTAGATTTAACCAATCAAAGTGCGGTCAATTTTGAACTTGAAATTGTGACGAATCTAGAGCCTGCACAAAACACCTCTTTACAAGGGCTTTATCAATCTGGTGAGGGTATTTGTACACAATGTGAAGCAGAAGGTTTCCGTCAAATCACCTATATGCTTGATCGTCCAGATGTATTGGCGCGCTATACAACCAAAATTACTGCAGATAAAACTAAATATCCTTACTTGCTTTCTAATGGTAACCGCATTGCAAGTGGCGAGTTAGAGGACGGTCGTCATTGGGTTGAATGGAATGACCCATTCCCGAAACCAAGCTATTTATTTGCTTTAGTGGCTGGTGATTTTGATTTATTACAAGATACCTTTACGACAAAAAGTGGTCGTGAAGTGACTTTAGAGCTTTATGTTGACCGTGGCAATCTTGATCGTGCCTCTTGGGCAATGGAAAGTCTGAAAAAAGCGATGAAATGGGATGAAGAGCGTTTCAATTTAGAATATGACTTAGATATTTACATGATTGTTGCTGTGGACTTCTTCAATATGGGTGCCATGGAAAATAAAGGGTTGAATATTTTTAACTCTAAATTTGTGTTGGCAAATCCACAAACAGCAACCGATGATGATTATCTCGCCATTGAAAGCGTGATTGCACACGAATATTTCCATAACTGGACAGGAAACCGTGTAACTTGCCGAGATTGGTTCCAATTAAGTTTGAAAGAAGGTTTAACGGTTTTCCGTGATCAAGAATTTTCATCTGATACGGGTTCTCGAGCTGTCAATCGTATTAATAACGTGAAATTCTTACGTACGGTACAATTTGCCGAAGATGCAAGCCCAATGTCACACCCAATTCGCCCTGAAAAAGTTATTGAAATGAATAACTTCTATACCGTGACTGTATATGAAAAAGGGGCAGAAGTGATTCGTATGTTGCACACCTTATTAGGTGAACAAGGTTTCCAAAAAGGGATGCAACTTTATATTGCAGAAAATGACGGTAAAGCAGCAACTTGTGAAGATTTTGTGTCTGCAATGGAATGTGCAAATGACGTTGATTTAGCACAATTCCGTCGTTGGTATAGCCAATCAGGTACACCAGAATTATTGATTAGTGATGCCTATGATGAACAAACTCATACTTATTGTTTAACCGTTTCGCAATCTACACCGCCAACTGCGGACCAAATGGAAAAAGTAAACTTACATATTCCATTAAAAATTGCGCTTTATGATGCTAAAGGCACCAAACAAATGTTACAGCATAACGGTGAATTGTTAAGTGATGTGTTAAATGTAACAGAAAAAGACCAAGTGTTTGAGTTCCACGGCATTTATGGTCGCCCAATTCCTGCATTATTATGTGATTTCTCTGCGCCGGTGAAACTCGATTATGATTACACTACAGAGCAGTTATTGGGTTTACTTAAATTTGCAGATAATCAATTTGCTCGTTGGGATGCAGCACAAATGCTGTTTACTCAAGAGTTGCGTCGTAATGTGGCTCATTTCCAACAAGGTGAAGCTTTTGAAATTTCACCTGATGTTTTAACCGCACTTGCGTATATATTGGAAAATTACGAACAAGATATCGAATTATCCACATTAATTCTGACTTTGCCAAAAGACATTGAGTTTGCAGAAAGCTTTAAAACGATTGATCCAGATGGCATTGCAGCCACAAGAGAATTTATGTTGGTGCAAATTGCAGAATACTTGAAAGAAGATTTATTGCGTATTTATACCCATATTCGTCTTGAAGATTATCGAGTGACGCAAGAAGATATTGCCTTACGAGCAATGCGTAATCTTTGTTTAAGTTATTTGGCTTACACCAATCTAGGCAACAATGTTGTTCAAAAACATTACAATAATGCCAATAATATGACAGATACGTTGGCTGCATTAAATATGGCAACCAAAGCGGCATTACCTTGTCGTGATGCTTTGTTAGCGGATTTTGAACAAAAATGGCAACATGATGGCTTGGTCATGGATAAATGGTTTGCTTTACAAGCAACCCGTCCAGATGAAAACGTATTGGAAATTGTACAAGTATTAATGGATCACCCAAGTTTTAACTTCAACAATCCAAACCGTTTACGTTCATTAGTGGGTAGCTTTGCAAATCACAACTTAAAAGCATTCCATCATATTAGTGGTTCTGGCTATCGTTTCTTAACGGACGTCTTAATTCGTTTAAACGAAAGCAATCCACAAGTGGCTGCACGTTTAATTGAGCCATTAATTCGTTTCTCTCGTTTTGATGCGCAACGTCAAACGCTAATGAAACGCGCCTTAGAACGTTTAAGTGCAGTTGAAGATCTCTCAAAAGATTTATTTGAGAAGATTGAAAAAGCCTTGCAATAATCGCGATACAAATACTTTATAAATTCAATACGGGATGTCTAAGACATTCCGTATTTTTTTCAAATTTGTTAACTATATCAATCTTTTCTTTTATTGCCTTTGATAGAATGATTAATGGCATTTCGCCGTGTTAGTTAATAAGGATTTTATATGAAAACATACAAAACATCAGTGCTGGTCAGTATGATGCTTGGCATTTTTTCAACAACAGCATTTTCAGCCACTGTGCCTGCTGGTACAACACTTTCTGAAACACAGATTTTCCGTCAAAATACACATAGTGATCCCGGGTCACTTGATCCTCAATTGGTGCAAGAAAATACAGCTGCACAAATTGCGATTGATTTATTTGAAGGATTAATTTGGTTAGATGAAAATGGACAAGTACAGCCAGCGCAGGCAGAGAAATGGACAGTCTCTGACGATGGTAAGATTTATACTTTTTCATTACGTGATGCAAAATGGTCAGATGGTACACCGGTAACGGCTCAAGATTTCGTGCTAGGTTGGCAACGAGCAGTTGATCCTAAGTTTGGTAGTCCAAATGCCAGTTATTTGTCTAAAGCACATATTTTAAATGCAGAAGATGTGATGCAAGGTAAACAGCCTATAAGTGCGTTGGGCATTAAGGCGATTAATGATAAACAACTTGAAATCAAACTAACCCAAGCCACACCTTACTTCTTACAGCTACTAGCATATCCTACAACATTTCCTGTTCCCCATCATAAATTAGCGCAATTTGGCGATAAATGGACTACCCCTCAAAATATCGTGAGTAATGGTGCTTATAAATTAAAGCAATGGACAATTAACGAGAAAATTACAGCAGAACGTAACCCAGTCTATTGGAATAATAAAAATACGCGCATTAATACTTCAGAATATCTATTTCAAGAAGGTTTGTCTTCGGCATATCAACGTTACCAAGCTAAAGAATTGGATTTAACCTGGATACCAGTGGAGCAAATTCCGCACATTCAGAAAAATACACCGAATGCGCTAATTGTGGTGCCTAGACTAACGACTGAATTCTATACTTTTAATGTGGCGAAACCACCGTTTGATAACGAAAAGGTTCGAAAAGCGCTATATCTTACGTTAGATCGACCACTAATAGCAGAACATATTATTGGGTTACGTAAACCTGCAGCAACATTGACACCACCAGAAGTTGATGATTTTAGTGCACCGAACATCGCTGAATTAAATCGACCGTTAACGGATAGAGTGAAACAAGCTAAAAAATTATTAAATGATGCAGGATATAATAAAAAACATCCGCTCCAGTTTGAGATTTTTTATAACAAGTATGCAACACATGAAAAAGTTGCGTTAGCGTTAGCTTCAGAATGGAAAAAACAATTAGGTGCAGATGTGAAATTACGTACGATGGAATGGAAAACCTATTTGGGAGAACGTAATATAGGAAATTTCCAATTGTCACGTATGTCAATTGATGCGGAATATAATGAACCATCAGCATTTCTTAATTCATTAGTTTCAACATCTCCAGAAAATGTAGGGCATTGGAAGAATGAGAAATTTGATCAAATCATGAAAGAAGCACAAACTACTTTGAATGACAAGGCGCGTGCCGCATTATATCGACAAGCAGAGCTAATTATTGCGGAAGAAGCGCCTCTAATTCCAATATTTTATTCACCGTTGATTAAAGTTCTCAATCCTGCAGTAGGCGGATTCCCAATGCATAATCCACAGGATTATGTTTATACCAAGGAGCTTTATATTCGTAAGTAGAGTTATCTCTGTACCTTTCGTTGCATGTATTTTACTTTCATTTTAAAATGCAACATAACTTTTCAACAAAAGTGCGGTAAAATTAACCGCACTTTCCATTTACAGTGAACTATCCTGAGAGATAAAAGAGTATGTATTCTTTGATCCGTAAAGCCATCTTTTCCCTTGACCCTGAAACCGCTCATGATTTAGTGATTAAATCATTGCACGTAGCGGGTAAATCACCTTGTCAATTTTTATTGAAACAGCTCTTGGCTTGTCCACAAGGTACGCCTAAGCAAGTGATGGGCATTACCTTTAAAAATCCTATTGGGTTAGCAGCGGGCGCAGATAAAAATGCCGAAGCCATTGATGGATTTGGTGCGATGGGATTTGGTTTTATTGAGGTGGGGACGGTTACGCCTTTGGCGCAAGAGGGAAATGCGAAACCTCGTCAATTCCGTTTAGTGGAAGCGGAAGGGATTATTAACCGTAATGGATTCAATAATTATGGCATTGATTATGCGATTGAGAATGTTAAAAAGGCAAAATTTGATGGCGTAATTGGGATTAATATTGGCAAAAATAAAGTCACACCGCTTGAAAAGGGTAAAGATGATTACTTATTTTGCTTAAACAAAGCTTATAACTATGCGGATTATATTACGGTAAATATTTCATCACCGAATACTCCAGATTTACGCCAATTACAGTATGGTGATTACTTTGATGATTTATTGCAAAGTATAAAACAGCGTCAAGAAGTATTAGCTGAGCAATATAACAAATATGTACCGATTGCAGTAAAAATCGCACCTGATTTATCCGAGAGCGAGCTGGTTCAAATTGCAGATACCTTACTTCGTCATCAAATGGATGGGGTAATTGCGACTAATACGACGATTTCACGTGATAACGTCGCAGGTTTGAAAAATGCTGAGCAACAAGGTGGCTTAAGTGGAAAACCGTTACAGCATAAAAGCACAGAAATTATTCGAAGATTGCATCAAGAACTGAAAGGACAAATCCCGATTATTGGGAGTGGTGGTATTGATGGTGTACAAAATGCACAAGAGAAGATTGAGGCAGGGGCAGAATTGCTACAAGTTTATTCGGGTTTGATTTACCACGGTCCAAGCTTAGTTAAAGAATTAGTGAAAGCGATTAAATAAATGACAAAAAAATATGATTTACATTGCCATAGTACGGCTTCAGATGGTGTTTTAACGCCTACAGAGCTTGTGCAACGAGCTCATGAAAAAGGGGTTAATGTGCTTGCTTTATGTGATCACGACACCGTGATGGGCATTGATGAAGCTAAACACGAAGCAGATAAATTAGGTATTGAGCTGATTAATGGCGTGGAAATTTCAACGAATTGGGAAGGTCGTGGCATCCATATTGTTGGATTAAATTTTGATAAAACACATCCTAAAATGACCGCACTTTTAGCTGAACAAAAATCACTGAGAGAAAAAAGAGCGGTCGAAATTGGCCATAAATTAGAAAAAGCAGGCATTCCAAATGCCTATGAAGGCGCAAAAGCGTTAGCCAATGGGGAAGTAACTCGTGCTCATTATGCGCGCTATTTGGTACAAATCGGAAAGGTTTCAAATGATGGGCAAGCCTTTAAGTGTTATCTAGGCGGTGGCAAATCGTGTTTTGTCAAAGCTGAATGGGTGGATATTCCAACAGCGATTGATACGATTCATGCAGCAGGTGGAGTTGCTGTCATAGCTCATCCTATGCGTTATAACATGACAGGAAAATGGATTCGTCGATTAATTGTTGATTTCAAACAATGGGGTGGTGATGGTATGGAAGTCTCGGATAGTGGACAAACTAAAGATCAGCGTCAATATCTTGCGCGTTTAGCCAATGAATATGACTTAGCCGCCTCTTTAGGCTCGGATTTTCATTTTCCTTGCGGATGGATTGAATTAGGAAAGAATTTGTTTTTACCTGAAGAGGTTAAACCGATTTGGACGTTATTTGAATGATAAAGGGCGGTTAAATCCGCCCTTATTTTTTATATTTGGCTGTTTTCACACAAACCAAGACTCGCGAGAAATTCAATAAATGCGCGAACTTTTGCCGGTAAATGACGACGATTAGGGTAAACCACATAAATATCTAAAGGTTTTTGTTTATATTCAGACAAAATTTCAACTAATTCACCTGAAGCAAGCGCATCTTTTACAAAGAAATCCGGTGCATTACTGATGCCTAAACCCGCTTTCGTCATTTCTAACAACGCCATACCATTATTAGAAACCACTTTAGATTGAATCTTATAACGTTGAATTTGATTGGCTTTTGTTGATTGCCAATGCACTTGATTCAACGACGATTTATAAAGTAAACCTTGGTGATATTCTAAATCGTCAGGTGTAAGTGGTGTGCCTCGTGCTTCTAAATAACTTGAAGAAGCAACAAAATGCATAGGGGCGCTGCTAATTTTACGCGCAACAAGCGAGCTGTCTTGCATATAGCCAATCCGTAATGCTAAGTCGTAGCCCTCAGCAACAAGATCAACACGTTTATCTTCAAACTCAATTTCAACGTGTAAATTGGGATGAAGTTCAATAAATTTAGGTAAGTTAGGCGAGATATAAAGTAAGCCAAAATCACGTGGTACAGAGATTAATAAATTACCTTGTAAGCTGGTCGACATATTACTAATGCTAGAATCAGCCTCGCTTAAATCTAATAAAATAGCTTGGCAACGTTGATAATAAAGCATACCAGCTTCAGTTGGCACAATTTTTCGTGTTGTACGTTGTAATAATCGTGTTTTTAAATGTTCTTCTAATTGTGAAACTAGTTTACTCGCCATCGCCACAGAAATATTCTGTTGGTTTGCGGCTTGTGTAAAACTTTGCGTTTCGATTACTTTACAGAAAACCGAAATTGCATTGAGTTTATCCATTTATAAATCCTTTTTGAAAAAAAGCTTGATTTTATCGGCGTAAGTTTGCAGTATATCGCCAATTTTAAAGAATTCTAGTTATATTTTAGGTAAGCAAATGAGCAAATCTTTAGTGATTGTGGAGTCGCCAGCCAAAGCGAAAACCATCAATAAATATTTAGGTAGCCAGTATGTGGTGAAATCCAGCGTAGGGCATATTTGTGATTTGCCTACTGCAGGGAGTGGCACAGGCGAGAAGGCTAAACCAGTTTCCACTAAAGGATTAAGTGCGGAAGAAAAAAACAAAATTAAAGCAGAAAAAGACCGTGCGGCCTTAGTGAAACGTATGGGGATTGACCCCTATGACGATTGGAAAGCCAATTACCAAATTCTACCAGGTAAAGAAAAAGTGGTAGCCGAATTAAAATCTCTCGCTAAAAAATCAGATCATATTTATCTCGCCACCGACTTGGATAGAGAAGGAGAGGCTATCGCGTGGCATTTACGCGAAGTCATTGGTGGCGATGATAGTCGTTTTAGTCGCGTTGTATTTAATGAGATTACTAAAAAAGCGATTGAAAAAGCGTTTCAGCATCCTGCGCACATTAATATGGACCAGGTTAATGCTCAGCAAACCCGTCGTTTCTTAGACCGCGTGGTAGGCTTTATGGTGTCGCCATTATTATGGAAAAAAGTGGCGCGAGGTCTATCTGCCGGACGAGTGCAATCTGTTGCCGTGAAATTGGTGGTAGAGCGTGAACGTGAAATCAAAGCATTTCAACCGGAAGAATTTTGGGAAATTGAAGCGCTAACCCAAACGAGTAAGAAAGAAGACTTACGTTTGGATGTGGTGCAGTATAAAGGCAAGAAATTTGAGCCGAAAACTGAAAAAGAAGCACAAAGTGCGGTCGATTTCTTAAATAAATCACATTACGTTGTCACAGATTTAGAAACAAAACCAACAGGTTCTAAACCAAGAGCCCCATTTATTACTTCAACCTTACAACAAACTGCAAGCACGCGTTTAGGTTTTGGGGTGAAGAAAACCATGATGTTAGCACAACGTTTATATGAAGCCGGTTACATTACTTATATGCGTACTGACTCTACCAACTTGAGCCAAGATGCGTTAAATATGGCACGCTCTTATATCGAAAGCCATTTCGGTAAAGATTATTTGCCAGCTAAACCGAATTTCTACTCGAGTAAAGAAAACGCTCAAGAAGCGCACGAAGCGATTCGTCCTTCTGATGTAAAAACGCTCGCAGATCATTTAAGTGGCATGGATAAAGATGCTGTGCGCTTGTATGATTTAATCTGGCGTCAATTTGTAGCCTGCCAAATGCCGGCTGCACAATATGACAGCACAACGGTTACCGTAATGGCTGGCGATTATGAATTGAAAGCTAAAGGCCGTATTTTACGTTTTGATGGTTGGACAAAAGTGTTGCCACAAGTAGGTAAAAATCCGGAAGACCAAATTTTACCTGCTGTGAGTTTGAATGAAACATTGGCACTAAAAACGGTTTCGCCAAGCCAACACTTCACTAAACCGCCCGCTCGTTTTACCGAAGCTGCATTGGTTAAAGAATTGGAGAAACGTGGTATTGGTCGTCCTTCTACTTATGCGGCAATTATTTCAACTATCCAAGAACGTGGTTATGTGCGCATTGAAAATCGTCGTTTCTATGCCGAGAAAATGGGCGAAATAGTTACTGATCGCTTAAATCAATCCTTTACTGATTTGATGAGCTACGATTTCACTGCCAACATGGAAAACGTATTAGACCAAATAGCATCAGGTGAGAAAAATTGGAAGGCTGAGTTAAATCAATTCTTCAAAGATTTTTCTACTCAACTTTCTACGGCTGAATTGGATGAATTAGAAGGTGGAATGAAGCCGAATAGCCTTGTACTCACCAATATTGATTGTCCGACTTGTAGCCGAAAAATGGCCATTCGCACAGCAAGTACAGGTGTATTTCTTGGTTGTTCTGGTTATGCTTTACCACCGAAAGAGCGTTGTAAAACGACGATTAATCTCATTCCAGAAGCAGAATTACTTAATGTATTGGATGAGGCTTCTGAAACTAAAGCCTTAATGGATCGTAAACGTTGTCCGAAATGTGGTACAGCGATGGACAGTTACATCATTGACCCTCATCGTAAATTGCATATTTGTGGTAATAATCCAAATTGTGATGGTTATTTGGTTGAACAAGGCCAATTCAAAATTAAAGGCTATGACGGTCCGATTGTAGAATGCGACAAGTGTGGTGCTGATATGCACTTGAAACTCGGTCGTTTTGGGAAATACATGGGCTGTACCAATTGTGATAACACCCGTAAGATTTTGAAAAACGGCGAGGTTGCACCACCAAAAGAAGAGCCAGTTCATTTCCCTGAATTGAAATGTGAAAAATCTGATGCGTATTTTGTATTACGTGATGGTGCAAGTGGCGTGTTTATGTCAGCACATAACTTCCCTAAATCACGTGAAACACGACCGGCAAAAGTGGCTGAATTAGCGCTTTATCGTGATCGTTTACCAGAAAAATTACGTTATTTAGCCGATGCACCACAAAAAGACCCTGAGGGTAATGAAGCGATTATCCGTTTCAGCCGTAAAGAAAAACATCAATATGTGACATCTGAAAAGAATGGCAAAGCCACAAAATGGATTGTGGATTATATTGATGGGAAATGGGTTGAGCGGAAAAAGTAGGATGAACATCACGGTTTATTGCGGTGCGAGTTTAGGTAATGATTCTGCCTATCAGGCTGCCGCAAAAAAATTAGGAAAATGGATTTCGGATAGCCAACATACTTTAGTTTATGGTGGCGGAAAATTGGGATTAATGGGCGTGGTTGCTGATACTGTACTTGCTCATCAAAGCAAAGTAATTGGCATTATCCCTCAATTTTTACAAGACAGAGAAGTTTCACATCCTAATTTGACCAAGACCGTGATTGTTGAAAGCATGTCTGAGCGAAAAAATAAAATGGTTGAGCTTGGCGATGCTTATATTGCTTTGCCTGGCGGACCAGGCACTTTAGAAGAGATTACTGAAGTGATTTCTTGGGCTCGAATAGGGAAAAATAATAATCCTTGTATTTTGTTTAATGAAAAGGGGTATTTCGATTCATTAAAGTCCTTTTTTAGCCATATGGTGAAAGAAGGCTTCTTTACTCAAGGTGATTTTGAGAAGATTCTATTCTCGAATGATCTTCAAGAAATTGAAAACTTTATTGAGCATTATCAACCTCCAGCAGTAAGAACATATTAAAAAAGTGCGGTTAAATTTGACCGCACTTTTTTTATGATTAATGGTGATGATGTTCTGGTTTTGGTGGCAATTTAGCACGAGCTTTACCAACAGGTAGAATTAACGTTGCGTAATTTGCTGATTGTTGACACACCTTTTGATCTTCAAATGGTTCTTTGTGAATTACTTTAAGTTTCCAAACACCTTCAATTAATGGGATAAAGTTAACTTTACCTTCACTATCTGTTTTACCTGAAAACGCTTGCGGTTCACGGTGAGAAGTCGCCGCTTCCATATCTTTCACAACAAAGGTATCAGACGTTGCAATAATCGTTTCTCCCGCAAGCGGTTGGTCTTTATAGAAAATTTGAAGAGGGAAAGCTTCGCCTGCTTTAATTGTTTTTGGATCTTTAAGAGGCACAATTTCAAGTGGTAAACCAATGCGTGTCATCGCCATATCTGCACTCAATGGTTTCTTACCCACCACAGTAAAGGCTTTACCAAACATTTGAGTTTGTTCGCAATAAAATGCATTTGGTGTACCTTGTAAGTTATCCATTTTCCAACCTTCATTATTTTGTGACCAGAAAGTTGGTTTATAAGTCGCCGTTACCCAATATGAACCGTCTTTTAACGGTTTTTCTGATTGATATTGGTAGTTTTCACCTTTTTGTACTAAGGTTTGCATTTCGCCATCTTGATTGATAAGTTCCATCGGTGGAAAAATAGCGAGACGTTTTTCAGGAATTTTTTCAACGTAAGGGTAGTCACCATAAGCTAAATCAGCTTTTAAAACAGAATTGGAAGCAAGTTGTGCCGGTGTTGCAACCCAAACTTCATGAGCTTGCGCGAGCGCAGAGAAACCAAGTAGTGCTGCAATTAATGTTTTTTTCATTGTCTTTCCTTTTTAATCAATAAATCAATTTATAGAAAGTCTTCGATAGGGCGGATGAGTATAACGAAAAAGAAATGATGAGACGAATGGAAAAAGTTGATTTTGTGAGGAACTTCACATTTTCTTAACAAAAAAGTGCGGTCATTAAAACGATTGTTTTTTTGACCGCACTTATTTTAAATAAAAAGCTAAATAGGCTTATTTTTTAGAAGGTTTAATGGCTAATAGATTGCAGCTTAATTTACTAATTACATGCTCAGCCGTATTACCTAATAACGCTGCAGATAAACCCGTTCTACCCACTGTACCTAAAATCACTAATTCAGCTTCAATTTCTTTCGCCACTTCAGGGATCACTTCTTCAGGGAAACCTTCGCGTACGTGGGTATGATCTTCATCAATACCAAATTTTTGGCGTAAGGCTTTCATATTGATGAGGTGCTGGCCACGAATGCCATTTTCATAACCTGAAGTATTAAATTCAGGTAAATCAATCGCCATATTAATTGGCGCAACAGGGTAGGCGGCCACTAAATGTACATTACCACGGTTTAAATTTTCCGCTAAATTCATCCCTGTTGAAACTAATTCTTGGTTAAATTCATCTTGATATTCCTGTTCACCTGAAACATTCACTGCGACTAAAATACGGCGTTGGTGTTTCCAGTCACCATCACGCACCATTAATACTGGAATCGGACATTTACGTAATAATTGCCAATCTACTGGTGTGAAAATCAATGAAGTGAAACTTTCTTCATCTTTGGTGTATTTTACCACGAGGTCGTATTGATTTTTTTCGACTTCTTCACGAATTGCATCTGCTTCATTACTGCTCCACACAATGTGAGATTCGAATTCAATTTCCGGATCTGCATATTTATCTAAATAAAATTGGACGGCTTGACGTTGTTGCTCAATGGCTGTTTTATGCATTTGACTACGTTCTTCCGAAGAAAGAAGCGCAGACATTTCATAAGATAAGTCATAGACACTCAACAGAGTAGTGATTTTTACTTTTGTTTCATTTTGTTGTTCTTTAACAAGACGAACTGCACGAGCAAGCGCATATTGTTTTTCGTTATCAGGGTTAAGTACAACAAGAATATTGTTAAATTTCATAAAGCCTCCAAGATACGAGATATCAATAGGATAGAAAAGATTTTAAACGATGACAAGAACCGATTATCAAAAAGTGATCTCGTGCAAGTTTTTTTGTTTCAAATGTTAAAAAAGCGTGAAAACTCACGCTTTTAAATTATTCTGCTAATTGGATTTTGGTTTTATGTACACCAGTTAAATCAATCAAGGCATTAATATCATTAATAGTAATGTATTTACCTTGAACAGAGAGTACACCGAGTTTTTGGAAACGACCGAGCAAACGACTGATGGTCTCAACGGTTAGACCAAGATAGTTACCAATATCGCTACGAGTCATGGTTAAGCGGAATTCTTTCGCAGAGAAACCACGAGCAGAATAGCGTTTAGATAGGTTATGGATGAATGCGGCTAAACGTTCTTCAGCATTCATTTTAGACAGTAATAAAATCATTTCTTGATCGCTTTTGATTTCACTACTCATTAAACGCATAATTTGCTGGCGAAGCTTCGGCATTTTTCCAGATAAATCATCTAAGATATCAAACGGAATTTCACATACCATAGCGGTTTCCAATGCTTGTGCAAAACTAGGGTGTTGCATATTCGTAATTGCGTCGAAACCGACTAAATCGCCCGGTAAATGAAAAGAGGTAATTTGCTCTTCGCCCGTTTCACTAATAGTATAAGTTTTAATGGTGCCGGAACGAATCGCATAGATAGAATTAAGCGTATCACCCGCTTTAAAAAGGACTTGAGATTTTTGTATAGGCTTTTTACGCTCAATAATATTATCAAGCTGATCGAGCTCATGTTCGTTTAATGTGAAAGGAATACAAAGTTGACTAATGCTGCAATCCTGGCAATGAATCGCACAACCACCAGATTGAACTCTGCGCCCTGATTTAGTTTCTGAAACGAAATTATTCATTAGTTCCTCAAATCGATAAATATAGTGTAAAATTGATCTAACGCAATTATTCTACCACTAAATAGTAAATTAAAGAAGTTATCTACGAGTAAATAGGTATGGCAGCAGAAAAATTAACCAAAAAACGTTTAATACAAATTATTATTATGTTGATTATTTTAGTCAGTGCATTTGTTTGGCGATATATCTTGTAATAACTGCGGTCAAATTTTTCGTTGTTTTAGAGGATAAAAAAGAGCCACAATTTGTGGCTCTTTGTTTTTAAGTTTAAGTCAGATTACCATTCGTAACCAACACCAGCCCCAACAGTCCATTGACCTCGAGTATCTGCTGCACCATTTACATTTGATGACCAATGACCATTATCTGAATTGCGAGAGGCTTTGATTGCAATTGCGCTTTCGCCTCGGTGATGAGCAACACCTGTTGAAATCATACTCTTACCATCCTTACGAGCAGATGGAGCTGAAGCAATCGCTGCAACGCCAGCAATTCCAGCGCGAGATTTGCGATCAACATCATTTACTTTCTTATTTAAATTATTGATTGCTTTTGTATTGTTTGAAATAGCTTGAGTGTTATTTGTAATATTCGATTTCACTTTATTCAATTGTGATACATTCACAGCATCCGTTGCATTTGTTCCTTCCGCAACGTTGGTAATGTTCTTATTACCTGCATTAATTCCATTTTGATCAATTTTAATATTTGAATTGTTGACGCTATATGAATCTGCTTTAAGTTTTTTTGATGTACTTACTTTAAAGGTTTTTTGTGGATTAGTTGTGCTAGTCGTTTTTTCAACAATAATGTTATCGCCAGCTGTCACTTCAACATCTTTGCCATTTTGAGCACTTTGTTTAATGCTCTCAATAGCTTCATGTATTGTGTTTTTTCCAGTATTACCAATATTAGTTGCATTAATAGTACCGTTTGGATTAATAGTTGTATTTCCTCCGATAATATTTTTCATTGAGTTTGCGATATTACCAACGGTATCCGTAACGGAATAAAGTTGTGAGCCATTAATTGCATCTGTAGATGTTTTAGATATTTCACCAGCACCAACATTCACAATTTGACGAGTGTATTGTTCATTTTGTGTTGCGCCGACTGATACAGTGGCAGTTGCATCAGTTCCTGCAAAATTACCATAAGAAAGATTATTAATAGTTGCATTTTTTACACTTTTAGCTTGTTTGGTCTCTGAACCATTACCTAATGCTACACTTGAGCTATGTTCCGCTTTTGCTTTTGCACCGATAGCTAAACCATATCCTGCAGTTGCTTTTGATTGTTCACCAATAGCAACAGATCCTGTACTTGAAGCTACGGCGTTTGAACCGCTTGCTATAGAGGATAAACCAGAAGCTGATGTTCCGACACCTGTTGCAATGGAACCAATACCAGAAGCATTGCTTTTATAGCCGACAGAAATGCCTTGATGATATGCTGAAGCTTCTGCCCCAATAGAAATTCCTCGAACTGTTGAGCTTGTATTTGCACCGATAGCAATAGAATCATCTGACTGAGCCTTAGAATTTAAACCTGCAGCAAAACTACGTACACCAGAGGCCGTAGCGCTATCTCCAACAGCAGTTGCAAAAACTGCTGTTGCATTTGTGGATTCACCTAATGCAACAGAAGATTTAGCTGTTGCATTTGAATCATTACCAATTGCGACAGCAGAGTCCTGTTTGGCTTGGGCTCCTGTTCCGACGGCTAATGAGCTAGTTCCCAAAGCATTTGCTTGTGATCCAAATGCATTGCTATTTTGACCACTCGCTTTCGCTTTTTGGCCAATTGCAATGGTTTCATTAGCAGAAGCTTGAGATTCAGTGCCAATTACAATGGCATTAGTTGCATTTGCTGTTGAATTAAATCCAATAACAGTTGCATTTGTTGTTGAAGTATCTGTAATTTTATTCTCTTTGCCTAAAGTAAGGATATTGTTTCCAACCACTGTATTATTTAAACCAAATACAGAGGCTGAATTTGTATTTGTATCAGCTTCTCGTGTTGCTTTAGGCGATTTAGCATCAGACGGTTGTGTACCAATTTGATTCTTGATGCCATATCCAATAGATTCATTCGCATAAACTTTATTGCCGTCTCCAAAGCTTTGAGTTTGTTTACCATATGCATCATTACCATCGCCAAAAGCGTTAGCATGTTGACCTTTAATTGTATTTTGGTTACCGAATGCAGAACTAGATCCTTGATCTTCAGTTGGGTCATTTGATTCAGGCACTGAATAAATCAAATTACTTTGACCGATAGCTGTGTGGCTAGGTTCATCTACATTAGTTGCGTCTGCATGATTTAGGAATATTGAACCGCCCGAATATAGTACGTTTTGATTAGGCTCTGGATTTGTGGTTCTTGCCGCATGAGCTGTTGCTACATTTAATCCTACGACTAATGCTGTAATTGCATTGATTTTAAAGTTTTTCATTATTTCCTCGCTTTAAAAGAATGTTTTTTGACACAGCAATTGTGTAAAAACTAGAGTTGGGTAACTTGGTGAAATCTATAAAAAATAGATGGAAATGCAGCAAGCGAGTAATGAACTGATACTGATTAAGAAAATCATATTGGTAATAATATTCTTCATTTAAGAGAATAAGTGTGCGCTTGCGTGCTTCAGCATTGTAGTTTGTTTAGTTCTGGTAGTGAAGTAAATAGTTGACTTCTTTTGTAAAGATTTGTAATTAAATGTAAACTTATGTAAATTAATGTATGCTTTGTAAGTTTTTAGGATGGCTAAAATACGTTATAAATAAATTATCAAGCGGTATTAAAGACAAAAAGTGCGGTCAATTCATAAGAAGATTTTCAAGATTGACAAAAAATCCTGTATAATCTCAAAAATTTTTTGTTCAATTTTAAGCTTTTGTAACCGAATGATCGAAACTTCACAAACCATTCCTGAACTCGTCTCATGGGCGAAAGAGCGGGAATTTTCGTTAAATCTGCCGACAGAGCGTTTGGTGTTTTTATTGGCCATTGCCATTTATAACAACGAACGTTTAGATGGAGAAATGCTAGAAGCTGATTTAGTGGATATTTTCCGCCACACAACCAGTGCCTTTGACCAATCAACGGACGCGATTGCCACCCGTGCCAATAATGCTATCAATGAATTGGTGAAGCAGCGTTTTCTTAACCGTTTCAGCAGTGAATTTACTGAAGGGCTTTCCATTTATCGCCTCACTCCACTAGGTGTTGGCGTTTCAGATTATTATATTCGTCAGCGTGAATTTTCTGCGTTGCGTCTTTCCGTGCAGCTTTCTATTGTGGCTGATGAAATTCAGCGTGCATCCGATGCAGCAGAAGAAGGGGCAACAAAAGGGGAGAATGAGCACTTTTGGCGCCGGAATGTATTTGCACCATTAAAATATTCAGTCGCAGAGATTTTCGATAGTATCGATTTATCACAACGTGTGATGGATGAAAATCAGCAAAGCATTAAGGAAGAAATTGCGAATTTGCTTACCAAAGATTGGCAGGCGGCAATTTCCAGCTGTGAACGTCTATTAGATGAAACCTCCGGCAATTTACGCGAATTGCAAGATACCTTAAATGCCGCAGGTGATAAGTTACAGGCACAATTATTACGTATTCAAGATTGTGTGATAGGCCATGATGAGCTGTATTTTATTGAACAATTAATTACCGATTTACAATCTAAGCTCGACCGCATTATTAGCTGGGGGCAACAAGCCATCGATCTATGGATTGGTTATGACCGTCATGTGCATAAATTTATCCGTACTGCCATTGATATGGATAAAAACCGCGTATTCTCACAACGCTTACGTAATTCCATTCACAGTTATTTCGATCATTCTTGGTTCTTGTGGACCGCTCAAGCGGAACGCTTGGTCGATCTGCGTGATGAAGAAATGGTCTTGCGTGAAGATGATGCATTGGGCGAATTACCTGAAGAGTTGCAATATGAATCTTTGGCTGATTTACATGATCAAATCGTCGAACATATGCAAGGCTTATTAATTCAATATCGTGAAAATAATCGTCCGATTGATTTAAGTTTAGTCTTAAAAGAACAATTAGAAGCTTATCCACTTTCCCGTCATTTTGATGTGGCACGCATTATTGTGGATCAAGCAGTGCGTTTAGGTATGGCAAATGATGATTTAGCCGGTATTTATCCACAATGGCAGGAAATTAACGATTACGGCGCAGAAGTACAAGCGCATGTAATTGATAAATATTAATTTCGTGGCTTACCCAAAAACGAATTCATAAAATGAGAAATTAACCATGACAGATATGCAAGATGTAATTTCCCCGAAATTGGCAAATGCCATTGCGAATCCTATTTTTCCAACTGTAGACAGTTTATTGCGTTCAGGTCGCCATATCAGTACCGAGCAATTGGATAATCATGCTTTTTTGATGGATTTTCAAAATGAGTTAGATGGCTTTTACCGCCGTTACAACGTGGAATTGATTCGTGCGCCAGAAGGCTTTTTCTATTTACGTCCGAAAGCGACAACATTAATTGCCCGTTCAGTGCTTTCTGAATTAGAGATGTTGGTAGGAAAAGTGCTTTGCTATTTGTATTTAAGCCCAGAACGTTTAGCACAGCAAGGTATCTTTAGCACGCAAGAAGTCTATGACGAATTACTCAACTTAGCAGACGAAGGCAAGTTATTGAAAGCCGTCAACCAGCGTTCTAGCGGTTCAGATTTGGATAAACAAAAACTAGCAGAAAAAGTCCGTGCGGCGATCGGTCGTTTACGCCGTTTAGGCATGATTCATACCGTGGGTGAACAACATAGCGGTAAATTTACGATTTCAGAATCAGTTTTCCGTTTCGGTGCTGAAGTGCGTTCTGGTGATGATCCACTAGAAGCGCAAGCTCGCTTAATTCGTGATGGGGAAGCCGCAACACCGCAATCTCTCGAATTGGAAAAACAAGCAAAAGCGGCAAGCAATGCTGATGACCTTGATGATGAAGAAAGTGCGGTCGAAATTGATGAAGAATTTGATGATGCAGGAGAACAAGAATAATGTCTGATGTATTAGAACTTGAAAACGAAATTTATCAAGACGAACCTGAGCAATCAACTGAACAGGTTGAAGAAGAATTTATTGCTCCTGTATTAAACCAACATAATGGGGTAGAACGCGGTAAATTCCGTTCACTCACCTTAATTAACTGGAATGGTTTCTTTGCCCGAACCTTTGATTTAGATGAATTGGTGACCACACTTTCGGGTGGTAACGGTGCCGGTAAATCTACAACTATGGCGGGATTTGTCACAGCATTAATTCCAGATTTAACCTTATTACATTTCCGTAATACCACAGAAGCTGGTTCGACAGGCGGCTCTCGTGATAAAGGGTTACATGGTAAATTACGTCCGGGCGTTTGTTATGCAGTATTGGATACCATCAATTCTCGTCACCAACGAATTCTTGTGGGGGTGCGCCTGCAACAAATTGCGGGTCGTGATAAGAAAGTGGATTTAAAAACGTTCTCGATTCAAGGGGTAGAATTATCTCTAAATCCGACCGCACTTTTCACCGAAACAGTCGGTGAACGTCAAGCACGCGTACTCAATTTAAATGAATTAAAAGATAAAATTGAAAATCTTGGTGCACAATTTAAACAGTATCATTCCATCACTGATTATCACGGCATGATGTTTGACTTGGGCATTATTCCAAAACGCTTACGTAGTGCCTCAGACCGTAGCAAATTCTATAAATTAATCGAAGCTTCTTTATACGGTGGTATTTCCAGCGCCATTACTCGTTCTTTACGTGATTACTTATTGCCAGAAAATCTTGGTGTGCGCAAAGCCTTCCAGGATATGGAAAGTGCATTACGTGAAAATCGCATGACTCTTGAGGCAATCAAAGTTACCCAATCTGACCGTGATTTATTTAAACATTTAATCACTGAAACCACGAATTATGTGGCATCAGATTATATGCGTAATGCCAATGAACGCCGTGGCAATATCGAAGCGGCTCTAGGTTTCCGCCGTGATTGGTATAAAGCAAAAGCTGAGCAAGCGTTATCGCAACATCGCTTAATTGACTTAAGCCGTGAAGCAGCTGAATTAGCAGAAAATGAACGCACTTTAGAAGTCGATCACCAAAGTGCGGCTGACCACTTAAACTTGGTATTAAATGCGTTACGTCATCAAGAAAAAGTATTGCGTTATCAAGAAGATGTGGCTGAACTTACAGAAAAATTAGAAGAACAAAAAATGGTTGTGGAAACCGCAACCGAACAGCTTGAAGAAAGCCAAGCACAATTTGAGCAAACAGAACTTGAAATTGACCAAGTGCGTGCGCAACTTGCGGACTATCAACATGCATTAGATGCCCAACAAACTCGAGCATTGCAATATCAACAAGCGATTGCCGCGCTTGAAAAAGCGAAAACCTTATGCGGTTTAGCGGATTTAAGCGTGAAAAATGCGGAAGATTACCATGCGGAATTTGCAGCCCATGCAGAAAGTCTTACCGAGCAAGTGCTTGAGTTAGAGCATAAAATGTCTATTTCTGAAGCGGCAAAATCACAATTTGATAAGGCCTATCAGTTAGTGTGCAAAATTGCCGGTGATGTGCCTCGTTCAAGTGCTTGGGAAAGTGCTAAAGAATTATTGCGTGAATATCCAACACAAAAAATTCAAGCTCAACAAACACCTCAATTACGCGCAAAATTACATGAGTTAGAACAGCGCTATGCTCAACAACAAAGTGCGGTTAAATTATTGGCTGATTTTAATCAACGTGCTGATTTATCTTTAGAAACCGCTGATGAACTCGAAGCATACCACGCTGAACAAGAAGAACTCATTGAAAGTTTGAATGAAGAACTTGCTGAGCTAGTAGAAAATCGTTCAACCTTGCGTCAAAAACGTGAAAGTTTGACCGCACTTTACGAAGAAAATGCTCGTAAAGCACCGGCTTGGTTAACTGCTCAAGCCGCTTTAGAACGCTTACAAGAGCAAAGTGGTGAAACCTTCGAGCATAGCCAAGATGTGATGCATTTTATGCAATCACAATTGGTGAAAGAACGTGAGCTGACTATTCAACGTGACAATTTAGAGAAGCAATGTCAACAATTAGATGAGCAAATTTCTCGTCTAAGCCAACCAGATGGTTCTGAAGATGCTCGCTTGAATGTGCTTGCAGAACGTTTTGGCGGTGTGTTGCTTTCTGAATTATATGATGATGTTCCAATTGAAGATGCACCTTATTTCTCTGCACTTTATGGTCCTGCGCGTCATGCTATCGTTGTTCGTGATCTCAACACGGTACGCGAACAATTAGCTAATTTAGAAGATTGTCCGGACGATTTATATTTAATCGAAGGTGACCCAAATGCCTTTGATGACAGCGTACTTTCAGCCCAAGAACTTGAAATGGGCGTGGTGGTGCAAGTATCTGATCGTGAATTGCGTTATTCAAAATTCCCGCAAATTCCATTATTCGGCCGTGCTGCACGTGAAAAACATTTAGAAGAATTACAAGCTAAACGTGATGAAATTGCGGAAGAATACGCACAAATTGCCTTTGATGTACAAAAATGTCAACGTTTACACGAACACTTTAGTCAATTTGTTGGCTTACATCTAGCCCTTGCGTTCCAACCAAACCCAGAAGAGGTAATGGCGGAAATCAATCAAGAACGCAATGAAATTGATCGCGAGCTCAATCAATTCTCAAGCACCGAACAACAAATTCGCATTAAATTGGATAATGCCAAAGAAAAAATGCAATTGTTGAATAAGTTAATGCCACAGCTTAACTTGCTTGCTGATGAAGAATTACTTGATCGCATTGAAGAATGTCGTGAACAACTAGATATTTCAGAACAAGATGAAAGCTTTATTCGTCAACATGGTGTTGCGTTGTCACAATTAGAGCCGATTGCAAATACTTTACAAAGCGATCCAGAAAACTATGAGCGCTTAAAAGCTGATTTAACCCAAGCCATTGAACGCCAAAAACAAGTACAACAACGTGTATTTGCTTTAGCGGATGTGGTGCAACGTAAAAATCACTTCAGTTATGAAGATGCTGGACAAGCAGAAACATCAGAGCTTAATGAGCAACTTCGTCAACGTTTGGAGCAATTGCAGTCACAACGTGATGCTCAACGTGAACAATTACGTCAAAAACAAAGCCAATTTGCACAATACAACCAAGTATTTATTCAATTGCAAAGTTCTTACGACAGTAAAAATCAATTGTTGAAAGAATTAATTGCTGAGATTGGTGAGTTGGGTGTACGTGCTGATGAAGGGGCAGAGGAACGTGCAAGAAATCGCCGTGATGAGTTGTATCAACAACTTTCAACCAGTCGTCAACGTCGTTCTTATGTCGAAAAACAATTAACACTCATTGAAAGCGAAGCAGAAAACTTAAATAAACGTATTCGTAAAGCAGAACGTGATTATAAAACTCAGCGTGAGTTGGTTGTGGCAGCGAAAGTCAGCTGGTGTGTGGTTCTGCGTTTATCTCGTAATTCCGATGTGGAAAAACGACTCAATCGTCGTGAGTTAGCTTATTTATCTGCTGATGAGTTACGTTCAATGTCGGATAAAGCATTAGGGGCGTTACGTACTGCGGTGGCTGATAATGAATATCTCCGCGATGCATTGCGTATTTCTGAAGACAGCCGTAAACCGGAAAACAAAGTTCGTTTCTTCATTGCGGTATATCAACATCTTCGTGAACGTATTCGTCAGGATATTATTAAAACGGATGATCCGATTGATGCAATTGAGCAAATGGAAATTGAGCTTAATCGCTTAACAGAAGAATTGACTGGCCGTGAGAAAAAATTGGCGATCAGTTCTGAAAGTGTGGCGAATATTATGTGTAAAACCATTCAACGTGAACAAAATCGTATTCGTATGTTGAACCAAGGTCTACAAAATATTGCCTTCGGTCAGGTGAAATCGGTACGTTTAGTGGTCAATATTCGCGATACACATGCGATGTTGCTCGATGCGCTGTCAGGTAAGCAGGAAGAATATCAAGATTTATTCAGTGATAATCGTATTACCTTCTCTGAAGCCATTGCGAAACTTTATCAACGCATTAACCCGCATATTGATATGGGCCAACGCACAGCACAAACTATCGGTGAAGAATTATTAGATTACCGTAATTACCTCGAGTTAGAAGTTGAAGTCTTCCGTGGTGCAGATGGTTGGTTACGTGCTGAAAGTGGCGCATTATCGACAGGTGAAGCAATCGGTACGGGTATGTCAATCCTATTAATGGTTGTACAAAGCTGGGAAGAGGAAAGCCGCCGTATTCGCGGCAAAGACATCGTACCATGCCGTTTACTATTCTTGGATGAAGCTGCGCGTTTGGATGGTAAATCTATTTCCACCTTGTTCGAACTTTGCGAACGTTTGGATATGCAATTACTTATCGCAGCGCCAGAGAATATCAGCCCTGAAAAAGGGACAACCTATAAACTGGTACGTAAAATTGCTGGCAACCAAGAACAAGTTCATGTGGTTGGTTTGCGTGGCTTTGGCGCAACAGAGTAGTTTTTTAAAGCGGTCAAAGCAATTGGCCGCTTTTTTCATTGTTATTTTTATGAGAATTTAGGACGAATTATGTACAACCTTATTTTAGCCATTTTATGTAGTGTTGCGGTATCGGTGCTACTCAAAGTTGCTCGCAAGAAAAATATCATTATTGAACAAGCGATTGCGTTTAATTATATCGTCGCTATTTCATTAAGCTATTTCTTACTCAAACCTGATTTCAAAGGATTAGAATTTACCGAATATTTAGCACAAAGTGATAGTACACCTATTTTCCTAGCATTAGGTATTTTATTACCAACCGTATTTATCATTATGTCTAAAGCAATTGAATTTGCGGGTATCGTGCGTTCAGATGCAGCACAACGCTTATCGTTATTTCTACCGATTGTTGCCTCTTTTATTATCTTCCATGAAACATTAAGTCAGCCCAAAATCGTTGGCATTATTTTGGCATTCATCGGTTTATTCTGTATTTTGAACAAATCAAATGAACAAAGTGCGGTCACTTTTAAAGGTATTTTAGGCTTAATCGGTGTTTGGTTTGGCTATGGCACCATTGATATTTTATTCAAACAAGTAGCCAAAAGCGGGGGAGCATTCCCAACCACATTATTCATTGCTTTCTCATTAGCCGCTTGTGTCATGTTCCTATATTTATTCCTAAAACGCACTCAATGGACTGTGCCAAGCTTTATTGGTGGAATTATTTTAGGTGTATTGAATTTCTTTAATATCCTGTTTTACATTAAAGCGCACCAAAGTTTCGGACAAAATCCAACCTTAGTTTTTGCAGGAATGAACATTGGTGTGATTTGTTTAGGCACCATCACCGGCGCATTTTTCTTTAAAGAAAAAATCAGTAAAATTAACTGGTTTGGCGTACTTATCAGTCTTTCAGCAATTTTCTGTTTATATTATTTAGATAAAATTTTGGCTTAATTATGGCAAACGATTTTAGTTTTTTTATCTACGATTACGAAAGTTTTGGTATCAATCCGGCAAGTGATCGTCCAGCTCAATTTGCTGGTATTCGTACCGATGCAGATTTTAATATTATTGGTGAGCCTGTTATGTTGTATTGCAAGCAAACCAATGATTATTTGCCAGCCCCGGAAGCCGTAATGGTCACAGGAATCACGCCACAAGAGTGTAATGAAAAGGGGATTCCTGAACCTAAATTTGCCGCAAAAATTCTAGCTGAGTTTTCACAACCTAATACTTGTGTGATGGGCTACAACAATATTCGTTATGACGATGAAATGACTCGTTATACCTTTTACCGTAACTTCATTGATCCCTATGAATATAGCTGGAAAAATGGTAATTCTCGTTGGGATTTACTGGATTTGGTCCGAGCTTGCTATGCACTGCGTCCAGAAGGGATAAATTGGGCTTATGACGATGATGGTATGCCAAGCTTTCGCTTAGAAAAACTAACCAAAGCAAATGGTATTGAGCATAAAAATGCCCATGATGCGATGGCGGATGTGTATGCAACCATCGCCATGGCTAAATTAATCAAAGAAAAGCAGCCTAAATTATTTCAATTCTTCTTTGAGCATAGAGGTAAAAAGGAAATTGAGAAACTGATCGACACCGCTGAAATGACACCATTAGTGCACGTTTCGGGCATGCTAGGCAATTATCGCGGCAATTGTGCTTGGGTAGCACCATTAGCATGGCATCCAACTAATCAAAATGCCGTAATCGTCTGTGATTTATCAGGTGATATTGATAACTTACTCAGTAAAAGTGCGGTTGATTTACGCCAAGATTTATATACCAAGAAAAGTGAGCTAGAAGAAAGGGGAGTTTCATCAGTTCCATTAAAATTGGTTCATATTAATAAATGCCCAATTTTGGCGCCTGCAAAAACATTACTGCCAGAAAATGCAGCTCGTTTAGGGATAGACAGACAACAATGCTTAGATAATTTAGCAAAATTGCGCCAATCCTTAGATATTCGCGAGAAAGTTATTGAAATCTTCTCAGAAGAGCGTGAATTTGAGCCGAGTGATAATGTAGAAACTGAGCTTTATAACGGCTTCTTTAGCAATGCAGATAAAAACAATATGGCTATTTTACGCGATTTACCGCCTGAAAAATTAGCTGAACATGGTTTAGCATTTGAAGATAAACGAATTCCTGAACTGTTATTCCATTATCGAGCAAGGCATTTCTACAAAACTCTAAATCGTGCAGAGCAAATCAAATGGCAAAAATATCGCCAACGTAAATTAGAGCAAAGTGCGGTTAAGTTTGAGGAAAGTTTACAACGGTTAGCAGAGGAATATTCGGATAATCCAACTAAGCTAAATTTACTACAACAGGTTTATGAATACGGTGCAAAACTGTTATCTTAATCTTATACATATCGTGACATAGTCACACAAATGCCAATCATCAAAAACGTAAATCTTAATCCCTGAGATTTACGTTTTTCTTTTTTAAATCTGATGATATTCACCTAATAAAATAACGCAGAATTCACGTAGCGTTATCATTTTTGACACCTATAAATCTCTTTATTTTTTCCTTACATAACAACTTTAGAGTGTATAAATCATTATTTAATGTTGTTAAAAGGTGTTGCCAATCTAGATTTCACATTGCTTGAGCGGTATTTGTAACCTGTGCATAACTTTGTGATTTTATTAATACGTAGTTTTCACTAACCTTGTAATTGATTTCGCATA
>NZ_KV837949.1:0-61701 GCF_001838615.1 Haemophilus sp. HMSC61B11
GAACCCGGATGGTTCAGCTAAAGATCCAAATAAAACTGTATCAATCTCTAATACTGGCGTGAATGCAGGTGGTAACAAAGTTAGCAATGTTAAGGCTGGCGATGTAAGTGAAACATCAAAAGATGCAGTAAATGGTAGTCAACTTTATAAGGCTGTAGCGACCACTAATTTAACGCCTAATGCTACAGGAAAAATTGATGTTCCAGTAGAGGGAGCAAAATTAGTGAATGCAACAACTGTCGCGAATGCAATTAATAATTCTGGTTGGAATGTTACTGTGAATAAAGATGGCGGCGAAGCTGAGGGTGAACAAGTTCAAAAAGTAAGCCCAGGTAATACCGTGACTTATATCGCAGGACAAAATATCAAAATTAAGCAAGCTGGTATGAATTTTACCATTTCAACCACAAAAGATTTGAAAGCTGAAAATGTCACCGCGAAAACAGTTAATACCACCACTATCAACCTTGGTGAAGGTGATAATTCAACGCCAATTACAGTAGTAAGTGGTAAAGATGCAGCACCAAATGTAAATGGTGAAACGCCAAATCGCATGAAATTTGGTGGTGAAACTATCGCAACATTAAGCGATGGCTTAAAATTTGGCGCAAATGTAGGCGATGTTTACGGTGCGAAATTAAATAGCCAAATCAATGTGAAAGGCGCAGATAGCAACACAAACTGGAGTGAGTTTGATGGTGGCGATAATGTGATGACAAACATTGATAAGAGCGGTAATGTTCGTGTAGCTATCAAGAAAAACCTTAAAGTGGAGAGCGTAACAGCGAATAAATTCACTGCGGGTGATACGGTGATTGATAGCAATGGCGTCACCATTAAAAATGGTCCAAGTATGACTAAAAATGGTATTGATGCAGGTAATAAACAAATTACCAATGTTGCACCAGGACGTATTGCGGCAGACAGTACTGATGCTGTAAACGGTAGCCAATTACACGAAGTAAAAGCTGACGTGAATAACAAGATCAATCACTTAAATGGTCAAGTGAACAAGTTAGGTAAACGTGTAAATGCAGGTACAGCAAGCGCGTTAGCGGCGTCTCAATTACCACAAGCTTACATTCCAGGTAAGAGCATGGTATCTGTGGCAGCGGGTAATTACCAAGGTCAAAATGCTGTGGCATTAGGTATGTCACGTATTTCAGATAATGGTAAGATCATTATTCGTTTAGCAGGTACGAGCGATACTCAAGGTAAAGTGGGTGTAGCAGTTGGTGCTGGTTACCACTGGTAATTCATCGTAAATAAACAAAAGGCATGGGAAACTATGCCTTTTTTATTGCCAAAAGTGCGGTCGATTTTCGATCTATTTTTCGTATAATAGAAAGAACTTAATTCGGAGAAGAATATGATTATCGGACCTTATATCAATGCATTAGCAATTATTAGTGGGGCAGTCATTGGCTCGATGCTCGGTGGACGCATTCCAGAACGTTTGCGCACCAATCTCACTTTAATCTTTGGCTTGTGTTCTATGGGTATGGGCATTGTGATGGTAGCGAAAACCACTAATATGCCAGCAATGATTTTATCGGTGTTATTAGGGACGATAATTGGAGAATTACTTTTATTAGAGCATGGGATCAATAAGCTCGCCTCATCAGCTAAAGGTCTTCTGGAAAAGATGTTCCCTGATACACCAAGTAGCATGCATAGCCAAGAAGAGTTCTTATCTAAATTTGTTGCGATTGTGATTTTGTTTTCATTTAGTGGAACAGGTATTTTTGGGGCGATGAATGAAGGGATGACAGGTGATTTTGATATCCTTATTGTAAAATCCTTTCTCGATTTCTTCACCGCGATGATCTTTGCTACATCACTCGGTATTTCTGTAGCGAGTATTTTTGTGCCACAAACATTGGTTCAAGTGATTTTAGCTTATTCTGCGGTGTTTATTATTCCTTTCGTGACACCTGAAATGCGGGGTGATTTTGCGGCAGTAGGCGGTATGCTAATGATAGCGGCAGGTTTTCGCATTTGTAATATCCAAATGTTCCATGTGGCGAATATGTTGCCGGCTCTTTTTCTCGCCATGCCGATTTCTCATTTCTGGAGCTCCTTTTTCTAAAAAATAGGCGTGTATCACGCCTATTTCTTTTTCTGACAATGGGGACAATAAAAGCTATTGCGTTGCCCAATAATCATGCTTTCAATTTTAGTGCCACATTTTGGACAAGGTTTGTCTTTGTTTCCATAAACCAACAATTCCTGTGCAAAATAACCAGGACGACCATCGGGTTGTAAGAAATCTTTTAATGTTGTTCCACCTTGTGTAATGGCTTTTGCTAATACGTTTTTAATCGTTTCAACGAGCAAGGCACATTGGTTTCGCGTGAGGTTTTCGGCTAATTTCATGGGGTGTAAACCACATAAAAAGAGTGTTTCATTGGCATAAATATTTCCTACACCCACGACGACAGCATTATCCATTAAAAAGGTTTTAAGTGAGGTCGATTTTTTGCGTGATTTTTTAAAAAGGTATTCGGCATTAAATTCATCTGAAAGTGGTTCAGGACCAAGTTTTAGGAAAAGATGAAAGTCATCTAAGCTTTCAGTCCATAACCACGCACCGAAGCGTCTAGGGTCGTTATAACGCAGTAATTTGCCATTATTCATCACAATATCAAGGTGATCGTGTTTATCAATAGGACTATCGTGTGGCACAATTCGAACAGAGCCGGACATCCCTAAATGACCAATGATGTAACCTTTTTCTGTGTGAATAATTAAATATTTTGCACGACGAGAGGTATCCAAAATTTTGACGTTTTTGAGCGTGGTTAATTCAGGAGAGACAACCCAACGTAATTGTGGTTGGCGAACTACAATTTTTTCAATGGTAAAACCTTTTAAATAGGGGCTTACACCACGTAGGGCTGTTTCGACTTCAGGAAGTTCAGGCATAGATAATCTCGGTAATGAATTTGTGGTATAAAAAAACCCGAACAATGTCGGGCTTTTGTCAAATCAGCAAAATTATTTGATTTTTGCTTCTTTATAGATAACGTGTTTACGCACTACTGGATCAAATTTTTTGATTTCCATTTTTTCAGGCATATTACGTTTGTTTTTATCAGTTGTGTAGAAGTGACCAGTCTCTGCTGTAGAAACTAAACGGATTTTCTCACGAGCGCCTTTAGCTGCCATGTTTTAGCTCCTTAGATTTTTTCGCCACGAGCACGGATTTCAGCTAACACTGCATCAATGCCTTTTTTATCGATAATACGCATACCTTTCGCAGTTAAACGTAAGGTCACGAAACGGTTTTCACTTTCAACCCAGAAACGGTGAGTGTGAAGGTTTGGAAGAAAACGACGACGTGTCGCATTCAACGCGTGTGAGCGGTTGTTACCCACAGCTGGACGCTTGCCTGTTACTTGACAAACTCTAGACATAATAATCTCCAATAATTTAAATATAAGCTCGAGCTTATGGTTCGGATAATGAAGCTTAAAACTAAGCTTGCTTCCTCGTCAGGTCGCAGTATCCGACCCACTTACTATATTAAAGGTCGCAAATTATACTGACTTTATTTTAATTTCTCAAGTCCAAAAGCGATTTTTCCGTCTTTAAATGGAAATGAACGATAAAAAAATCATCAAATTCCCTAACACTATAGCAAATTATGTTCTGCAAAAGAATAACAAGTGCCTTTGCCGACAATAAAATGGTCCAAAATGCGGATATCCATTAACTCAGCAGCTTCAATAATTTTTTGTGTGATCATTTTGTCGGAATAGCTCGGTTCAGCCAGACCAGAAGGGTGGTTGTGAGCCAAAATTAAAGCGGCCGCATTACAGGAAAGGCTTTCTTTAATAATTTCTCGTGGATAAACATTAGTCACATTAATTGTGCCTAAAAATAACCGCTCTTTTTTAATCAAACGATGTTGATTATCTAAAAATAATACCATAAAAATTTCACGTTCTTCGTGGTGAAGTTCTGCTTGAAGATAAAGTTTTACCGTGGATGTGTCGCTAAATACGTGCTCTATCAGCAATTCTTGTTTCAGATAACGCTTTGTCATTTCTGTGGTGGCTTGCAGTTGAATAAACTGCGTAATGCCTAATCCTTTTACTTTACAAAAGGCTTCTTTATCTGCACTTAATAAGGCTCGAAGGGAGCCAAAATGTTGCAGCACGCTATGTGATAATTCCATGACAGGGCAGCCTTTAATCCCTGTACGTAAGAAAATAGCGAGTAATTCGTGATCTTCTAGGGCTTCAACGCCATATTTCAACAGTTTTTCACGAGGCATTAAAGGGGTGTTTGTTTGCATATTAATTAATGAAAAGAAAAAGTGCGGTCAATTTTCATGATGTTTTTAAGCATTGCGAATTGTCTGTTTTATTTTTGGAACGGCGATCACAAAAATAAAATTTTTTATTGGTGAAATTTGAAGTAAAATAGGTAACCTTAAGTTGTTAAGTACTAACACACAAAAAACATATCCATTCTATTAAGTCGTAGCGGAGTAGCAAATGAGCTTGAGCGGAAAGCGTATTGTTGTCGGGATTACAGGGGGCATTGCCGCCTATAAAACCATTGAGTTTATTCGTTTGTTACGCAAATCTAACGCAGAAGTTCGAGTGGCTTTAACGCCTTCCGCCGTTGAATTTGTCACGCCTTTAACGCTGCAAGCCATTTCTGGCAATGCGGTTTCTCAATCTTTACTTGATCCTCAAGCGGAATTAGCTATGGGGCATATTGAGCTCGCAAAATGGGCCGATGCGATAGTGATTGCACCAGCCAGTGCCGATTTTATTGCGCGTTTAACCGTTGGAATGGCAAATGATTTACTTAGCACGATTTGTCTTGCGACAAGTGCGCCTATTTTGCTCGCTCCAGCTATGAATCAACAGATGTACCGCCAGGCAATTACACAACAAAATTTGACCGCTCTTTCTGCGCGAGGCATTCATTTTGTTGGGCCAAATAGTGGCTTTCAGGCTTGCGGTGATGTGGGTGCAGGGAGAATGTCTGAACCCGCTGAAATTTTTGAATCGCTTCAATCACTTTTTGCTGTTCAGCAGGATTTAGCTGATTTAAGTGTCACTATTACTGCAGGTCCAACGCGTGAAGCTATCGATCCTGTTCGTTATATTTCTAACCACAGCTCAGGCAAAATGGGCTTTGCAATTGCCGAGGCCTTTGCTAAACGAGGTGCAAATGTCACCTTAATTGCGGGTCCTGTTAATTTGGCTACGCCGAAAAACGTTCATCGCATTGATGTGACAACCGCTCATGAAATGTGGCGAATCTCCCTTGAAAGTGCGGTCAAAAATCGTATTTTTATTGGCTGTGCCGCGGTGGCAGATTATCGGGTTGCGGAAGTTGCTGATCAAAAAATTAAGAAAACCAATGATAACGATGAGCTTTCTCTTAAATTGGTGAAAAATCCAGACATTATCGCAAGCGTGGCAAATTTAGAAAAAGATCGTCCATTTGTGGTGGGCTTTGCGGCTGAAACACAAAATGTCGCTGAGTATGCGAAGAGCAAACTTCAACGCAAAAATTTAGATATGATTTGTGCCAATGATGTATCGGGTGGACAAGTATTCGGACAAGATCAAAATGCCTTGCAGATTTTTTGGAAAACAGGCGAAAAAACCTTGCCATTAGCCGATAAAAATACATTGGCAGAAGTGTTGGTTGCTGAAATTGTTGAGCATTATCACAAATAAAATAGGTTCAAAATTCGTTGGGTTTTGTGACCGCACTTTTGTATGACTGATTTCTTTTAAAGGATAAATAAGCATGAAAAAAATTGATGTCAAAATTTTAGATAGCCGTATTGGCAACGAATTTCCTTTACCAACCTATGCAACCGAAGGTTCAGCAGGTTTGGATTTACGTGCATTGCTTGAAGAGGGCATTGAAATTCAACCAGGCGAAACTAAACTTATCCCGACTGGCCTTTCAATTTATATTGCCGATCCAAATCTTGCAGCGGTGATTCTGCCTCGCTCTGGTTTAGGTCATAAACACGGTATCGTATTAGGTAACTTAGTGGGCTTAATTGATTCAGATTACCAAGGTCCATTAATGGTATCGGTATGGAATCGTGGTCATGAACCATTCAAAATCGAAGTTGGTGATCGTATTGCACAATTAGTCTTTGTGCCAGTAGTACAAGCTGAATTCAATATTGTCAGCGAATTTACTGAAACTGAGCGTGGTGAAGGCGGTTTTGGTCATTCAGGTAAAAAATAGACTATGGTAGAACAATTATCTCTCGTAGAAGTTGATGAGATTGCGGCGGAAATCAAACCGCCAAAAATCGAAAAACGTACGGTAAAAGAACGCCGCCAACAAGTGTTGACGGTGCTTACCCATATGCTGCATTCTGAACGCGGAATGGAGCGTATGACAACGGCGCGTTTAGCAGAAGAAGTGGGTGTGTCAGAAGCTGCACTTTATCGTTACTTCCCAAGTAAAACCAAAATGTTTGAAGCGTTGATCGATAATATCGAAGCGAATTTATTTAGTCGTATTACCACATCGATTCGCAATGAAACCAATACGATGAATCGTGTACGTGACATTATGCAGATGATCCTCGACTTTGCGCGTAAAAACCCTGGTTTGACGCGTATTTTGACCGGACATGCATTGATGTTTGAAGAGCCGCTTTTACAGGCTCGTGTAGCCCAATTCTTCGATCGTCTTGAAATGCAATTTGTGAATATTTTACAAATGCGAAAATTACGTGAAGGACGCGGTTTTAATGTGGATGAACGTATCATTGCGGGGCACTTGGTAACCCTTTGTGAAGGGCAGTTTATGCGTTATGTCCGCACAAACTTCCGTTTAGGTGCAAATCAAAGTTTTGAACAGCAATGGCGTTTTCTTGAACCGCTTTTTGCTTAATTGACTTTAGTTGATAAATATATGATTATTCCGTGGCAGGAACTTCCAACAGAAACTTTAGAAAATATTGTGGAAAGTGTGGTACTTAGGGAAGGCACCGATTATGGTTCACACGAATTTTCCTTAGAACAAAAAAAACAACACCTACTAAACAAGATTCACAATGGAAGTGCAGTGATTGTTTGGTCAGAATTACATGAATCCATTGATATAAAAGATAAAATGGAATTTCTAAAATGAATCAATAGGAGCTTATATGTCAGAAGATGTAGAATTACTAGAAGAACAAAAGTCGCAAGACGATGATCAGCAGCGTGATCCAGCTCTGGATTGGTTCCTTACACACTGTCATTTACATAAATATCCAGCAAAATCGACCTTAATTCATGCTGGTGAAGATGCCAATATTCTGTATTTCTTAATTAAAGGGACCGTAATGGTTTCATCAAAAGATGATGAAGGCAAAGAGATGATTTTATCTTATTTAGGCGCGGGACAATTTTTTGGTGAAGCAGGTTTATTTGATGAAGGTTCGAAACGTTCTGCTTGGGTGAAAACCAAAACGCCTTGTGAAATTGCGGAAATTTCCTATAAAAAATATCGTCAGTTGATTCAAATTAACCCTGAGATTTTAATGTTCCTTACTGCTCAGTTATCAAAACGTTTGCAAAATACATCGCGACAAGTGACAAACTTGGCCTTTTTGGATGTGGCAGGGCGTATTGCTCAGGCGCTTATGCATTTAGCAAAACAACCTGAAGCGATGACGCATCCTGATGGTATGCAGATTAAGATTACGCGTCAGGAAATCGGTCAAATGGTAGGCTGTTCACGTGAAACCGTAGGGCGAATAATTAAGATGCTGGAAGATCAAAATCTCATTCATGCGCACGGTAAAACCATTGTGGTTTACGGCACTCGATAGCAAAAATAACCGTCTCTAATCAGACGGTTATTTTGTTTTTGTTACATTGATGTGATAGTTGAAATGTCTTTGTTAATTTTTATACGAAAAGCGAAAAAATACTTCTTTTAGTGCAATATCTTAATTGACAAAATTGCGGAAGACTTCTATCATAATACTGCCTTTCAACGTGGTTTGTTTGGAAGTCAGGATTGGTCTCCTGAATATATAAGTGGCTTTTAAAAGATTCTTAATCTTTTAATTTTATATCGCAGACTGGAACCCCAGAGATGCTTTAAATCTATGGTGGGCTAGGTAGAAATCCCGCAGGGATGCGATGCAGTAAGCCACTTGCTGTTAAGACCAATTCTGCTTAGTTCCACCACCCTTCAAAACAATCTTCAATTTTCAAACTTTCATTTAACTCACTTCGAACGAAAAATTCTCAGCTAAAGTGCGGTCATTTTTTGCTTTATTTTTGGCAAAAAAATACCGACCCATTTCGGAGTCGGTATTTCATTTGGTGTGTTATTTCACTTTTTGTTTCATGGCTTCTGCCACAAGTTCAGCTTCAGGGCCGAGAACCACTTGTAAGCCATCGTTACCGATTTTCACGATACCTTTTGCACCAAGAGACTTAAGCTGTTCTTCATTAATTTTGTGTTGATCGACTAAGCTTAAACGTAAGCGAGTGATACAAGCATCAATATTTTTGAAGTTATCAACACCACCTAAAGCATCAATAAATTTGACCGCTCTTTCTTCGCGAGATTGGCTCGCAGCTGGTTGTGCTGCAGTGGTTTCTTCCGTTTCTTCAGTGCGACCTAATGTTTTTAAGTTGAACGCTTTAATTGCGAAACGGAATACTGCATAGTAAATCACGAAGAATACTAAGCCTTGTACGATGAGCATATACCATTCAACGGCTAATGGGTTGCGTGATGAAAGTACCATATCCACGAGACCCGCACTGAAACCGAAGCCGGCGATCCAATGCATTGTTGCCGCGATAAAGACAGAAATACCGGTTAATACCGCGTGGATGAAGTAAAGCACTGGTGCAACAAACATGAAAGAGAATTCTAATGGTTCAGTGATACCAGTGAAGAATGAGGCAAACGCACCTGCAAGCATGATTGATGCCACTTTAGTTCTTTGGCTTGGTTTAGCGCTGAGATAAATCGCTAATGCAGCACCCGGTAAACCGAACATCATGACAGGGAAGAAACCTGCTTGATACATACCGGTTACACCAACCGTTGCAGTGCCTTCAGCAAGTGATTTTGCACCACCTAAGAAGTTTGGAATATCATTGATGCCTGCTACGTCAAACCAGAATACTGAGTTCAATGCATGGTGTAAGCCAACAGGAATGAGTAAACGGTTGAAGAAACCGTAAAGACCAGCACCAACAGCGCCTAAGTCTTTAATGCTTTCACCGAATGATACTAAACCGCCGAAAATATATGGCCAGATGTAAAGCAATACGAAGCTGATGAACATCATGACAAAAGAAACGACGATTGGCACAAGGCGTTTTCCGCTAAAGAAGGAGAGTGCTTTTGGCAATTCCACTTGATAGAAGCGATTATAAAGTTCAGCCGAAATCACCCCGATCAAAATCCCAATAAATTGGTTATTGATTTTTCCGAAGGCCGCTGGCACTTCACTTACATCGATATGTTGTAGCTGAGCAACACTGCCTGGTGAAAGTAGAGTGGTTACCACATAGTAACCCACTAAACCTGAAAGTGCAGCGGAACCATGTTTGTCCTTAGATAAACCGAAAGCAACGCCAACGGCAAAAAGTAGGCCCATGTTATCGATGATAGCACCGCCTGATTTAATTAAAAATGCAGCAAGTTGACTATTCGCCCCCCAGCCATCAGGGTCAAGCCAGTAACCGATACCCATCAGTACAGCAGCTGCTGGTAAGACAGCGACAGGTACCATCAAGGCCTGCCCAATTTTTTGCGCATAACCTAGTACATTCATTTTTTTCTCCTATTTATAAGTAATGAAGTATTACTTCATATTTTAAAGTAAAAAAAAATATTTTGTATAGATGTTGTCACTTTATCTTAAATTTGAGAAGCCGATCACAAATTTTGAAATTAAACTTCAAAAAATATTTTTTTATGGCGTGTGTTTTACTATAATGACGAAAGAGCCAAAAGGACACCAAGTGTTACTGTCTAATATAGGAGTTTATATGTCGAAATTATCACATAATGAAGTCTTAGATAAAATCAAATTTGGTCTGATTGCTTCTTGTCAGCCTGTTGATGACGGCCCGATGGATAAACCAGAAATTGTGGCGGCGATGGCACAGGCTTCTGTTATTGGTGGCGCAGCGGGATTGCGCATTGAGGGCGTAGAAAATCTCAAAGCAACACGCCCTACCGTGAATGTACCGATTATTGGTATTGTGAAACGAGATTTACCTGACAGCCCAGTGCGAATTACCCCATTTTTGCATGATATTGAAGATTTAGCGAAAGCCGGTGCAGATATTATTGCCGTGGATGGGACAAATCGTCCTAGACCGGTAGATATTGAAAGTGCGGTCAAAAAAATCCACGAATTAGGTTGTTTAGCCATGGCGGATTGTTCGAATTTAGAAGAAGGCTTGTACTGTCAAAAACTGGGTTTTGATATTGTGGGCAGTACTATGTCTGGCTACACCGGTGGCACTGTGCCGGAGGAGCCTGATTATCAATTAGTTAAAGATTTGAAAGCAGCAGGTTGTCGTGTCATGGCGGAAGGACGTTATAACACCCCTGAGTTGGCGAAAACTGCCATTGAAATTGGTGCTTATTGCGTGACGGTTGGTTCTGCATTAACGCGTTTAGAGCATATTGTAAGCTGGTTTGCTAAAGCCATTCATTCAGCAAAAAAATAAAGGAAGAAGACATGTCATTAACAGTGGATAGTGGTCAGACATTACAGCGTTGTTTGGCATTAGATATTGGTGGCACAAAAATCGCTTCTGCTATAGTAAAAAATGGTGAGATTCAACAGCGAAAACAGATTTCCACGCCACAAGATGATGCCGCACAAGTGATGCATCAAACCCTTGCTCAGTTGTTAAAAGAATATGAAGGACAGTTTGATTATGTCGCCGTTGCTTCAACAGGCATTATTAACCAAGGCATTCTGACTGCACTTAACCCTAAAAATTTGGGTGGATTAGCTCAATTCCCATTAAAAGACAGTATTGCACAGCATACCGATAAACCGATTGGTTTACTTAATGACGTGCAAGCTGCAGCCTATGCTGAGTATCAATTACAAAACCCTAATGATGTTCAAAACTTTACCTTTATTACAGTTTCAACAGGCGTAGGGGGCGGTTTAATTCTAAATCATCGTTTACTTACTGAGCCAAACGGTATTGCAGGGCATATTGGTCATACTTTGGCTGATCCTAATGGCCCTGTTTGTGGCTGTGGTCGCCGCGGCTGTGTTGAAGCCATTGCATCAGGTCGCGCCATTGAAGCTGCCTCTTCTCAATGGGATGATCCTTGTGATCCAAAAGAAGTCTTTGTGCGTTTCCGTCAAAATGATGAAAAAGCGACCGCACTTGTGACTCGTTCAGCACAAGCCATTGCGAACTTAATTGCAGATTTGAAGATTGGATTAGATATGCAGAAAGTCGTAGTTGGCGGTAGCGTAGGGTTGGCAGAAGGGTATTTACCGTTGGTTCAATCCTTATTAAGTGAGCTTCCTGCTGTTTATCATTGTGAATTAGAAAGTGCTAAATTCGGGCAAGATGCAGGCTTGATTGGTGCTGCATACTGGGTAAAAGATTGCTTATTACAAGCAAAAAATACGGGAGTGGTTTATGGCTAAAAATGGCAATATTTTAAATACCATCAGCTCGTTATATCGCAGTTTAACGAAAACTGAAAAGAAAATTGCGGATGCGATTTTATTGAATCCTGATCTTGCGGTGCAATGTCCTCTAGCTGAAATTGCGGCTCATTTAGAAGTCGGGGAAGCGACCTTTGTGCGTTTTTGCCGCACTCTCGGCTTTAAAGGATTTAGTGATTTTAAATTGGAATTATCCATCGAGCTTGCGACTAAAGATGGCAAAGATAACACCGTATTAGATTCAGATATTACCGATTCTGACAACTCATTGAATATTGCGCATAAGTTGAAATCTGCCATCAATAACGTGATGGATGAAACCATTAATTTATTAGATTTTAAGCAGTTGGAAGAGACTGTAAAAGCTATTCAGCAAGCAAATCGTGTCTTTTTATTTGGTGTGGGTACATCCGGTATTACTGCGGAAGATGCAAAAAATAAACTCATGCGTATCGGTGTGCAAGTGGATGCGACAGGTAACAACCATTTTATGTATATGCAGGCATCTTTATTGACGAAAAAAGATGTGGCAATTGGTTTGAGTCATTCTGGTTATTCTCAAGAAACCACTCATACCATGAAAATCGCCAAAGAAAATGGCGCCAAAACTATTGCAATTACACACAGTTTGCGTTCACCCATTACAGAATATGCCGATCTTGTTTTAGTGAATGGGAATAAACAAGGCAAGCTACAAGGCGACTCTATTGGCACGAAGATTGCCCAATTATTCGTATTAGATTTGATTTACGCTTTATTGGTACAGGCATCACAGGAAAGTGCGGTCAAAATAAAGCAAAAAACATTAAATGTCATTTTAGAACAACGTATCAAATAGGAGAGAAAAATGCGTAATTTAAAAGGTATTTTTAGTGCGTTATTAGTATCATTCAATGAAGATGGATCTATCAATGAAAAAGGCTTACGCGAGATTATTCGCTATAACATTGATAAGATGAAAATTGATGGTTTATATGTAGGCGGCTCAACAGGTGAAAACTTCATGCTTTCTACGGAAGAGAAAAAACAAATTTTCCGTATCGCGAAAGATGAAGCAAAAGACCAAGTCGCGTTAATCGCACAAGTGGGTAGCGTGAACTTACATGAAGCAGTGGAATTAGGTAAATATGCAACCGAATTAGGTTATGACAGCCTTTCTGCGGTAACCCCGTTCTACTATAAATTCAGCTTCCCTGAAATCAAACATTACTACGACACCATTATTGCAGAAACAGGCAATAACATGATCGTGTACTCAATTCCGTTCTTAACTGGCGTGAATATGGGCATTGAGCAATTCGGCGAACTTTATAAAAACCCGAAAGTGCTTGGTGTGAAATTTACCGCTGGGGATTTCTATCTATTAGAACGCTTGAAAAAAGCTTATCCAAATCATCTCATTTGGGCTGGTTTTGATGAAATGATGGTACCTGCAGTATCTTTAGGTGTGGATGGTGCAATTGGTAGTACATTCAACGTTAATGGTGTACGCGCAAGACAAATCTTTGAATTAACCAAACAAGGTAAGTTGGCTGATGCGCTTCAAGTTCAACATGTGACCAATGATCTTATCGAAGGCATTTTAGCGAATGGCTTATATCTCACTATCAAAGAGTTATTGAAACTAGATGGCGTGGATGCAGGTTATTGCCGTGAGCCAATGACAGCGAAAGCAACGCCAGAGCAATTAGCGAAAGCGAAAGAGTTAAAAGCAAAATATTTATAAATTAATGGAAAAGTGACCGCACTTACTTCTTTCCTCTCTCTATCGGAGAGGAAAGAATGTCGGTGTGGTACTGATAAGGAAGGTTATTATGCGTCTCATTCCTCTGAACAATGAACAACAAGTCAGCCGTTGGGCGGCGCGTCATATTGCTGATCGAATTAATCATTTTAAACCTACTGCAGAACGTCCTTTTGTATTAGGTTTACCAACAGGTGGTACGCCACTTAAGACCTATCAAGAATTGATTAAATTAAATCAAGCAGGAGAAGTGAGTTTTAAACATGTGGTGACCTTCAATATGGATGAATATGTGGGCTTGCCAAAAGAACATCCAGAAAGCTATCACAGTTTTATGCATAATAATTTCTTCAACCATATTGATATTCAACCGCAAAATATCAATATTTTAAATGGTAATACCAATGACCATGATGAAGAATGCCGCCGCTATGAAGAAAAAATTAAATCTTACGGTAAAATTCATTTGTTTATGGGTGGTGTAGGTGTTGATGGGCATATTGCCTTCAATGAGCCAGCGTCTTCTTTAAGTTCACGTACCCGTATTAAAACTTTAACGCCAGATACTATTATCGCGAATTCTCGTTTCTTTAATAATGACGTAAATCAAGTACCAAAATATGCCTTAACAATCGGTGTAGGGACATTACTTGATGCAGAAGAAGTGATGATTTTAGCAACGGGTCATAATAAGGCCTTAGCTGTACAAGCAGCCGTAGAGGGCAGTATTAATCACCTTTGGACAGTGAGTGCTTTACAGCTTCATCGTCATTTCGTTTTGGTATGTGATGAGCCAGCATTGCAAGAATTGAAAGTCAAAACAGTGAAATATTTTACTGAATTGGAAGGACGCGCGATTCATAGTGTATTATAAGTGCGGTTAATTTTAATGGGATTTTAGGAAGGTATGATGAAGTATGCATTAATTAACAGCGTAATCTACACGAAAAATGAAGTGTTAAGAGATTATGCAGTGGTTATTGAAGGGGAATATATTCAATCCGTTATTCCACAAAGCGAATTAGAAAGCGGGATTAAAACCATTGATTTAAAAGGTCATAATCTCACAGCCGGTTTTATTGATTTGCAATTAAATGGCTGTGGCGGCGTGATGTTTAACGATCAAACAAGCGTGGAAACATTAGAAATTATGCAAGCCACTAATTTGAAATCAGGCTGTACCAGTTTCTTGCCAACGTTTATTACTGCACCAGATGAAGATATCAAACGCGCAGTAAATATTATGCGCGAGTATTTGAATAAGCATAAAAATCAAGCGCTTGGCTTACACATCGAAGGCCCTTATTTAAGTCTTGAGAAAAAAGGCGTGCATCGCCCGGAATATATCCGTGAAGCGACGCCAGAGATGAAAGATTTCTTATGTGATAATGCGGATGTCATCACCAAGCTTACTATTGCCGCTGAAAACCCAACGGTACAATATATTCCTGATTTTGTGAAAGCAGGCATTATTGTGTCTATTGGTCATTCTAATGCGACTTATGAAGTGGCGAAAGCTGCCTTTCATAAAGGTGCAACCTTTGCGACTCACTTACACAATGCCATGTCGCCGATCAGCTCAGGACGTGCGATGGGCGTAGTTGGCGCAGTGTTAGATTCCGATGTTTACACGGGGATTATTGTAGATGGCGTGCATGTGAATTTTGGTAACGTTCGCTTAGATAAAAAAGCGAAAGGTGACAAACTTTGTATAGTGACAGATTCTCTTGCTGCTGCAGGTGCACCACCTGAATTGGAAACTTTCACTTTTGTAGGAAAACCGATTTATGTGAAAGAAGGTCGTTGCTACGATGCAAATGGCACGATTGCGGGTGCATCAATTACCATGATGGAGTCCATCAAAAATGCTGTGGAATATGTAGAAATTCCATTAGCAGAAGCGATTCGCATGAGTAATCTTTACCCAGCAAGAGCGATTGGCGTAGATGATCGTTTAGGCTCAGTTGAAGCCGGAAAAGTAGCAAACTTGGCGGTATTCACAAAAGATTATGATGTGATTGGTACCGTATTAAACGGCGAATGGAAACCAAACTAAAGTGCGGTCAAAAATAGTATTATTTTAAACGTAATCCGATCCTTAAACAGATCGGATTATTTTTTATGGCTGCAGCTCGGAGATCTTACCGGTATCTACTTGGAACAATTTTCCTTTTTCTACTTGCATTTCTTTGAGTTGCCCTTGAGTGATGGCAGTAACAAAGACCTGAGAACCACTTTGTTGCAAGCGTTCCGCAAGCAGGGCGCGTTTATGCTGATCCAACTCTGAGGCAAAGTCATCAATTAGAAAGATACAATGGCGTTGTTTTTGAATCATTAAATGTTCACCTTGCGCTAAGCGTAGCGCACACATCAATAATTTCAATTGGCCACGAGAGAGTACATCTTCAACCGGTAATCCATTTGCTTTAAAACGGAAATCGGCTTTTTGTGGACCTGAAACCGTATAGCCAATGGCTTTGTCTCGCTCAAAGTTTTGCGCCAGTAATTCGCCATATTCTGTCTCTTTCTCCCAGCCTTGATGAAAACTCACAGTAATCTCTAATTCAGGTAAAAATAACTGGCAGGTTTTTTCAATTTCTGGGCGTAAGGCCTCTGCGTATTCAGCTCGCCAATCACTCACTTGGTGGGCTAATTTAGCTAATTCAATGTCCCATATTTTTATTGCAGAATAAGGCTGATTTTGACTGAGTGCGGCATTTCGTTGTTTTAATAAACGGTTTAAGGCAACCCAAGAGGAATGGAAACTATTATGGTGGTGGAATAAGCCCCAATCTAAAAATGCACGTCGAAAACTAGGTCCGCCATTTAATAGGGTAAGTCCTTCAGGCGTAATTAATTGCATGGGTAAAAGGTGAGCGAGATCAGCAATTTTATTGCCGTCTTCACCGTTTATTTTCGCGATGGTATTACCTTGACGAAGTTTTTGTAAGCCAACAGCCCATTGATGCTGGCTTTCTTGAATTTGGCCAAAAAGCGTGAAATGAGGTTCGTCGTAAGAAATGATGCGATTTGAGACCGCACTTTTGAAAGAGCGACCATGCCCGAGATAAAAAATAGCTTCTAATAAGCTCGTTTTTCCGCTGCCGTTATTGCCGACTAAAAAGTTAAAGCCGTGATCAAATTCAAGATCCACGGCATTTAAATTTCTAAATTTTTCAACAATTAAGCGGGAAATGGCCATTATTTCTAGAGGCGCATTGGCATAATGACGTATTCTGCGCTTGCATCTTGGCTGTTTTCAATTAAGCAGCTTGATGACGCATCTGTGAGGCGGATACGTACTTGTTGGCATTTTAAAGCATTCAATACGTCTAAAATGTAAGTCACATTAAAACCCACTTCCATTTCTTCACCTTGGTAATTTACATCCACGATTTCTTCTGCCACTTCGTGTTCAGGGTTAGATGCGGTAATTTTAAGTTGGTTTTCACTTAAGTTTAAACGCACACTACGTACACGTTCATTTGAAAGAATCGAAGCACGTACAAAAGCTTGTTTTAAGGTTTCCCAGTTTCCTTCTACGATACGCGTTGCATTACGTGGTAAAACACGACGGTAATCAGGGAAGCGACCATCAATGAGTTTTGAGGTAAATACAATGTGGTTTAAGTGGATACGAAGATTATTTGTACCAATTTGCAAACGAGCAAGTTCATCACTGCTTTCTAATAGGCGATTCAGTTCTAATACCCCTTTACGTGGCAGAATAACCGAATGAGTTTGCAGATCTTGATCTAATTCAATCGTACAAACAGCAAGACGGTGACCGTCAGTTGCAACAGTACGTAGTAAATTACCTTCGGTTTCAAATTTCATGCCGTTTAAGAAATAGCGGGCATCCTGATTTGCCATTGAAAATTGGGTTGCTTCAATTAAGCGACGTAAGGTGCTTTGCGGTAAGGCAAAATCCACTTCAGATTGCCAATCCGTTAGATTTGGATATTCTTCAGCGGGCAGAGTAGTGAGATTAAACTTACTGCGACCAGATTCTACAATGGCGCGATCTTCTTCAAAGGTAACGGTAATTTCAAATTCATCTGATAATGTACGGCAAATATCCAAGAATTTTTTAGCCGGAATGGTGAATGCACCATCTGCCGTTGAAGACGAAAGTTGAGTATAGCTAGAAAGCTCAACTTCAAGGTCTGTACCTGTAATCGTTAAACAGTTATCTTCAATTTGTAATAACACGTTATTTAATACAGGAATATTCGGACGATTGCTTAATACGCCACAAACTTGCTGTAAGGGTTTTAGTAGATTTTCTCTTGAAATGCTAAATTGCATCATTGGCTCCTTATGCAGATAATGTGCGAATTAAATTCGCCCAATCTTCTTGAATACTGCTGTCTTTTTCACGGAATTTTGGCACTTCACGGCAGGCATTTAAGACTGTCGTATGGTCGCGTTCAAAGGCACGACCAATTTCCGGTAAGCTTTTATTGGTTAATTCTTTTGCTAACGCCATGGCAACTTGGCGTGGACGAGTGACGGATCTTGCTCTGCTTTTTGATTTTAAGTCAGCCACTTTAATTCGATAGTATTCTGCCACGACTTTCTGAATATTTTCAATGGTTACCAAACGTTCTTGTAAGGCGAGAATATCTTTTAATGTGTCACGCACAAAATCAATATCAATGTGACCCCCTTTGAAGTCTTGCATCGCTTTCACACGGTTTAGTGCACCTTCTAATTCACGAACGTTGGTGCGTAAGCGTTGTGCAATAAAGAATGCCACTTCTTCTGGCAGCTCCATATGATGTTCTTCTGCTTTTTTCAGCAAAATCGCAACACGGGTTTCTAAATCAGGTGGTTCAATCGCCGTGGTTAAACCCCAACCAAAACGAGATTTTAGGCGTTCTTCAATTTTCTCAATTTCTTTTGGATAGCGGTCAGAAGTCAAAATGATTTGACGACCAGTTTCAAATAAGTTATTGAAAATATGGAAAAATTCTTCTTGTGTTTTTTCTTTCTCCGCAAAGAATTGAATATCATCCACTAATAATGCATCAAGAGAACGATAGAATTTTTTGAATTGATCCATTTTATTATCACGCATCGCTTTTACCATGTGCTGCATAAAGTTATTAGCATGGATATAAAGCACGCGGGCATTCGGTTTATTCGCTAAAATGCCATTGCCGATTGCGTGTAATAAGTGGGTTTTACCTAAACCTGTTCCACCATATAAAAAGAATGGGTTTGCCGTTGGTTCACCTGGTGCGAGGGCGAGTTTTTGACCGACAGCACGAGCGAGTTGGTTTGATTTACCTTCAACAAAGTTTTCAAATAAATGCTTACGATTTAGATGTGATTCAAATTTAGTTGTCGCATCAGATTCTTGCTGAAAACTGACCGCACTTTCTTGATGATTAGATGTTTGAGTCTGGGACGGTTCAGCCACTTTTGGAGCGGGTTTTACCCCTTCTTTTACAATAATTTGTAAATTTGGATTTTTAGCAAGGGCTTGGCAAATTTGATGAATTTGGGCCAAGTAGTGATTTTCCACCCAGCTTTTCACAAACATATTTGACGCATATAACACCACTTGATCTTGCGAGATGACATCCGCTTGTAGTGGACGCAACCAAGTGCTGAGATCCATCGGAGAAACTTGATCTTGTAGTTGTGATAAGCAATCTTGCCATAGGGTAGAAAGGCTCACGATAAATTATCCTTATGTTATATGCGTATAAATAAAAGCCAAAAAAGTGCGGTTAAAAATCGAAGAGAATTTTACAATAATTTAGGCAAAAGATCTTCTATTGGTCATCAAAAAAAGACAAAAAGGTTGCTTGAGATTTTGCCCAAAATCCGTATAATCCCCACGATTTTAGAAGAAACGGAAGATTATTTCGGAATTTTCTCTTTTCTTATTTGACGAAAGCCCAATTTATGATTAAAATTGCGGTCTATTTTTTATAACCCTTGTTGTGTTTTGAATATCAAAACAGTAAACCATTTTGATTTAGGTAGATTACAATGAAACGTACATTTCAACCTTCTGTATTAAAACGTAGCCGCACTCACGGTTTCCGTGCTCGTATGGCAACTAAAAACGGCCGTCAAGTTTTAGCTCGTCGTCGTGCTAAAGGTCGTAAAAGTTTATCTGCATAATCACCTCTTTTAGTGATTAAGCTAAACTTCTCTCGGGAGTTACGATTGTTAACTCCCACTCAATTCAAAAATGTCTTCGAACAACCATTTCGAGCAAGCACCCCTGAAATTACCATTCTCGCACGCAAAAATAATCTTGAGCATCCACGCTTAGGTTTAACTGTGGCTAAAAAACATCTTAAACGAGCGCATGATCGTAATCGTATTAAACGTTTAGTTCGTGAAAGTTTTCGTTTATCCCAACATAATTTGCCTTCTTGTGACTTTGTCTTTGTGGCGAAACGTGGTATTGGTCAGCTTGATAATCAAACGTTTTTACAAACTTTGGATAAATTATGGGCACGTCACATTCGTTTGGCACAAAAATCCTCATCGCTTTAATTAAGTTTTATCAAGTAGCGATTAGCCCTTTAATCGGGCCGCGTTGTCGTTTTGTACCAACCTGTTCTTGTTATGGTATTGAGGCGTTAAAAACACATGGATTATTAAAAGGTAGTTGGCTTACGCTAAAACGTGTATTAAAATGTCACCCCTTAAGCGCCGGTGGATTCGATCCTGTTCCGCCGAAAAAGATTAATAATAACGATGAGAAAAAATAATGGACTCAAGACGTAGCCTATTAGTGCTTGCACTACTCTTTATTTCTTTCCTTGTTTATCAGCAATGGCAACTTGATAAAAATCCACCTGTTCAACAACAGACTACGGAACAAACAACAGCCGCCTCTTCTGATGTCCCGGCAAGTTCTTCTTCATCTGCTGAAGTAGTAGCAGATTCACAAACAAAAGGTCAAATTATCACATTAGAAAATGATGTATTCCGTTTGAAAGTGGATACATTAGGTGGTGATGTAATCAGTTCTGAATTATTAAAATATGATGTAGAATTAGGTTCAAAAGAACCTTTTGTCTTGTTAAAAGATACAAACGATCATGTTTACATTGCTCAAAGCGGCTTAATCGGTAAAAACGGGATCGATACAAAAGCAGGTCGCGCGCAATATCAAGTGACTGGTGATAATTTCAAATTAGCAGAAGGTCAAAATGAACTTTCTGTGCCATTAACATTTGAAAAAGATGGTGTCACTTATCGTAAAATCTTTGTGCTAAAACGCGATAGCTACGATGTAGGGGTTAACTTTGAAATTGTGAACCAAAGTGGTAGCGCAATTGAAGTTGAACCTTATGGCCAATTAAAACATACATTAGTTGAAAGCAGCGGTAACGTGGCAATGCCTACTTATACCGGTGGTGCGTATTCTTCTTCTGAAACAAATTACAAAAAATACAGCTTCAGCGATATGAAAGACAAAAATCTTTCTATCGATACCAAAGCAGGTTGGGTTGCTGTTTTACAACACTATTTCGTATCAGCTTGGATCCCAAATCAAGATGTAAATAACCAACTTTATAGTATTACAGACAGCAAAAATAACGTTGCGTCTATTGGTTATCGTGGTCCAGTGGTATCTATTCCCGCGGGTGCAACAGAAACAATTACCAGCTCATTATGGACGGGGCCAAAATTACAAAACAAAATGGCTGAAGTGGCTAACCACTTAGACTTAACCGTTGATTACGGTTGGGCATGGTTTATTGCGAAACCATTATTCTGGTTATTAACCTTTATTCAAAGTATTGTATCTAACTGGGGTGTGGCAATTATTTGTGTAACCTTAGTAGTGAAAGCGATTTTATATCCGCTCACAAAAGCACAATACACTTCTATGGCGAAAATGCGTATGTTGCAACCGAAAATGCAAGAAATGCGCGAACGTTTTGGTGATGATCGCCAACGTATGAGCCAAGAAATGATGAAACTTTACAAGGAAGAAAAAGTAAATCCACTTGGCGGTTGCTTACCATTAATCCTCCAAATGCCAATTTTCATTGCATTATATTGGACGTTTATGGAAGCCGTTGAACTTCGTCATGCGCCATTCTTTGGCTGGATTCAAGATTTATCGGCACAAGACCCTTACTACATTCTCCCAATCTTAATGGGCGGATCAATGTTCTTGTTGCAAAAAATGTCACCGACACCAGTTGCAGATCCAATGCAACAAAAAGTGATGAATTTCATGCCGTTGATCTTCATGTTCTTCTTCCTCTGGTTCCCGGCAGGTCTAGTACTTTACTGGTTAGTGTCTAACTTAATCACTATCGTACAACAACAAATGATCTACCGTGGTTTAGAGAAAAAAGGGTTACATACCCGTAAAAAATAACAGATAGAAGGCATCGAAAGATGCCTTTTTTCTATCATTGATTGATATATGATCACATGGGCGTATTAATGCGCCCTCTCATTTTTTAATCGCAGATAAAAGTGCGGTCAATTTTTAGTGAGTTTTTATGAAAGAAACAATCGTCGCACAAGCGACTGCGCCAGGACGTGGCGGTATTGGTATTTTGCGTGTATCAGGCCCGAAAGCCCTTGAAGTGGCACAAGCTGTACTAGGTAAATGCCCTAAACCAAGAATGGCAGACTATTTACCTTTTAAAGATGCCGATGGCACAGTATTAGATCAAGGCATTGCGCTTTATTTTAAATCACCAAATTCCTTTACTGGTGAAGATGTATTGGAATTACAAGGTCATGGCGGCCAAGTAGTATTAGATTTGTTGCTAAAACGAATCTTACAACTTGATGGTGTTCGTCTTGCGCGTCCAGGTGAATTTTCAGAACAGGCTTTTTTAAACGATAAATTAGATTTAGCTCAAGCAGAAGCTATTGCAGATTTGATTGATGCCACTTCGGAGCAAGCCGCTCGTTCGGCATTAAAATCATTACAAGGTGAATTTTCTAATAAAGTGAATCAGTTGGTGGATTCCGTCATTTATCTTCGTACTTATGTGGAAGCGTCGATTGATTTCCCCGATGAAGAAATTGACTTCTTGGCAGACGGTAAAATTGAAGCAAAATTACGAGAAATTATTAATCAACTTGATTTAGTCCGTAGCGAAGCGAAACAAGGCTCGATTTTACGTGAAGGGATGAAAGTGGTGATTGCGGGTCGTCCAAATGCGGGTAAATCCAGCTTACTGAATGCTTTAGCGGGCAGAGAAGCGGCTATTGTGACAGATATTGCGGGAACGACGCGCGATGTATTGCGTGAGCATATTCATATTGATGGCATGCCTTTACATATTATTGATACTGCAGGACTTCGTGAAGCGACAGACGAAGTTGAACGTATCGGCATCTCGCGTGCGTGGACTGAAATTGAGCAAGCCGATCGTATAATTTTGATGTTGGACAGCAGCGATCCTGATAGCCAACATATTGAAAAAGTGCGGTCAGAATTTTTATCAAAATTGCCAAATAATATGCCGGTGACCATTGTCCGCAATAAAGTAGATTTAAGCGGCGAGACAGTTGGACTAAAAGAAGAAAATGGAACAACGACCGTTTGTTTATCGGCTCAAACGCATCAAGGCGTAGATTTATTACGTGAGCATTTAAAACAGGCGATGGGTTTCCAAACAGGGATGGAAGGTGGCTTCTTAGCACGTCGTCGTCATCTTGATGCTTTAGAAAAAGCGGCCGAACATTTACAAATTGGATTAGTTCAATTAACCGAGTTTCATGCTGGTGAATTGTTAGCGGAAGAACTTCGTTTAGTACAAGCTAACCTCAGTGAAATTACGGGGCAATTTACCTCGGATGATTTACTCGGGAATATTTTCAGTTCTTTCTGTATTGGAAAATAGGTTTTAGGTTATGACTTTTCATATGTTGTGGGTCATTGCGCTTGGTCTTTCGATGGATGCGTTTGCAGTATCCATTTCCAAAGGTTTGGCAATGCGCGCTTTTCGGTGGAAACAAGCGCTTGCCATTGCATGCTGTTTTGGACTATTTCAAGGCATTATGCCGGCAATCGGCTATGTTGTCGGGCTACAATTTAGTCAGATGATTCAAAATTGGGACCATTGGATTGCCTTTGCTTTACTTGTGCTTATTGGTGTGAATATGATTCGTGAAGGGGTGAGTTCAGATGATGAACCTGCGCTCTCATTGATGCGTTAGCCGTTGGTGTCTCTTTTGCTTTTCTTTCCGTAGACATTGTGTTGGCTGTATTTATCATTGGTTTAATCACCTTTGTCATCTCTTTTATTGGTGTAAAGAGCGGTCATTTTTTAGGGAAAAAATTCAAAAGCAAAGCAGAGATTTTTGGCGGTTTAGTGTTATTAGTCATAGCTGTGAAAATCCTACACGAACATGGTGTTTTTTAAGTGCGAATTTTCGCCTTTTAGATTATAATCTTACGAACTTTGTCTTTTTTAAAAGGGTAATAATTGAATGTTAATTGAAAAAATGCATGGCGTCGCCCATAGCTTTATCGGGAAAGCGATCTTTGCTTTACTTCCAGTTTCATTTTTAATCGGTGGGATGTCAGGCTATTTGTATGGTGGCAACGAGAGTTTTGCTGCAAAAGTAAATGGCGAAACTATCTCTCAACAAGATTTTTTAAATCGTTACAACCAAGAGTTTGAAGCGCGAGCACAACAAGAAGGCGAAAATTTCTTAGCGAAAACTGACTCAGCGGAATTTGTGACCGCACTTCGTCAAAATTTAATTCAACGTTTAGTGGATCAAGAATTAATCCGTCAATATGCGAAAGAATTAAAATTAGGTGTAAGTGACGACATGATCAAACGTGCGATTGTAAGCGATCCTAACTTACAATCTAACGGTAAATTTGATAACGCACGCTATCAACAATTATTGACTCAAAATGGTTTAACATCAGATACTTATGCGGCTATTTTACGTAATGCATTAACACTTGAACAAATGCAAAACGGTTTGGCTGACAGTGAATTTGTTGTGCCAGCTCAAGTAAAAGATAACGCACAAGTCTTTTTCCAAAAACGTATCGCTCGTCTTGCGACACTTCCATTAGCCGATGAAATTGCAAAACAAAAAGTAACGGACGAAGAAATTAAAGCGTATTACGATGCGAATGCGAAGTCACTTGTTCAACCTGAACAAGCGAAAGTGCAATATATTAGTGTTTCAGCAAATGCATTAGGTAAATTACAACCAGTAACTGATACACAAATTGCGCAATATTATCAAGAAAATAAAGCGCAATTCATTAGCCAAAAATTAGCACATATTCAATTATCAACGGAGAAAGAAGCGGATGCTGTTTATCAAGAACTGCAAAAAGGCGCTGATTTTGCTGAGTTAGCAAAAACAAAATCTCTAGATAAACTTTCTGGTGCTCAAGGCGGTGAACTAGGTTGGGTAAAAGACAACGAATTACCGAAAAACTTTGAAGATGCAGCATTATTATTAAATGTAGGCCAATACAGCACACCGGTTAATGTGGATGGGGCTTACCATATTATTTTAGTGCAAGATCGTAAAGAACGTACTTTAGAAGATGTGAAAGAACAAATCGCGGATACTGTGCGTAAAAACTTAGCAGAAAGCCGCTTCCAAGCGGTAGAAAAAGCGGTTCGTGAAAAAGCAGCAGAAAGCAGCGATTCTTTAGCTGCGGTAGCTGAAGCGGTAAGTGTGAAAGTAGAAGAAACGGATTACTTTGGTAAAAATAATGTCCCTGCGGCATTAAATTTCCCAAATGTGACTTCTGCTATTTTTGAATCTGATATTGCAAACGGTGGTGCAAATTCTGAGCCATTAACTGTAGGTGAAAATGAATTTGTAGTGGTACGTGTCGTGGATCACAAAGATGAAGGTTTACAAAGCCTTGATAAAGCAAAATCAACGATTGAGCAATTCTTAAAACGTGAAAAAGCCGATAAAGTATTGACTGAAAAAGCAGAGCAAGCGGTTAAAGCACTATCTACTGATTCTACAAAATTACCAGCAGGCATTAGTTTTAGTGAACCACAAACCTTTACGCTAATGGATAATAAAGATCCAATGCTTTATGAAGGTGTGTTTGCTATTGCTAAACCACAAGATGGTAAAGCGGCGTATCAAGTTGCTTGGAACAGCAAAGGTGATGTGGTTGTGGTTGCCCTTGAACGTGTAGAAGAACCTACTTTAAGTGAGCAAGAATTAGCGAAATTTAGCACGCAACTTGTTCGTGCACGTCAAGGTGAATTGCAAGGACAGTTAATGCAAGCATTGCGTGAAAAAGCACAAATCGAGATTAATACCAGCTTTATTAATCAAGATGATTCAGAAGAAGGTGCGGCTCACTAAGCCGATTGAAATGTCATTCATCATCAATTTCTGATGGAAAATAAAAGCAAAGTGCGGTAAATTTTGACCGCACTTTTTTATATAAAACAAGGAGAAGACTATGGCTCAAGAAACCATTTTCAGCAAAATTATTCGCAAAGAAATCCCTGCCAATATTGTTTATCAAGATGAATTAGTGACCGCATTCCGAGATATTTCACCGCAAGCGAAAATCCATATTTTGATTATCCCAAATAAAGTCATTCCAACGGTTAATGATGTGACAGAACAAGATGAAGTCACCTTAGGTCGCTTATTTACGGTCGCGGCTAAAATCGCTAAAGAAGAAGGTATTGCCGAAGACGGTTATCGTTTAATCGTGAACTGTAATAAACACGGTGGACAAGAAGTATTCCATATCCATATGCATCTTGTTGGTGGTGAACCTTTAGGTAGAATGTTGGCGAAATAATGAAAAAGATCCTCATTACAGCAACGGTATTATTTTTAACTGCTTGTTCATCTACACCAAATATTGTGGGAACCAATAAGCCAATTTTAAATATGGCGGCAAATTTAGCACCGGCTTTAGATGTCGATTTGTCGGATAATACCGCGGCTTTAAAAAATAAAACTACGCAACAGCTCAATGTGCTTTACCATCTTTATTGGTATAACACACAAGGTGTAACGCAAGTTTGGCCAAATCAGCAAGAAAGCCAATCAGGCAATATTTTATTGCAACCGCAAGAAAAGAAAGTGTTTGAACTACCAAAACCAAGCACAGAAAGCACCAATTATCGTCTTTATTTACAATAGTTTATGTCCACATTATTAATTGACCTTGAAGGTCATGAACTCAAACAAGAAGAAGTTGAATTACTGGAACATCCTTTAGTTGCCGGTTTGATTTTATTTACCCGCAATTTTTATGATCGTCAGCAAGTTCAAGCGCTAATCAAATCCATTCGTCAACGAGTGAAAAAGCCTTTATTGATCACGGTCGATCAGGAAGGTGGTCGCGTGCAACGTTTCCGTGAAGGTTTCACTCAGCTCCCTGCGATGCAGGCTTTTGCGGTATTAGTTGAGGATTCAACTCAGCAACAGCAAATAGCAAAAGAAGCGGGCTGGCAAATGGCGGCTGAAATGGTGGCGCTAGATATCGATTTGAGTTTTGCCCCGGTGTTGGATTTGGGGCATGAATGTCGTGCGATTGGCGATCGCAGCTTTGGCTGTGATGTAAAAAGTGCGGTCAATTTGGCGGCTGCTTTTATTGATGGTATGCACCAAGCAGGCATGGCAACAACAGGAAAACATTTCCCAGGACATGGTCATGTTTTAGCTGATTCTCATCTTGAAACGCCTTATGATGAGCGAGCAAAAGACGTGATTTTTAATCATGATATTTTGCCATTCCAGCAATTAATTCAACAGAGTAAGCTCGATGCGATTATGCCGGCTCATGTGATTTATGCACAATGTGATAGTCAACCAGCAAGTGGTTCGAGTTATTGGTTAAAAGAAATTTTGCGTAAACAGCTGGGCTTCCAGGGGGCAATTTTCTCTGATGATTTAGGCATGAAGGGAGCTGGTTTTATGGGCGATTTTGTGGCTCGCAGTGAAAAAGCCTTGAATGCTGGTTGTGACTTATTATTGCTTTGTAATGAACGTGAAGGTGTCATTCAAGTGCTTGATAATCTGAAGTTAGAGGAAACCACAGAGCATTTTGCAGCCCGCGAAGCTCGCTTGAAATCGCTCTTTAAACAAAAATCCTTTGATTGGTCAGCTCTCACCAAAACTTCACGTTGGATTGAAAATCATCAAAAACTGACCGCACTTCAACAAGAGTGGCTTGCTTCTAAATGATTGATTGCCACCATTATCAAAAGGGCGATTGCCGTTCTTGTCAATGGCTTGAAATGCCTTATGAACAGCAACTCGCCAAGAAAGAAGAGCATCTTAAGCAACAACTTGCCAAATTAGATTGTAATAATTTAATTTGCCATCCGCCATTTTTTTCCTCCGAGTCTGCCTTTCGTAATAAAGCGAAGATGGTTGTAAGTGGCGCGGTGGAACGTCCCATTCTAGGTATTTTACAAGACCCGAATGATCCTCAAAGTGCGGTAGATTTATGTGATTGTCCGCTTTATCCACAACGTTTTGCAGAGCTATTCCCGATTCTAAAAGATTTTATTGGGCGTGCTGGTTTAGTCCCTTATAACGTGGCTAAACAAAAAGGTGAGCTCAAATATATTCTGCTTACAGAAAGCCAACATACAAAAAAATTGATGTTGCGTTTTGTATTACGTTCAGAAACTAAATTGCCGTTAATTCAACGTGAATTTGAAGGCTTATTGGAAAAATTGCCACAACTTGAAGTGGTGAGTGTGAATATCCAACCTCAACACGCCGCAATCTTAGAAGGTGAGAAAGAAATCTTTTTAACGGATCAGCACATCTTATCAGAAAGCTTTAACGGTATTCCGCTCTTTATTCGCCCTCAAGGTTTCTTCCAAACGAATCCACTTATCGCACAAGGGTTATATGCAACGGCACAAGATTGGGTGCAAGATTTGCCCATTACTAAACTTTGGGATCTCTTTTGTGGCGTTGGAGGTTTTGGACTTCATTGCGCTAAAGCTTTACAGGATAAACATCAACAAGAAGTAGAATTGACAGGGATTGAAATTTCACCATCCGCTATTCAAGCGGCGACTCAATCCGCTCAAGTGTTAGGGCTAAATAACGTTAAATTTCAATCATTGGATGCGGCTCATTTTGCTTTAGCACAAGATGAAAATAAACCTGATTTGGTGATCGTCAACCCACCTCGTCGAGGCATCGGAAAGGAACTCGCTGAATTTCTCAATGAAATGCAACCGCACTTTATTCTTTATTCCAGCTGTAACGCGATTTCCATGGGAAAAGATTTGCAGCATCTAACCAATTATAAACTTACTCAAATTCAATTATTTGATATGTTCCCGCATACAGCACATTATGAGACGCTAGCATTATTGTCCAAACTTAATGTCGATGAACATATAAGTGTTTAAATAGAGCTTGATTAACTTGATTTGACAAGTGCTGAGAGCAAGGCTACTTATGAGCAAATTAAAGAGTATGTACTGGGGAAATTTGAATTTAAGGTTTCTACATTGTATATAGCACAAATCAAAAAGAAATGTGGAATTGTACTGAGGGAGCATTATAATAAATCGCAAAAAGAGAAACAGGTTATTCCACAATGTATACCTGAAAAAGAAGAAGCTATCATGGATGCGTTAAGACATTTCAAAATGATTTAAGCGCAAGGTCGCTTTGGTTTTCTTGGTAATCCTTCCATATCCTAATGGGTATAAGAAAAGCCCTGAAGGTTTCCCTCCAAGGCTTATATTATATTTCTTGCTGATTATATAGTACCACAGACTATAGATAGACACTCTAGGACATATATCTGATCTAGCATTTTGTAAATTAACACTACTTGATTGTTGTTAGCAGTTTTAACTCATATTCAACGATTAAATTTATTTTCCATAGAATTGGCAAACTTTACCAAGGCTAACATAACAGGAACCTCAACCAGAACACCTACTACAGTTGTTAGCGTAGCTCCTGATACTAGCCCAAATAGAGATATAGAAACTGCAACAGACAGCTCAAAAAAGTTAGATGCACCAATCATGCCACATGGCGCTGCAATTGAATATGGTAGCTTTGCTAAATATGCCATGAAAAATGTTATTGCAAATATAAACAAAGTTTGAATTATCAAAGGAATTGCAATAAGGATAATATCTAGTGGCTGATCCAATATCTTCTGTCCTTGAAATGAAAATATTATAATTAACGTCAACAATAATCCCATCATAGTGTATTTATCAAATGCAGGGATAAAAGTTTTATTTAGGTAGTCTTCCCCTTTATTTTTAATGATTATACTTCTAGTTACCATGCTTAAAATAAGAGGAACAACAATAAATAATACAATGGACAATAAAAGTGTTCCCCATGGAATATTTATATCTCCAACCTTTAATAAGAAGCTCACAATTGGTATATATGCAATCAAAATAATTAAGTCGTTACTAGCTACCTGTACTAAGGTATAACCACTATCACCTCTTGTTAACTTGCTCCATACAAATACCATTGCGGTACATGGTGCAGCTCCGAGTAAAACCGCCCCAGCTAAATATTCTGATGCCAATTCCTTATTAATAAATCCTTTATAAATAATAAAGAAAAATAAGGAAGCGATTAAATACATAGTGAGTGGCTTAATGATCCAATTTACAAACCATGTAATAAATAGACCTTTAGGATTTTTTCCTATGTCTTTTATACTCTTAAAATCAATTTTCAACATCATTGGATAAATCATTATCCAAAGTAAAATTGTTGTTGGTATAGACACATTGTAGAACTCAAATTTTCCTAACCAATCTGGAATAGCAGGAAAATATTTCCCAATAAATATGCCTATTACCATACAAATTAACACCCAAAAAGTCAGGTTTTTCTCAAAAAAACCAATTCCATTTATTTTCTTCATTCCTAAATATCCTCAACTTTCTCAATTAATTTATGAACCTTACTTTCAATCGCTTTAATGGTTTTTAAACTCTTCATCATTTTTTCCCCTATATCTGATAAAGTTTGTCACCACAAAGGTCTTCTTTTGTCCATTCAATGACGGCTAGTTTTCCTGAAGTATGATCTAATATCTTGTTAATCCACTTAACTTCTTCATTTACTTTAGCAGATAACATCTTGTTACTAGGATTTGCTTTATACAAGGATGAATTAACAATCCACCAATTTGTATGAATTGATGCCCTTGTTAGATCTTCTTCTAATCGATATGCCTCATAAAATGGGGTAGCCTCCGCCAAGCTAACGATTAATACTTCTGTTTCCTCTCCCCTTAATCTAGGTAACAAGTTTTTTACAGATTCAGGTACCTGTCCTTGTGTTCTTTGAACTTCTTGATGATAACTTAAAGTTGAGTCTAATAATAACAAGGTATGACCCGTAGGAGCAGTATCAATCACCACTATTTCATCGTCTGCTTTTTCCACGAGCTCTGCAAAAGCTCTAAATACAGCTATTTCCTGTGTACATGGTGATCTTAAATCTTCCTCAATGTAAGCTACATCATCCTCACTCATTGTTTTTCTTGCATTTCCAAGTACTTCATCTTGATATTTTTTTAATTCTTCTTTTTCATCAATATGACTCATAGATATTCCACTTGAACTATCTATCATAAATTTGATATGGTCAGCGGGATCTGTTGTAGCCAGGTGTACCTTTTTACCAAGTTTGCTTAGTTTGAGGGCAACAGAAGATGCAATAGTAGTCTTTCCTACACCGCCCTTGCCCATAGTAAAGATTACTTTTCTATTATTTTTTACAAGATCACTAACAACATCATCTAAATTAAAGAGTTTGCCTTTTACTTCCACTTTTTGTTCATTTATTTGATCCTTCTTAAGGAGATTTCTTATAGAGTCAATTCCAGTAATGTTGTATGATCTCAAGGCAATTGTATAGGTATCAAACTCAGTTAACATCTCTGGCATATTTTCAAGGGCTAACTTTTGTTTGTTAAATATATTTTCAGATAAGTCATCATCATAATTTTCTAAGACACCATTAATCACTAATATTTGATTTTTTATTCCAATCTCAGATAGCTCCTTTGATGCTCTGGCTACCTCATTAAGTGGTGTTTTATCAGACCTTGTAACTAATACTAGGGTTGTTAAACTCTTATCTGATAAATTTTCAACTGCCTTTTTATAGGTTTCTTTTTTAGTATCTAATCCTGATAACTGTCCTAAACAGGATGCGCCATGCGTACTTTCACTGATAAAATCAGTCCAAGCAGAAGGAAGTTGTAACATTCTAAGGGTATGACCTGTAGGTGCTGTATCAAATATAATATGGTTATAGTCTGTATTGAGCTTAGAATTTGTAATGAAATTAGAAAACTCATTAAAGGCAGCAATCTCTACTGTACAAGATCCAGATAGCTGTTCTTCCATGTTCTCAATAACAGAATCAGGCAATTTGCCTCTAAAAGGTCCAACTACACTTTCTTTATAGTTATGTGCCGCTTCCAATGGATCTAGATTGATTACTTCTAAATTATCTACGCCTTTGATTGGTTTTGCTTTACCGTCTAATTCTGTTTCAAAAACATCTTGAAGATTTGAAGCAGGGTCTGTACTAATAAGTAGTACTTTCTTTCCTTCATCTGCTAAAGCCACTGCTGTTGCACAAGCTGTAGATGTTTTACCAACCCCTCCCTTGCCTGTGAAAAATAGATATTTAGTTAATTTAATATCTGGAAGATTAAATTTCTTCATAATAAATCCCCCCTTAGCAACAAGAGTTATTATTTCCACAGCACCCTTGATTTGGTTCTTCATCTTCACTACAGCAAGAATCATTACCTGAAGAACAACAGCCATTTTGGTTACTACTTTCAAGATAATCTTTAGAGATTTGTAAAAGTTCCATTATTTCTTCATTCTTTGGATATCTGCCTTCTATGACTATATCGTCGTCCACAAGGATTAATGGCAGCCTATCGATTCCATTTTTATCCAAAGCATCTTTTACCTTGTTATTATTGACAAATGCCATTGGCTCACTTGATAAATTGTATCTTTCAATAGTGATACCATTTTTCTTCAAGTTGTTAATTACTGTTGAAATACGTACGAGTTCAGGATCGACATTAACTCCGCAAACACCGGTATCACAACACATAGCTGGTTCATAAATTGACATTCTTTTCATTTTTTACCCCTTTCTTCAATTTTTTGAATTAAACATTATTAATATATCAATTTTTTTTGATGTGAAGAGTATTTTTTTAGTTACCCTTAAGGGTAACTAATTTCTTGCTGTAGATGATAAAAACATCTGTATTATTTTTTGTCTTCCTTGTTCAGATATAGTGTAGTAAACCCACTTGCCTTCTTCTCTTGCTGTAACAATTCCTGACTCTATCAATATTTTCATATGGTATGACAAGCCTGATTGCGTTAAATCTAGTTTTTCTAGTAAAACACAGGCACATTCTTCCCCATTTTTTAATAAATCTAATATCTCTAGGCGAATTGCCACTGAAAAGGCTTTAAATATCTTTGCAGTTTTTACTAAATCTCTGTTCATAAAAGTCTTCATATCAAATTATTTTGATGTGTTGTTTGTATCACTAATTGTTCTTCTTGACAAGTCTTATTTCGTTAGATATCAAAAATGCTTCTGGATAATCTTGTCATCTAATATTATTGTAATTAATGTTAGTTTCTTTTATGTATATACTTGTGTCATGGAACATATAAGTTTATAGAATGACGTTACAAGCATCATCTATCCTTTTTATCAGACATCAAAACCATCTGTTCGTCAGTATCTTTGACTTAAATATTCCTCCCAAAATGTGTCCAAAATATTGACAGAATTCCAATTTGGACAATGATGAGCAAGTTGAAGCAGTGACATTGCTGGAACTCAATTCCTAATAAAAAAGCTAACATCTCTGTTAGCTTTTTTTATTTAGAAATTTAACCGCACTTTTATTTTGCTATAAATCAGTGCGAGCAAGAAGAACGCTGCTTGTAGCAAAATAATACATGCGCCCGTGGACGCATCAAAATGATAGCTAAGTAGCACGCCTAGTAGACTTGCAGTTACAGCACTGATGATCGCGATAACAAGCATCTTGTCGAAGCGATTCGTCAGGGTTAGTGCGGTGATGCCAGGCGCAATTAGCATCGCTACAACCAAAATAACCCCAACGACTTGCATCGTACTCACAATGGTGAGCGCGAGTAATGTGAGCAAGCCATAGTGCAGTAATTTCGGCGAGAGCCCCGCAACGCGAGCATGGCTAGGATCAAAGCAATAAAGCAGAAAATCACGACGCTTTAAGCCAAGCAAAATAAAAATGATCAAGGCAATGATTGCTGTTTGAATCAGCTCTTCTCGGCTCACGCCTAATACATTACCGAATAAGATATGTGTGAGATGTTGTGAGGTTTGGATTTTGGTGAAAAGTACCAACCCAATGGCAAACATGCCAGAAAATACAATCCCCATCGCAGTATCTTCTTTGATACGGCTGTTTTCTTTTAAATAACCTACGCCTAATGCACAGGCAATACCTGAGACAAATGCACCAATCACTAATGGAATGCCGGCTAAAAAAGCTAAGACAATGCCAGGTAGGACAGCATGAGAAATGGCATCGCCCATTAATGACCAACCTTTCAAAACCAAATAGCAGGAGAGTAGTGCACAAATCACGGCAACCACTAATGCCGTGAGTAACGCATTTTGCATAAAGGCAAATTGAAATGGCTCAACGAAAATAGCGAATATTTCACTCATGGGCCACCGCCTTACGTCGTTTTTGACTGATTAATCCGTATTTAGGCGAGAATAGAAAAGCCAATAAAAATAACAAGGTTTGCAATGTCACGATGACACCACCAGTTGCGCCATCTAGATAATAGCTTAAATAGACACCGACGAAACTAGTGATTGCACCTAATGCTACGGCAATTTTGATAAGAGTTTTGAACTTGTCAGTAAGTAAATAGGCGGTTGCGCCAGGTGTGATTACCATCGCAATCACTAAAATCGCCCCAACAGTTTGCAATGCGGCAACAACACAAGCACTCAAGAGAGTAAAAAAGAGAACTTTGTAAAACAGTGGCGAAAGTCCAACTGTTATTGCTTGCGTTTCATCAAAGAAAATCAGTAACAGATCCTTCCAAAAAATCAGTAATAAAACTAAGCAGATCAGCATAATAATTGCGACTTGATAAATATCTTCATCAGCAATACCAAGGATATTACCGAGAATGATGTTTTGCACATTTATTGAAGTTGGATTCAGAGAAATAATCAACAATCCCAAGGCAAAGAATGTGCTGAAAATAAAGCCGATAACAGCATCTTCTTTGAGTTTAGAAATGGATTTGATCCATAAAATGGAAAGTGCGGCCAAAATGCCGGCAAAAAAAGCACCTAAAGCATAGGGGAGTGAAAAGGCATAAGCTATCGCCACACCTGGAACCACGGAATGAGAAAGCGCATCACCAATTAATGACCAACCTTTCAACATTAAATAGGCAGAAAGAAAGGCACAAATGCCACCGACTGCGGTACTTATCCACATGGCTTTTTGCATATATTCATAGGAGAAAGGTTCCAGTAAATATTCAAGCATAGCTTATTCCTTGTCAGACGGAGGCAGACGACAAGATTTTACAGCCGTTGCTGGCGGATCATTTTTGGTTTCACCATAGAAGACAACGGGACGTTCATCATCCGTAAGCACGGTTACCGCACGTTTATCTTCATCATTATGCAGATCTTCACCTAATAATTTGATGTGTCGTAATACACCACCAAAGACTTTTTCCAAATTATGCTGATTAAATGTATCTTCTGTTTTGCCGGCAGCAATCACAGTACGGTTAATCATCACTACTTGGTCACAGAAATCTGGTACAGAGCCTAAGTTATGAGTAGAAACTAAAATTAAATGGCCTTCAGTACGTAATTGGCGAAGGAGTTCCACAATAGCATTTTCAGTTTTAACATCTACACCCGTAAAAGGCTCATCGAGTAAGATAATCTTACTTTGTTGTGCTAATGCTCGAGCCAAAAATACGCGTTTTTTCTGTCCACCAGAAAGCTCGCCGATTTGTCGTTCAGCTAAATGCTCGATGTTTACTCGTTGCATCGCTTCAAGTACTTTTTGTTTGTCTTCAGCCTTTGGAATACGTAGGAAATTCATGTAGCCGTAGCGTCCCATCATGACAACATCATAAACAGAGACAGGAAATTGCCAATCAACTTCTTCCGCTTGCGGCACATAGGCAATCAAATTTTGTTTCAACGCCCGATTAATTGGCAAACCACAAATCGTTATGTTGCCTTGTTGTGGTTTGATTAATCCCATGATGCTTTTAAATAACGTTGATTTTCCGCTTCCATTTACGCCGACAAGGGCACAGATGGTTCCCCCCTGTAATTCGAAAGAAACATCATAAATTGCAGTATGCCCGTTGTTGTAACGCACGGTTACATCATTAACGGAAATAGAAGCGGAAAGTGTGGTCATTATTTTTCAAATCCTTTCACAATGGTAGATACAGTGACATTGAGCAAATCGATATAAGTCGGTACAGGGCCATCAGCAGCAGAAAGGGAATCGACATAAAGCACGCCACCGTATTTGGCGCCGCTTTCTTTCGCTACCTGTTGAGCAGGTTTGGCTGACACGGTACTTTCACTAAATACCACTGGAATGTGATTTTTTTTCACTAAATCGATAAGCTTACGAACTTGTTGAGGCGTACCTTGTTGTTCAGCGTTAATTGGCCATAAATAGCCTTCTTTGAGATCGTAATCTTTCGCTAAATAACTAAAGGCGCCTTCACTGGTGACTAACCAACGTTGGTCTGAAGGAATTTGTGAGAGTTTTTCACGTAAAGGTTTATCGAGTTGTTTGATTTTTTCTGCATACGCTGCTGCATTTTTTTGATAAGTATCAGCATTTTGCGGATCGTATTTAACGAATGCATTTTTAATATTTTCGACATAAATCAATGCATTAGATGGTGACATCCAAGCGTGTGGGTTAGGGGCATCTTTATAAGGGCCTTCATAAATAGATAGTGGCGTGATTCCTTCGGTTACCACAACGGCTGGCTTGTCTTTGATATTTTGGAAGAAGCGCTCAAACCAACGCTCTAAATTTAATCCGTTCCATAAAATTAAATCAGCTGATTGGGCTTTTACGATATCTTTAGGGGTCGGTTCATACTCATGAATTTCTGCCCCTGGTTTGGTAATGGATTCTACCGTCGCGGCATCGCCCGCAACATTTTGAGCGATATCTTGAATAACTGTAAACGTGGTCACAACTTTAAATTTCGCTTCGGCTTGTAAAGCAGCCAAACCTAGAGCGATAACAGATAGGCTTTTAAATAAATGCTTCATGAGATCTCCTTAAAAATAATGATTGATTAGCATTCTACAGAATAATACCATTTTTTATAAAGTTTTCAAATGAAAATAATTATCAAATCCATAGGCAATTAAAATTAAAAAGCGGAAAATTTTGTGAAAAATTGACCGCTCTTTTTTGAAATGATTAACCACCAACTTGTTGGATCAGGCGCTCCATACCCGCTTCATCATAGCCTTCTTCATATTGGGCTTCATCAACGGTAAAGTTTTGCATGCTACGTCCAGCAGTACAACCATATTGTTCCAGTTTTCCTTTCGTAAAGTTGCTACGAAATGCAGATGAATGGTTATTTAAACTAATCACGCCGATAGTCGAGTGATTACATGGATTTTTGTTTACGAAGACTAAATTATAGCCAGATTCGCGGATATAGCCGGTTTTATTAACTGCCGCATCGAAAACTTCTTCACGCACTAATTTATTGGTATTTTTGACGAAAACACTACGTCCTCCTGCTTGAATGAAGGCACTCGGCATATTAGAAAGGTTTTTGATTTGCGCTTTATTGAGCGAGTATTTAGCAAGCTTAACTAAATCCATTGCACTTGAAATGTTGCTGTCAGATAAACCTGAACTATCTGAAAAGCGAGTGGATCGCATGCCTAATTCTCGAGCTTTTTCATTCATTTTTTGGATGAATTGTAAGCGGCTCATGCCTGCAGAACGAGAAAGTGCATGAGCAGCATAGTTATCAGAATGAACGAGCATTGCTTTTAACAATTCATTACAAGAAATCGGCGTATATTTAGGTAATTTTGTATGAGTGCCTTTGATGTAATCGTAATCATCGTCAGTAATCGATGCAGTACAGTTTGCATTTCGATTATTTTCAAGAAACACATTCGCCGTCATTAATTTGGTGACAGAGGCGATGGGTTGCACATGATTGGGTGAGCTACTTTCTAACACTCTATCATGAGTGAAATCATACACAATATAAGATTGTGCCGTTGCGACTGCAGGCACTAAACACAATACAGAAAGAACTTTTTTTAACATATCTTCAATATAGCTAACTCAGAGAATAAAACGAAGTGCACATTCTATCAGTTTTTGTAGGGCTTTGGGATGTGTGAAAGAGAAAAAATTTGAAGTTTTTTAACTGCACTTTTTTCTTTCATTTTTTTGATTTTTGCGATGCTGATCGCAAAGAAGTGCGGTCAAAATTTTTGTTGTTTTTCAAATCTGCTAGCTTATCTGTCGGTAAATCTGTAAAATCTCGGCTCATTTTTAATATGCGAATTTTTTGTTGCTCAATTCTGAGTAACATCATCGCCGTAATGTGTAATAACGAGGCTTTATGTTAGAACAACCCCTTTCATCCGAAACGAATACCAAAAAGATTAATTTAATGGATTTAACGCGTCAGCAGATGCGTGAGTTTTTTGCAGAATTAGGCGAGAAACCATTTCGTGCGGATCAATTAGTGAAATGGATTTATCATTTTGGCGAAGATAACTTCGACAATATGACCAATATTAATAAAAAATTACGAGAAAAATTAAAAGCGGTAGCTGAAATTAAAGCGCCAGAAGTCGCGGTTGAGCAACGCTCTGCGGATGGTACGATTAAATGGGCGATGCAGGTAGGTGAACAGCAAGTTGAAACGGTCTATATTCCTGAAGCAGATCGCGCGACACTTTGCGTCTCTTCTCAAGTAGGCTGTGCGTTAGCTTGTACCTTCTGTTCAACAGCACAGCAAGGCTTTAACCGTAATTTAACGGTGTCTGAAATTATTGGGCAGGTTTGGCGTGCATCAAAAATTATCGGTAATTTTGGTGTAACAGGTATACGTCCGATTACCAACGTGGTGATGATGGGTATGGGTGAACCATTGTTAAATGTAGCCAATGTTGTACCCGCGATGGAAATTATGCTAGATGATTTTGCTTATGGGTTATCTAAACGACGCGTGACTTTATCCACTTCAGGTGTCGTGCCTGCGCTCGATATGTTGCGCGATAAGATTGATGTGGCATTAGCGATTTCACTTCACGCACCGAACGATGAATTGCGTGATGAAATTATGCCGATCAATAAAAAATATAACATTAAAATGTTGATGGATTCGGTGCACAGATACTTAGAAGTATCGAATGCTAACCATGGCAAAGTAACAATTGAATATGTGTTATTAGATCACGTGAATGATGGTACAGAGCATGCGCATCAATTAGCCCAAGTGTTGAAAAATACCCCGTGTAAAATCAATTTAATCCCATGGAACCCGTTCCCAGAAGCGCCTTATGGTAAAAGCTCAAATAGCCGTGTCGATCGTTTCCAAAAAACATTAATGGAATACGGTTTTACAGTGATTGTACGCAAAACCCGAGGTGATGATATTGATGCTGCTTGTGGTCAGCTGGCGGGGGATGTAATTGACCGAACCAAACGTACAGCAATGAAGCGTAAGTTTGGTGAAGGTATTGACGTAAAAGCTGTTAACTAAGCTAAATATCGCAATACTTGTAAAGGAAAAATGGCCTGGATAAGAGTGATAAGATAGAGGAGTGATAAGATGAAATTAATCCCAATTAACATTCTAAGTGCGGTCATTTTTCCTTTTGTTTTTTCTGCCTGTGTCTTGCAGTCTTCTGCTGACTTTAATAAACAACAAGCAGCTAAAGCGCGCGTTGAATTGGCATTAGGTTATCTTCAACAAAATGATTTTGTTCAAGCAAAACTTAATTTAGATAAAGCCATTGAACATGATGAACGCTATTATCTTGTGCACTCAGCACTTGCGCATTTTTATCAATTACAAGGCGATACAGAAAAAGCGCAGCAAGCTTATTTGCAAGCGATTAAATTAGACGATAAGCAAGGTGATGTGTATAACAACTTTGGTGCATTTCTCTGTGGGCAAGGTGAGTTTGAACAAGCTTATTCACAATTTAATGCTGCACTTGCTGCACCCAATTATTATCATCAAGCCGATACTTACGAAAACATAGCACTTTGTGCTTTTGCTGGAAAACAAACCGATGTTTATCAACAGGCATTGGATAAATTGCGTCAAGTTGATCCTTCTAGAGCGGAAAAACTCCGCTCACTCAAATAATCATTGCCAAAAGCCCCTTTCGACTTTAGAATTTAGCATTTAGTTTTTTATTGCTATTTTTTTATTTTATACCTATGAATACAACTGTTGAACAATCCGAAACAACTAAAATCTCCTTTGGGGATAAACTTCGCCAAACTCGAGAAGCATTGAATCTTTCTCTAGAAGATGCTGCAAAGGCGATTTCTTTGCGCCCAAGTATTTTGGAAAAATTAGAAAATAATGAATTTGTCCAAAAAAATGTGCCATCAACTTTTATGAAAGGGTATGTACGTAGTTATACAAAATTTTTACGTATTCCTGAGAGCGAATGGGCGCATTTGACCTTTGGTGAAGCATACAAAAATGATTTAGGTAAAAATGCACGTGCGACGCGTTCAGTTAACCAATACTCTTCTCATAGTCGCTGGGTCGGTACACTCACAACCATTATTTTACTTGCGGCTGTTGGGATGACAGGCTTATGGTGGTGGCAGAATTATCAAAAATCCAACGAAGAACGTGATAATTTAGTTCAAACCTATGTTGAAAAAGAAAAGACAGCAGAGGTGCCAGTTACGCATTCAAATGAAATTCCAGTCGCGATAAATAGTCAGCCTGCGACGTCAAATAATGGAACAGCGCCTGTAGCGGAAGCAAAAAATAATGCTGTTGAACCTGTTGTTTTAAATACTCAAGAAAATCAAGCTCAATCAGTAAAAGCAGAAGTTTCAACTGTAGTAACTTCAGCACCTACCGTTGAACAAGCTAAAACACCGGTTGTGGAACAAACGTTACCTAACACAGAACCCACAGCAGAGCCAACCGTGCCCGATGCGCAAAGTGCGGTTGAAAATCCGGCTATTTCTGAAACACCAACAACAGCGAAAGGCGATCTCGTTATTGAGATCACAAAAAATTCAAGCTGGATTAGTGTGAAAGACCAAAACCGTAAAGTTTTAGCACAAAAAGAATATAAACAAGGCGAAGTGTTAACCTTTAATGGTAATGACTATGCATTGATTATCGGTGCACCAGGTAACGTTCGTATTACTTATAAAGGCGAAGCGTATCCACTTACCGTTGATGGCCGTGTGGCTAAATTTAAATTACCAAAACCTTAACGAAAATTTACGAAAGAATGTCAGCAGTAAAACCTACTATCAAGCGTCGTGAATCGACAAAAATTTATGTGGGCAATGTACCAATCGGTGGCGATGCACCGATTGCTGTACAATCCATGACAAATACTCGTACAACGGATGTTGAAGCGACCGTTGCACAGATTAAATCCTTGGAACGTGTTGGTGCAGATATCGTGCGCGTTTCTGTTCCCACCATGGATGCCGCCGAAGCGTTTAAAATCATTAAACAGCAAGTGAATGTGCCATTGGTGGCGGATATTCATTTCGACTATCGTATTGCGTTAAAAGTGGCTGAATATGGGGTGGATTGCTTACGTATTAATCCAGGCAATATTGGTCGTGAAGATCGTATTCGAGCAGTGGTGGATTGCGCACGCGATAAAAATATCCCGATCCGTATTGGTGTCAATGCTGGCTCATTAGAAAAAGATATTCAAGAGAAATTTGGTGAGCCAACACCAGAAGCCTTATTAGAATCAGCGTTACGCCATGTTGAGATCTTAGATCGTTTGAACTTCGATCAATTTAAAGTGAGTGTAAAAGCATCTGATGTCTTCCTTGCGGTGGAAGCTTACCGTTTACTGGCAAAAGCCATTAAACAGCCGTTGCATTTAGGCATTACGGAAGCAGGTGGCGCACGTGCAGGTGCGGTAAAATCTGCGATTGGTTTAGGTATGCTGTTGGCAGAAGGTGTTGGTGATACCTTACGTGTCTCTTTAGCCGCCGATCCTGTGGAAGAAATCAAAGTTGGTTTTGATATTTTGAAATCGTTACGTATTCGTTCTCGCGGGATTAACTTTATTGCTTGTCCAACGTGCTCTCGTCAAGAGTTTGATGTGATTGGTACCGTTAATGCGTTAGAACAACGTTTAGAAGATATTATTACCCCAATGGATGTGTCTATTATTGGTTGCGTGGTAAATGGCCCGGGTGAAGCATTAGTGTCTGATCTTGGCGTGACCGGTGGTAATAAGAAAAGTGGTTATTATTTAGATGGCGAGCGTCAAAAAGAACGTTTTGATAATGACGCGATTATTGACCAATTAGAAGCTAAAATTCGTGCCAAAGTTGCACAACAAGATCCAAAAAATCGAATTATTTAAGGAAAACTCGTGGCAAAAAATATTCAAGCAATTCGTGGGATGAATGACTGTTCCCCAACTGAATCTCCACTTTGGCAATGGATTGAAGGACAGGTTCGCCAAATTTTAAGCAGCTACGGCTATTCAGAAGTGCGTATGCCAATCGTGGAAAGTACGCCATTATTTGCTCGTGCAATCGGTGAAGTCACAGATGTTGTCTCAAAAGAAATGTACACTTTCTGGGATAATGATGAGCAATTAACACTTCGCCCAGAAGGCACAGCTGGATGTGTACGTGCTGCGATTGAACACGGTTGGATTTACAACAATGAACAACGTTTATGGTACATGGGACCAATGTTCCGCCATGAGCGTCCACAAAAAGGTCGTTACCGTCAATTCCATCAAGCAGGTGTGGAAGTATTTGGTATTACAACCCCTGAAATTGATGCGGAGCTAATTATTTTAACGGCTCGTTTGTGGAAAGCATTAGGTATTGATCAACATGTTTCTCTTCAATTAAATTCGATTGGTTCATTAGAAGCACGTGCAAACTATCGTTCTGCATTAGTGGCTTTCTTAGAAAATTACCAAGATTTAATGAGTGAAGAAGAGAAAGAACGTCTTGTAAAAAATCCATTACGTATTTTGGATACTAAAAATCAAGCATTACAAGATGTATTGGATGGCGCACCAAAATTATTGGATTATTTAGACGATGAAAGTCGCGAGCATTTTGCGCAGTTATGCGGTCTATTAGATGCGGTTGGGATTCAATATGAAATTAATCCAAAATTGGTTCGTGGTTTAGACTATTATAATAAAACCGTATTTGAATGGGTGACTTCTGCGTTAGGTGCGCAAGGTACCGTATGCGGTGGTGGACGCTATGACGGCTTAGTTGAGCAACTTGGTGGTCACGCAACCAGCGGTGTTGGTTTCGCAATGGGCTTAGAGCGTTTAGTGCTACTTGTTCAAGAAGTGAATAAATCAATTCCAGTAAAAAGTGCGGTAGATATTTACGTTGTTTATCAAGGTGAAGGTACAACATTAGCCGCATTCCAACTCGCTGAAAAACTTCGCTCAGAATTACCGCACTTAAGCACCATGTTGCATTGCAGCGGTGGTAACTTTAAAAAACAATTTAAACGCGCAGATAAGTCTGGTGCGACTCTCGCTCTTGTACTTGGCGAAAGTGAAGTGCAAAATAATCAAGTTGTGGTAAAACACTTACTTGGCGAAGCAGAGCAGCAAACCATTGATGTGGCTAATTTAATTGAACACGTGAAAGCCCAATTTTAATTTTAGAAGGATAAGAAAATGGCATATACCATTGAAGAAGAACAAGAACTGAATCAGTTAAAAGAGTGGTGGAAAGACAATGGCAAAGCCATTATTGCCGCTTTTATTCTTGGCATAGGCGGGATGTTGGGTTGGCGTTATTGGCAGTCTTATCAAGCTAATCAAATCATGCAAGCATCTGCTGAATATGATGCGTTAGTTTATACCACAAATAAAGATGCCGCGGCACAACAAGCTAAAGTGGCTGAATTTGTGAAAGCTCATGATAAAACCAGCTATGCGGTATTTAGCTTATTAGATGAAGCAAAAGGTTTCGTTGCAAAACAAGATTACGCCTCTGCTGAAAACAGTTTGAAACAAGCGATTGCTCAATCACAAGATGATATCTTAATGTCTCTTGCTGCGCTTCGTTTGTCTGCCGTGCAATTCCAACAAGGTCAATTTGATGCCGCATTAGCAAGTCTAAATCAAGTGAAAAGCCAAGGCTTTAATGCGCGTAAAGATCTTTTAGCAGGTGATATTCAGGTCGCAAAAGGCGATGTGAATGGTGCCAAAGCAAGTTTTGAAAATGCACAGAAAAACGGTAACCCGTTAGAGAAACAAATGGCGCAGATGAAATTAAATAATCTGTAATATTTTAATTAGCCCGAATGTTCGGGCTTTTTTATTGGATTTTTGATCTTATGATTCAGAAACCTATTGTGCCGCCACCCGTCATTTTTATTGGCTGTGCACTTATGATGGCATATTTGCCTAATCCTTATCCTTTCGAAATCAATGTATTAGCAGTTTATTTGCTTGTATCGGTTTCTTCCGCCATCGCTTTTTTTAGTCTTTGGCAATTCTATAAAAGTAAAGCGAATATCAATCCAATTCACTTAGAAAAAAGTGATGTGTTTGTAGCAAATGGTATTTATCGTTTTAGCCGTAACCCCATGTATTTAAGCTTAGCGGGTTGGTTAGTGGCATGGGCGGTTTATTTGCAAAGTGCGGTCAGTTTTCTCGGTGTTTTTCTGTTTATTTATTTCATCACGCAATGGCAAATTAAACCTGAAGAATACTGGTTAGAGAAAAAGTTTGGTGAGTCTTATTTAGAGTACAAGAAAAAAGTCAGACGTTGGATTTAACCAATAAAAAAATCGCCTAATAAAGGCGATTTTTTACATTTTGAGAAACGATTATTTAGCTGCACAGCAGTCTGCGACTTTTTTCGCAAAACGATCTGCAACGAAATCCCAGTTTACAACATTCCAGAATTCTTTGATGTAGTCTGGACGACGGTTTTGGAATTTCAAGTAGTAAGCGTGTTCCCAAACGTCTAAACCTAAAAGAGGGAAACCTTCACAACCTGCGATTTCTTTACCCATTAATGGTGAATCTTGGTTTGCGGTAGAAACAATAGATAATTTACCTTGGTTTATGACTAACCATGCCCAACCAGAACCGAAACGAGTTGCCGCTGCTTTTTCAAATTCAGCTTTGAAATTTTCTACAGAACCGAAATCACGTTCGATAGCGGCTTTTAAATCGCCTTGCAAGGTGGTACCTTTTTTCAATGATTTCCAGAATAAGCTGTGGTTTGCGTGACCACCAGCGTTGTTACGTAATGCAGTACGTTTTTCAACTGGGATTTTATCTAATTGGCTGATTAATTGACCTGCACACATTTCAGAAAATTCAGCAGGTAAAGTTTCTAACACTGCGTTTGCATTATTTACATAGGCTTGGTGGTGTTTAGAGTGATGAATTTCCATTGTTTGTGCGTCAAAATGAGGTTCTAACGCATCATAAGCATAACCTAATTCAGGTAGAGTATAAGACATAATATGTTCCTTTTTAAAATGAAGTTAAGGTAATGTTTTTTTGATAAAACAACATCAAAAAGTAACTAAATAGTAGCAGAAAATTTGATTTAGATCATCAAATCTTTTAATTATTTGATTATCCGATGAAAAAGCTAGGAAAATTTAGTTTGTTTTAAATCAATAAACATGCCAATCTACTTCTAAATAGTTATACTCTGAAGGTCTTAAAATCTCGTCAAAATTTCCCCTTGTGGTAGAATACCCGCTGATTTTTCATAAGATTTTATTTTTAAGGCTGAGACTATGTTTCCTGCTCATCAACTTCAATTAGAACAATTAGCGTGCCAACGTGGCGATCGCGTGTTGTTCACTGATCTTTCACTGCAATTTCAAAGCGGTGATTTCGTGCAAATTGAAGGGCACAATGGTATCGGTAAAACAAGTTTATTGCGGATTTTAGCTGGCCTTGCACAACCTGTAGAAGGTAAAGTGCGGTGGAATTTAGAAGAGATTACAAAACAGCGCGAAGAATACTATCATCAGCTGCTTTATCTCGGCCATCATTCCGGCGTGAAACCTGAATTAACCGCATGGGAAAATTTAAAATTTTATCAGCAGATTAGTCAAAGCCAACAAGGCACCGATATTTTATGGGATGTATTGGAAACAGTAGGTTTGCTTGGACGTGAAGATTTGCCTGCAGCTCAACTTTCAGCGGGTCAGCAAAAGCGCATTGCCTTGGCGAGATTATGGATCTCGGAAGCGCCACTTTGGATTTTGGATGAACCTTTTACAGCAATAGACAAAAAAGGGGTTGAAGTTTTGACCGCACTTTTTGAAAATCATGCTAAAAAAGGTGGAATGGTGATTTTAACGAGCCATCAAGAAGTGCCAAGTACGCTATTGAAAAAAATCAACCTTGCTGATTATAAATATAACTCTTAGATTTTTATGATATTTTTACAGATTATAAAGCGTGAGCTGAAGATTGCGACCCGTAAGCAAGCAGAAATTTTAAACCCGCTTTGGTTTTTTTTAATCGTCATCACGTTATTTCCATTAGTCATTGGACCGGATCCTAAGTTACTTTCTCGCATCGCACCAGGAATCGCTTGGGTGGCGGCATTGCTTTCTGCGTTGCTGTCTTTTGAACGCTTATTCCGAGATGACTTTATTGATGGCTCTTTAGAACAATTGATGCTCACGGCTCAGCCTTTAGCACTAACGACTCTTGCAAAAGTTGTTGCACACTGGTTGTTAACAGGTTTGCCGTTGATTCTGCTTTCTCCTATTGCCGCTTTATTGCTTTCGTTAGAAGTGAATATTTGGTGGGCATTGGTGCTTACACTCTTAGTGGGCACGCCGATTTTAAGCTGCATTGGTGCAATTGGCGTAGCATTGACGGTGGGCTTGCGTAAAGGTGGCGTATTGCTGAGTTTGCTTGTGGTACCATTATTCATTCCAGTTTTAATTTTTGCCTCAGCAATTTTAGATGCCGCTGCGTTAAATCTCCCTTATGGTGGACAGCTTGCTATTTTAGGTGCAATTTTGGCTGGCGCGATAACCTTATCGCCTTTTGCTATTGCCGCGGCACTACGAATTAGTTTAGATAATTAATCATCATGACGGTGAAAGTGCGGTCAGATTTTTAACTGTTTTTTATTTTTTGAATTAAGGATCTTTTATGTGGAAGTGGTTACATCCTTACGCAAAACATGAAACCCAATATCATTTATGTGGCAAATTAAGTCCATTTTTTGGTGTGATTGCGGTTCTATTATTGGCTGTTGGCATCGTTTGGGGCTTAGCTTATGCTCCGGCAGATTATCAGCAAGGCAATAGTTTCCGAATTATGTATGTGCATGTGCCGGCAGCGATTTGGTCAATGGGTGTCTATGGTTCGATGGCTGTTGCTGCCATTATTGCGTTAGTTTGGCAAATTAAAGCCGCTCATCTTTCAATGATAGCCATGGCGCCGATTGGTGCAATGTTTACCTTTATTGCTTTGGTAACGGGTGCAATTTGGGGTAAACCAATGTGGGGAACTTGGTGGGTATGGGATGCGCGTTTAACCGCAGAACTCATTCTTTTCTTCTTATATATCGGTGTATTAGCCCTTTATTCTGCATTTTCTGATCGTGCGGTGGGCGCAAAATCAGCGGGAATCTTGTGTATTGTTGGCGTAGTGAATTTACCAATTATTCACTTTTCCGTAGAGTGGTGGAATACCTTACATCAAGGTGCAAGTATCACGAAGTTTGAAAAACCGTCTATTGCAACGCCAATGTTAATTCCACTGATTTTATGTATTTTGGGATTTTTGTTTTTATCCATTTGGTTTACGCTCGTGCGTTACCGCGTTGAATTGCTAAAAGAAGACAGCAAACGCCCATGGGTAAAAGAGTTAGCAAGTAAGCTGAAATAGTTTTTTATTTTAGGGAGCGGAAAATGTTTTTCCAAAGTTGGAGTGATTTTATCAATATGGGAGGCTACGGTTTTTATGTGTGGCTTTCCTATGGCATTAGCCTTGTGGCAATGATTATTTTGGCGATACAAAGCGTCAAGGGGCGTAAAGCCGTATTAAAAGAAGTGTTACGCGAGCAACAACGTGAGGCACGTTTAAACCAAGCAAATAAAGGAAATACCCTATGAATCCAAGACGTAAATCAAGACTTTCGATCATCATCTTTGTGATTTTAGGTATTTCGATTGCGACAGGTTTGGTGCTTTATGCGCTTCGCCAAAATATTGATTTATTTTATACCCCTTCGGAAGTCGTAGAAGGGAAAGACGGAAATCCTGACCAAAAACCTGAAGTTGGGCAACGTATTCGTGTTGGTGGTATGGTAGTCGAAGGCTCCGTTAGTCGAGACCCGAAAAGTCTCAAAGTTCGCTTTGATGTAAATGATATTGGTCCATCAATTACAGTAGAGTACGAAGGTATTCTGCCGGATCTTTTCCGTGAGGGACAAGGTATTGTTGCGCAAGGTGTGTTAAAAGAGCCAACCTTATTGGAAGCAACAGAAGTGCTTGCTAAGCATGATGAAAATTATGTGCCACCAGAGTTGGGTGAGAAAATGCAGAAAGTGCATAAACCAATGGGGGCAGAATTAAAAGGCGAGAGTGAAGCCGATCGTCGTTATAAAGAAACCCAGCAAAAATCGCAAGAAGGTCGCTAATGATTGCTGAATTAGGAAATTATGCGCTTGCTTTAAGTCTTGCCGTCTCATTCTTTTTAGCGATTTTCCCATTATGGGGCGCAGAAAAAGATCACCCTCAATTAATGTCATTGGCTCGTCCAATGACTTATGGTTTATTTTTCAGTTTAACCATTGCTTTTGCAGCATTGTTCTACCTTTTTGCCGTCAATGATTTTAGTGTGCAATATGTGGTGAATAACTCTAACAGTAGCTTACCGATTTATTATCGTTTATCTGCCGTTTGGGGTTCACATGAGGGCTCATTATTACTTTGGATTTGGTTATTAACCCTTTGGGGGGCTGCAGTAGCCTTATTTAGCAAACACTTGCCACAAGAAGCAGTAGCTCGTGTATTAGGTATTATGGGGATTATTAGCATCGGCTTTTTACTCTTCGTATTATTTACCTCGAATCCATTTACCCGTACATTTCCTGATTTCCCAGTAGATGGCAGAGAACTCAACCCAATGTTGCAAGATGTGGGCTTGATTTTCCATCCTCCATTGCTTTATATGGGATATGTTGGTTTTTCTGTGGCTTTTGCCTTTGCGATTGCATCACTAATGACAGGAAAATTAGACTCCGCTTGGGCAAGATGGTCTCGCCCTTGGACGATGGCGGCTTGGGTCTTTTTAACACTCGGGATTGTGCTTGGTTCTTGGTGGGCGTATTATGAACTCGGTTGGGGCGGCTGGTGGTTCTGGGATCCAGTAGAAAACTCTTCTTTAATGCCTTGGCTTGCAGGAACCGCATTAATCCACTCTTTAGCGGTTACTGAAAAACGTGGCTCTTTCAAAGCTTGGACTGTGCTTTTAGCAATCCTTGCTTTCTCACTTTGCTTACTGGGTACGTTCTTAGTTCGTTCTGGTATCTTAGTGTCAGTACACGCCTTTGCTTCAGATCCTACACGTGGTTTGTATATTCTTGCTTATTTGGTTGTAGTGATAGGTGGCTCGTTAACCTTGTATGCTTATAAAGGGAACCAAATTCGTTCACGTGATAATGCGGAACGTTATTCTCGTGAAACCTTATTATTATTAAATAACATCCTATTAATGACCGCACTTTGTGTGGTGTTCTTAGGAACGTTATTGCCGTTAGTTCACAAACAATTAGGTTTGGGATCTATTTCGATCGGTGCGCCATTCTTTGATCAAATGTTCTTGATTATTATGACTCCATTTGCTTTATTACTAGGTATTGGGCCGTTAGTAAAATGGCGTCGCGATCAGTTCTCTGAAATTCGTACACCGGTTGTTGTGAGTGTCATTGTGATGGCGATTGCAGGTTTTGTGTTACCGTATTTCCTCCAAAATAAACTCACCGTCAGTGCTGTGCTTGGCACCATGATGTCCGTCATTATTGTGTTACTGAGTCTCTACGAAATGAAACAACGGGCAACACACCGCGAATCTTTCTTTAAAGGTATAACCAAACTTTCTCGTTCCCATTGGGGGATGATTTTGGCTCACCTTGGTGTAGCGATGACTGTTTGGGGAATTGCCTTTAGTCAAAACTTTAGTGTAGAACGTGATGTGCGAATGGCTGTGGGTGATACGGTACAGATTGCTAACTATGACTTCAAATTTGCAGGCGTGAGTGATGCAAATGGTCCTAACTATATGGGCGGTAAAGGACAAATCGACATTTCAAAAGCAGGTAAACCGGAAGCAACATTATTTGCTGAAAAACGTTTTTATACCGTCAGTAAAATGCCAATGACGGAAGCAGCAATTAATTGGGGCTTTACTCGTGATCTTTATGTCGCTTTAGGTGAAAAAATAGATGATAACTCATGGGCACTACGTCTTTACTATAAACCATTTATCCGTTGGATTTGGATTGGCGGATTGTTTATGGCATTAGGTGGCTTGCTCTGTATGTTTGACCGTCGTTATCGTTTTAGTCGGTTAGTTAAACAGTCTTAATTGTAATAAGGGGCGTATGCCCCTAGAAATAGATGTGAAATTGATAGTGTTATGAATAAAAAACTACTTATCCCACTTATTATTTTTCTTGCCGTGGCTGCAGCTTTTTTAGTTCAGTTAGGACGTAATGCGCAAGGAGATGATCCAAAAGCGTTAGAATCTGCGCTTGTGGGAAAACCTGTGCCACAGAAAACATTAACGGATTTATTGGAAAATAAAACCTACGGTAATGAAATTTTCCAACAAGGCAAACCGATTCTCTTGAATGTGTGGGCAACTTGGTGTCCAACTTGTTATGCCGAGCATCAATACTTGAATCAATTGGCTAAACAAGGTGTAACAATCATTGGTATCGACTATAAAGATGAATCACCAAAAGCTGTAAAATGGCTAAAAGATTTAGGCAATCCTTATAGTCTTGTGCTTAAAGATGAAAAAGGTTCTTTTGCATTAGATTTGGGTGTTTATGGCGCACCGGAAACATTTATCGTTGATGGTAAAGGTGTGATTCATTATCGCTTAGCGGGTGATGTGAATGAACGCGTTTGGAATGAGACCTTAAAACCGATTTATGACAAACTCGCGGAGAAACCATAATGAAAAAATCATGGCTTTTTTTAACCGCACTTTTGGTGAGTATTTCGGCGACAGCTTCCATTGATGCATTGAATTTTGCTTCACCAGAGCAAGAAAAGGACTATCATCAATTAACACAAGAATTACGTTGTCCACAATGTCAAAATAACAATATTGCCGATTCGAATGCAACCATTGCAGTAGATATGCGTGGCAAAGTGTTTGAGTTGTTACAAGAAGGCAAAAAACGAAGTGAAGTTGTCGATTATATGATTCAACGTTATGGCAATTTTGTGACTTATGATCCACCAATGACGACGTCAACAATCATATTATGGATTGCCCCAATTTTGTTAGTGTTGATTGGCATTTTATTTGTATTTAAACGTAAATCGAAAAGCCCAAGTGCGGTCAATTCTGACGCGATTTTAGATGACGAAGAGAATGCGCGTTTATCGGCTTTACTCAAAGAAAAGGATAAATAATGAATTTTGCATTAAGTATTATTGTGCTCACTTTAGTGGTGGCATTGATTTGTTTTTATCCCTTGTTGCGTTCTGTTAAAGCAAAAGAAGATAAAAAGCGTGATGAGTTAAATAAAGCCCTGTATTTTTCTCGCTTAAAAGAGATAGAGCAAGATAATCAGCAAGGCTTAGTAGAGAACGTTGAACAACTTAAACAAGAGCTACAAAAAACATTATTGGAAGATATTCCTCAACAAGAAACACAAACGATCGATAAAAATGCCAAAAATTACGGTAAGTTGTGGTTTGTTTCTGGTTTATTAGGTTTGGCCATTATTGCCGGCGGGGCTTATTTCCCTTTGGGATCTTGGAAAGCCGAAGATATGATGGAAAAAACATTGGCAAAATTACCTTATTTCTTTGAACGAATCAAAGAAGAAGACACAAATCCAATGACGGATGCAGAAATGCAGCAATTTTCGACCGCACTTCGTTTGGATTTACAAAAAACACCAAAGGATGCTAAAAAATGGTGGTTGTTAGGTCAGGTAGGGATGAATTTAGGTAATGGAAAATTAGCCTTTGATAGTTACCAACAAGCGAATAAGCTTGAGCCGGATAATTTAGATTATAAGCTTTCTTATGCGCGTATGTTAATGTCTTCTGAAGATCAAACGGATAAACTGAAAGGTAATCAGCTTTTACGTGAGATTATTCGTCAAGATCATTCTAATCCTGAAGCATTAAGTTTACTTGCTTTCAGTTATTTTGAAGGTGAAGATTATAAAATGGCGGCCGTCACCTGGGCAATGATGCTACGTTTATTGGAACCAGATGATCCTCGCGTGCCAATGCTTGAAAAGAGTATTCGTGCTGCACGTGATGCCCTTGCTTTACAGGAAGAAGAAAAAGCAAAAAGCGTCACACCGGAGAAATAATGAAACCTCAATTATTAGGTTTTCACCATATTGCGATTATTGCTTCGAACTATGCACGTTCGAAGCATTTTTATATGGAGATTTTAGGGGCAAAACAGCTAAATGAAACTTATCGGGCAGAACGAGATAGTTATAAATTAGATTTAAGTTTTCCTGATGGGAGTCAAATCGAGTTATTTTCATTTCCAAATCCGCCTCAAAGAGTAACAAATCCTGAAGCTTGTGGTTTACGGCATTTAGCATTCAAAGTAGAAAGTATTGATGAATATGTCGCTTATCTTTTAGAAAAAGGCGTCTCTTGTGAGTCAATTCGGGTTGATGAATTAACCGGAATGAAGTACACTTTCTTCCGAGGCCCGGATTATTTACCAATTGAATTATACGAAAACAATTATTAACTTAGGGAATCGCATTAGTATTATGAGTCATATTAAGAAAAAAATTGGGATTTACTCATTTTGTATTTTGGCATCATCAGCTGTTTTAGCCGAAGGTAGTAGTGTTGTATATGCAACGAAAATGAAGACACCTGAAAATAATGTTTCAGTTAATGTTTCTGAAAGTAATATTTCTGAAACCGTGAAATATATTGATGGGAAAGGACAGCGAAGTTTAGATCCGAAATCTGAAAAAGATATGGAAGAACTGGCTAATAGTGTTGAATTTGAGGTCTATAAATTTAATGAAGCTGCGGCATCAAAAACAACGTTTCTTTCACCTGCGGGGATTTGTAGCGGTTTTAAAAGTGATGATGGCGTAGATGTTACTAATACCAGTAATTATTACATCAAACCTAATGATGCCAGTGAGTATTATGGTAGTGTGTTAGGGGCAACGATTTATAAAAAAGGTGAGACAAAACATTCACAGTATGTGCCTGTTTATGCAATCCGAAATGCGAATGTAGCGAAATACATTGAGCAAAATGAAGATCCATACATTAGAAAAAAAGCAAATGCGCGGATTAAAGAAGGCAGAGAAACACTCAATAAAGTAGTTTGTGATAAAAGGTAGTATTATGAAAAAATTAATTTCTATTGCAGCACTATCTGTTTTAACAGCTTGTACAGCTCCTCAAGAGGCATCAACTATTGGAAATGGGGTCGCAGCGTATGATATGAATACCGTGCAGGATTACAATGCTCGAGTAACAAGTGGTAATACTGTCACTGCTCGAGAAAAAGCGAAAGTTGCACAAAGAGATAGCGTTCCAAATGAAATGAATGCGAGTGATCATCGCTCTAAACATACAGGTTATTCTCGCATTCCTGTAGCAATAATGCCGAGTGTCGGTGTTGGTTATTGCCATCACTGCTGGTAATTAAATGACTAAAAAATTAACCGCACTTTAAAAGTGCGGTTATTTTTTTATCTGTTTATAAACCTAAAATAGATTTCACGAAAGGAATGGTCAGATTTCGTTTAGCTTGCAATGAGGCTTTATCGAGTTGAACTAACGCCTCTTTTAATGTTGCCATATCACGATCTAGACGAGTAAATATAAAATTGGCAGTATCATCTGAAAGTATGATACCCCGTTGATGGGCATTCTGCTTCAATACTGCAAATTTTTGTTCATCGCTGAGTGGAATCAGTTGATAACTTTCTCCCCATTTTAAGCGAGAAGCAAGATCCGGTAATTTAACGGGTAGGGAAGTTGGAGATTGATCTGCACTGACAACTAATAAGGTTTTACCATTAGTCTTAATGCGATTAAAAAGATCAAATAAGGCAATTTCCCATTCTGAATTTCCAATAATTGTTTGCAAATCGTCTAAGCAAACCAGTTCTTGCTGTTCTAAATTCTCAAAAACCGCCGTGGAAAAATATTGTGATTTGCTCAACGGGACATAAATGGCGCTCCGTTGTTGCTGAATATATTCATTACAGAGTGCACGTAACAGATGGGTTTTCCCAACGCTTTGGCTGCCCCAAAGGTAGAAGAATTGTTGTTGTAAATCAGTCATGTTTTGACGTAAAGAATTAAGCAATAATGCATTATTATCGCTATAAAAATTCTCAAGCGTTTCATCATCAATTTGATGAATAGGTAAAGAAAGTTGCTGATTCACGGATTAACGAGTTGATTTAAAATAAAAAAAGAAAGGGCTAAACTTTCATTTAACCCTTTTATTTGGGAAGTTTTATTCTACTTCATTTTTTGCTTTTGGCAAAATCAAGTTCAGTACAATGGCAACGATGGCACAAAGGCTAATCCCTTTTAGGGAAACAACATCGCCGACGTTGACAAACATATTACCAATCCCGAACGTCATAACTACAGAAATAATGCAAAGGTTACGAGGTTCGGTTACATCTACTTTGCCTTTAATTAAGGTACTCATCCCAACAACGGCAATCGAACCGAATACCAACATCATAATGCCCCCCATTACGATAGTTGGAATAGTCGAGAGGAATGCACCTACTTTACCACAGAAGGAAATTGCAATTGCCCATACCGCTGCCCAAGTCATAATATTAGGGTTGAAGTTACGAGTGAGCATGACTGCACCGGTTACTTCGGCATAAGTGGTATTTGGTGGACCACCTACTAATGAAGCTGCAGCCGTTGCGACACCATCGCCTAATAAGGTGCGATGTAAGCCTGGTTTTTTAAGGAAATCTTTACCTGTTACAGAACTGATTGCCATAATACCACCAACGTGTTCAACGGCTGGTGCGATAGCAATGGGTAGCATATAAAGAATGGCTTCTAAATTAAATTCTGGTTTGGTTAATTGAGGTAATTCAAACCATTTTGCGTCTAGAACAGGTTGGAAATTAATTAACTCTAGGAATAAACAAACCACATAGCCAGCAACAATACCAAACATAATTGGAATCAGTTTCATCATGCCTTTGGCAAATACCGCAACAGAAAGGGTGGTGACCAAGGTAATCATCGAAACTAATACCGAATGCTCATAGCTATATGCACTGTTTTTACCTAATGCCATATCAACAGCAACTGGTGCAAGCCCCATACCAATAATGATAATTACGGGACCCACAACAACAGGCGGGAAGATTCGTTCGAGTGCAGCACTGCCGCGCAATTTCACTAAGGTTGATAGTGCGAAATAGACGAAGCCTGCACAAGCAAGTCCACCCATTGTGGTTGGAATGCCCCAAGTTTGTACACCATATTGAATAGGTGCAATAAAGGCAAAAGAGGAGGCTAAGAAAATAGGTACTTGTTTACCGGTACAAAGTTGGAAAAGTAGCGTACCAATACCCGCGGTTAGAAGGGCTGTATTAGAATTTAATCCGGTGATTAAGGGAACTAATACTAAGGCGCCAAAGGCCACAAATAACATCTGTAAACCGACAAACGCTTGTTTGCCCATGCTTTGCACCTCAACAGGTGCGGTTGTCGTTTGATTACTCATTTAGTTTCAACTCTCGGTTTGAATTAACTGAAAGTGCGGTCGGTTTTTATGCTTTTTTAGCTTTTGTGTTTTCACGCACGGAAAAAAGACGGCTATAAATGCCGTCTTATTAAAAGGGAATTATTTCGTCCCAAAAATCTTATCGCCAGCATCCCCCAAGCCTGGAATGATGTAGCCTTGTTCATTTAAGTGATCATCAATAGATGCACAATAAAGCTCGATATCCGGATGTGCTTTTTCTAATGCTTTAATACCTTCTGGCGCTGCCACTAACACTAATACTTTGATATGTTGGCAACCTTTTGCTTTTAACAGATCAATTGTAGAGATCATTGAACCACCTGTTGCGAGCATTGGATCCACAACGATAGCTAAACGTTCTTCTAAGTCACTGGCTAGTTTTTGGAAATAAGGGACGGGTTCAAGGGTTTCTTCATTACGATAAATCCCTACTACACTGATACGAGCGCTTGGAACATGCTCTAACACGCCATCCATCATACCAAGCCCCGCACGTAAAATTGGCACAACAGTGACTTTTTTACCTTTGATACGTTCAATTTCAACTGGGCCATTCCAACCTTCAATAATCACTTTTTCTGTTTCAAGGTCGGCAGTGGCTTCATAGGTGAGTAAGCTACCTACTTCAGTGGCGAGTTCACGGAATTTTTTGGTATCAATATCAGCTTCGCGCATCACGCCTAATTTATGTTTAACAAGCGGATGTTTAACTTCAACAAGTTTCATTCTTTTCTCCCTTTTAAAAAACAAATCGGAGAATTCTATATCAGAAATATTGAATTTCCTAGTATTTTTATTATGACAGTTCGGTATAAAAACAAGGATAAAATTGACCGCACTTTGCTATTAAATACATCCACCACAGCTCCCACAGCGCCAATCTTCCTTATTCACTGCTTGATAAAATGCTCTCATGGTTTCTTCTTCTAAGGGAATATTATGCTCAATAAAGACATCGGAAAGCCAATCGATATTTTCCACAATCCAATCATCTTCCATTAAGCCTTCTCGATAAAGTTCATCTTCGGGATCCATGAAATTATAAATATTATTTGTTCCCATATCTTTATCTCGACGTTCAATTGGCAGTACCACAGGTAAACCGAGATAACTAATATCCCAATGACCTAGACATAGCGTATTGCCTTTTGATGGCCAACTAGCGTTGAATGGATTGTCACTCATGTTGAAATGTTATAAGAAAAGTTGAAAAGTAGAGAAAGTATAGATCTAAAGACGAATTTAATCATACTTAAAAGAAGGTAAATGATTTGATGAAGATCAAAGTGCGGTTAGAAATTTAACTAATTTTTCACAAATAAAAAGCGGCTAATTGCATAGCCGCTTTTGAATAATAATAGATTAAATTATGCTGCTTTTTTCGGTTTAAAGAAAATCATCGTAAAGATTTGCCAGAAGAAAGCGAGAGCACCGAAGATGAAGACAACGTCGCCACCGAAACGAACCCAACGTAGGGTATCGAATAGAGGTTGTTGCATAAATTCTTCACTACGAGCATACCATAAGCCTTCAGAGATACTTGCATACCCTTGAATAATACCAATTGGTAGTAAGCTTGATACGATCATTAATACTAAACCGCCATTTAATAGCCAGAAGCCCCATTTCATTAACTTATCGTTAAATGGTGTATCTGGACGTAAATAACGAGCGATTAAGAATACGAAACCTAATGCTAAGAAACCATACACACCGAATAATGCGGCGTGAGCATGAACGGCAGTGGTGTTCAAGCCTTGGATATAATAAAGCGAAATTGGTGGGTTGATTAAGAAACCAAATACGCCAGCACCTAACATATTCCAGAATGCCACTGCAACGAAGCAGTAAAGAGGCCATTTTAAGCGTTCCATCCAAGGTGCTTTTTGTTTCATTGCCCAGTGTTCCCAAGCTTCATGACCTAATAACACTAATGGTACCACTTCTAGTGCAGAGAAAGATGCACCTACTGCGATAATTGGGGTTGTTGCACCAGCGAAGTATAAGTGGTGGAAAGTACCTGGAATACCACCGATTAAGAACAACGCTGCTTCAGTAATGGTTGCAACAGTCGCAGTACGACGTGAAACTAAACCTAAACTTACGAAGATGAATGACAGTGCCGCTACAGAGAATACTTCGAAGAAGCCTTCTACCCATAGGTGAACTACCCACCAACGCCAGTATTCCATCACAGAAATGTGAGTATGCTCGCCATAGAATAATGCTGGGCCATAGAATAAACCGATCGCAATTACTGAGGCGAAGAATAATGCCAATAAGTTTTTATCACCTGGTTGTTTGAACGCATTCACTGTGCCGCGAAGCATTAAGACTAACCAGAACAAGATGCCTGCAAATTTCACAGCTTGCCAGAAACGACCTAAGTCAATGAATTCATAGCCTTGGTGACCGAACATAAAGCTCCATTCTTCAGGAAGAATATGAGCAATAGCTAAGTAGCTACCAGTGAATGAGCCTACCACCAATACCACTAATGCCCAGTAGAGAACATCCACACCCAATTTTTGGAATTTCGGATCTTTACCGCCATTAATGATTGGTGCAAGGAATAAACCACCGGCTAAGAATGCCATTGCAATCCAGAATAAGGCTGCTTGAATATGCCATGTGCGCACTAATGAATACGGGAAGTATTGAGAAATATCAATACCATAGAACTCCTGACCTTCAACCGTGTAGTGTGCCACAACTGCACCTAATGTTACTTGCAATACGAAAAGAGCAAGTACAGTAAAGAGGTATTTACCTAACGAACGTTGAGAAGGGGTAAGTTGTAATTTTGTGAGAGGATCGAACTCAGGTGTTGCTGGTTCTTTTTCATCTTCACGTTTTTTGAATGACCAAATCCATACCACAAAACCAATACCAGCAATGAGGAATACCACACTCGCAATAGACCAAATCACGTTTTCTGGAGTTGGCATGTTATTAATTAACGGCTCATGTGGCCAGTTGTTGGTGTAACTTGCGTGAGTATTTGGACGTTCAGCTGATGCAGTCCATGCTGTCCAGAAGAAGAATTTAGCTAAGTCTTTACGAGCTTGTAAATCAGGAAGAGTGTTATCCTTCATCGCAAAGTGTTCACGAGTCACTTTAGTTGCAGGATCATCACCATATAAAGAGATATAGTATTGTGCTGTTTTTTCCATTGCCGCTAAACGGGTATTAGAAAGCACAACAGTGCCGTTTTCAACTTTACTACCTCGATATTCTTTGGTTAAACGTGCTTTTAATAAAGTTTGTTGTTCATCATTTAAATCAGCAAAGTTTTTACCGAACTCTTGATTAGCAGTAATGTCCAACCAATTAGTTAATTCACGGTGAAGCCAATCTGCAGTCCAGTCAGGTGCTTGGTACGCACCATGACCCCAAACAGAGCCCACTTGCATACCGCCAGTGGTTTGCCAAGCTGTTTGACCATGTAAAATATCATCGTGAGTAATCACTTTTTCGCCAGATTCAGAAACATATTGTTGCGGAATAGGTGGTGCTTCACGATAAACTTCGAACCCATAGTAACCGAGGATGGAGAAGGCTCCAATCAATACGGCGACTAATAGGTACCAGAACTTTTTATACTGTCCCATTTTATCACTCCTAGATTATTAGAAAATACGATGCCCTGATGGTTAGTTATTCCGAAAATAACCATCAAGGTTAGATTTTACGCTAAGTAAAATACTTGAGCAATTATATCGACTATCAATTGATGAAAATATTACCTAAAACTGAGTAATTTAATAAGGAGATAGGAAATACTGACTGAAAAGATAAGAAATAAGGTCAAAAACCTATCGATTTTTGACCACACTTAATTTGACGAGGGGATTAACGTTTAAACATGCCGCCTAAACCGCCAAGGCCACCTAAGCCGCCTCCGCCCATTAAGCCTTGCATGCCGCGCATCATTTTCGCCATGCCGCCTTTGCGCATTTTCTTCATCATACGTTGCATTTCGTCAAATTGTTTCAGCAACTTATTCACATCTTGAACTTGTGTGCCAGAACCTAATGCAATACGACGACGGCGAGATCCTTTGATAATATCTGGATTGGCACGTTCTTTTAAGGTCATGGAATTAATAATAGCTTCCATTTTGATAAACATTTTGTCATCCACTTGATTTTTGACATGATCCGGTAAGTTTTTCGCACCCGGTAATTTTTCAAGCATCGACATCATGCCACCCATCTTTTTCATCTCACGGAGCTGTTCACGGAAATCGTCTAAGGTGAAATCATCGCCTTTCTTGAATTTCTGCGCCATTTTTTCCGCTTTTTCGCGATCCACTGAACGTTCAAGATCTTCAATCAGGGAAAGCACATCACCCATGCCTAAAATACGCGACGCTACACGATCAGGATGGAATGGCTCAAGGGCTTCTGTTTTTTCGCCCACACCAAGGAATTTAATCGGTTTGCCCGTGATTTGACGAATAGATAAGGCTGCACCGCCACGCGCATCACCATCCACTTTGGTCAAGATGACCCCAGTAAGAGGCAAAGCTTCATTGAAGGCTTTTGCGGTATTTGCCGCATCTTGACCAGTCATTGCATCAACGGTGAAAAGCGTTTCAATTGGATTTAATGTCGCGTGAACTTGCTTGATTTCATCCATCATCTCACTATCAACGTGTAAGCGACCCGCGGTATCCACGATTAATACATCGTAGAATTTCAGTTTCGCGTCAGCAAGTGCCGCTTTTGCAATCTCTACCGGTTTTTGTTTGACATCTGATGGGAAGAAATCCACGCCAACAGATTGCGCTAAGGTTTCAAGCTGTTTGATTGCTGCAGGACGATATACGTCGGCAGATACTACAAGCACTTTCTTTTTATGACGTTCGCGTAAGAATTTTGCTAATTTACCCACGCTGGTGGTTTTACCCGCACCTTGCAAACCCGCCATTAAAATAACTGCGGGTGGCTGTGTTGCTAAGTTTAAGCTTTCATTGGCTTCCCCCATGGCTTTTTCGAGTTCACGTTGAACGATTTTTAAGAACTCTTGGCCTGGTGTTAAGCTTTTATTGACTTCTTCGCCTAATGCGCTTTCTTTTACTTTGGCGATAAATTCACGTACGACAGGCAACGCAACGTCAGCTTCTAACAATGCCATACGCACTTCGCGTAGGGTTTCTTTAATATTATCTTCAGTTAAGCGACCTTTACCGCTAATGTTGCGTAGCGTTTTGGAAAGGCGATCCGATAAATTCTCAAACATTTTAAATCCTGTTTTTTCTTAAAAAATTGCCGTGATTATACCGAAATTTGGGCGTTTTTCATCATTTCAAATAAAATTATGGCGATCTAGAGAAAAGATCCGTTAAAATAAAAATAATTCCTAGTAAAGAGAACGCATTATGTGGTTTGCCCTTTTTTCAATTATTTTTTACATTCTTAGTCTATTGCTGATCGCTCCGTTTTTGATGAACTCATCAGAAGGGAAGTTGAGTCAAAGCAAAATTCCATTTTTTCTGACCGCACTTGCCGCAATTATTCTGCATGCGGTCAGCACTTTCCCTTTGTTAGAGGATCTTGCCTCAGGGCAGAGTTTTACGCTAATGCAAATCGCTTCCTTAATGAGCGTAATTATTGCTGCCTTAGCGACGCTTTCAATGTTTCTGGTTTCTACGATGTGGTTTGTTTTACCCATCGTGTATGCGTTTTCGATTATTAGCTTGATCTTTGCGACATTCTTATCAAGCCATATCATTCAGATGCTTAATCAAAATACATTGATGTTGTTCCATATCGGGTTGTCGCTCTTTACCTATGCAGTTTGTTTTATTGCAACGCTTTATGTGATTCAGTTAGTCTGGTTAGATCGCAATTTGAAAAAACGTAAAATTCAATTTTCGCCAGCAATTCCACCATTAATGGCGGTAGAACGTCATTTCTTCTGTTTATTTGCGATGGGAGAAGTATTACTCACGCTGACTTTAATTTCGGGGACTTATCATGTATTACAAGCGGTGACTCTAGAAAATCTGCACAAAGCGATTTTCTCT
>NZ_KV837949.1:61801-84478 GCF_001838615.1 Haemophilus sp. HMSC61B11
CAATTTCAGGTATCATTCTGCTCACGATTGCCTATTTTGGCAGCCGTTTGATTTAATCAAAATCAAAGAACAGGTCAAATGATCTGCACCCCAAAAGTTGGACTGAACAACCAAACAATTGAGGTGCAGATTTTTTATGGGTAAACACTACGCAATAAAATTTAAATTACAGGTTCTTCAACCTATCCTAAAAGGGAAAATGAGCATTCGAGAAGCCACTTGTTTTTACAATATCTCCTCTGGCACATTAGTCGGAACTTGGTTGAGACGCTTTGAAAAAAGTGACATAAAAGGGCTGAATCTGATACAACATCGTCGTCATCCCTTATGTGAATAGTCCAGGTTTTGGGGGCAGATCAAGTGATAGACCAAATCCGCCGCTTCGCTGAGGGTTTCCGGTTTATCTTGCGAAACGGCAGCTAGCACCGTTTCTACCGCTTCTTCTCCCACTTTTTGGGCGATTTTCTTAATGCCTTTACTGTGCAGCGTTGCGGTGTAAGAGGTGGCCGGATCAGCGTTTTTCTTTTCTGCTAAATGCTGCTCCAGTTGGGCAAACCATGTCCAGTGGCTGGTGGCTTGTTGAGTGAACTGATGAAAGCAGCTGTCTTCTCCGGTATGGCAGGTTGCGCCGATAGGGTTAGCTAAAATTAACAAGGTGTCATTGTCGCAGTCCAAACTCATATCCACGACATTCAAAAAATGCCCCGAGGTTTCCCCCTTTGTCCAGAGGCGTTTCTTGGTACGGGAATAGAAGGTCACTTTGCCTTCATTGATGGTTTTGGTTAAGGCTTCATTATTCATATATCCCAACATCAAAACCTGACTGGTTTGTGCATGTTGAACAATGACAGGCAGTAACCCATCGACTTTTTTCCAGTTGATAAGGCTAGTATTAAGCATCATTTTCCTTACTCTCTGATTTCAATATTGTGTTGACGCAAATAGCGTTTGAGTTCCCCAATCTGAATAATCTGCTTATGGAACACGCTCGCGGCTAAAGCGCCGTCCACATTGGCGTCAATAAAAGCATCACGGAAATGCACCATTTTACCCGCGCCACCGGAGGCGATTAGCGGGACGTGGCAAGTTTGGCGCACCAGTTTCAGTTGCGCTAAATCATAGCCGTTGCGTACGCCGTCTTGATTCATCATATTCAATACAATTTCACCCGCACCACGTTGTTGCACTTCGGCTACCCAATCTAACAGCTGCCAATTGGTTTGTCGGGTGCGTTTTTCGTCTCCGGTGTATTGGTTCACCCAATATTTGCCCGTTTCCTGCTCGAACCAGCTGTCAATGCCCACCACGATGGCCTGTACGCCAAAACGTTCCGCCAAGCGTGAAATCAAATCAGGATCGGCAAGAGCGGGAGAATTAATGGAAATTTTATCCGCGCCGAAAGCAAAAATCTGTTCCGCATCCGCGATAGTTTTAATGCCGCCCGCTACGCAAAACGGAATGTCGATGACTTGCGCCACGCGTTCCACCCAGCTTTTATCCACGGTGCGGCCGTCCGAAGAGGCGGTAATGTCATAGAACACCAGCTCATCCGCGCCTTCCTGCGCATAACGCTGCGCCAACGGCACGATGTCGCCGATAATTTCATGATTGCGAAACTGCACGCCTTTCACCACCTGTCCATCACGCACGTCCAAACAAGGAATTATCCGTTTTGCCAACATTCGATTGCCTCCGCTACATTAAATTTTCCTTCTAACAACGCGCGCCCCACAATCACGCCTGCCACGCCTGTGCCTTTGAGAGCTTCGATATCCGCCAACGAACCGATGCCGCCGGAAGACTGGAACTGCACATCCGGGAACTTAGCGCACACTTCACGATAAAGCTGCACGTTAGAACCTGCCAGTGTGCCGTCGCGGGAAATGTCGGTGCAAAGCACATGTTGCAAGCCAAAAGTGCGGTAATTTTCCACGACGTTTTCAAGGGTCAGCGCACTGGTTTCCTGCCAACCTTTAATCGCCACCAATTTCTGCCCGTTTTCAATGCGCACGTCTAGCGCCAACACGAATTTCTCCGCGCCATATTTGTTAAACCAGCGTTGTACCATATCGGGTTGTGTCACCGCCGTAGAACCAATCACCACGCGGTTCGCGCCCACCGCTAGCAAATCGGCGACGTCCTGTTCGGTACGAATCCCACCACCCACCTGAATGTTACTTTGTGTGGCGGCGATAATTTTGCCGATAAGTGCGGTCTGTCTTTTCAACGGATCTTTCGCGCCGGTTAAATCCACCAAATGCAACTGCTGCGCGCCTTGTTGAATATAGCTTGCGAACTGCTCAATGGGATTGTCGCTGTAAGTGGTCTGCTGCGCATAATCGCCCTGATGTAGGCGGACAACGTGCCCGTCGATGAGATCGAGGGCGGGGATGATTTGTGATGTTTGCATAGGTTTTCCTGTGTAATGTAATCAGTTCCCCTCTTTAGCAAAGAGGGGTTAGGGGAGATTTATTCGCTTCGCTCACACTCCGTGCTGTTGCTAAAGCAACGTTCAAACGCAAGCGTTTGTGGCAGAAGTCATTTTTAACCTTGTGTGAGATTAGACATCGTAATCAAATCTCCCCCTGCCCCTCTTTTCTAAAGAGGGGGATCGTGCGTTATTTTAGATCTGTAATCTATTTCACCTTCTCCACAAAATTCCTCAACAACAACGCACCATTTTTACCCGATCGTTCCGGGTGGAACTGTACGCCGTAGAAATTTTTATTCGCGATGGCGGCGGAGAAGTCCACACCGTAATGGCTTGTCGCAATGGTGTTTTCGTTGGGTTGCACGGCGTAGCTGTGCACAAAGTAAAAATGGCTGTCCTGTTCAATGCCGGCAAACAGCGTATGGTCTGGCGTGTAACGCACCTTGTTCCAGCCCATGTGCGGCAACGGCAAGCCGCTATTTGGGATGAGCTCTGTCTGCCCGTTCATTAAACCGAGCGCCGCCACATTGCCTTCGGTGGAAAATTCGGTCATCAGCTGCATACCCAAACAAATACCAAGCATCGGTTGGGTAGCGTTGCGGATACAGTCAATCAGGTTACGCTCCGCCAAATTCTGCATCGCCGCCATCGCCGTGCCCACGCCGGGCAATAGCAATTTATCGGCAGCTTGGATTTTGTGAATATCCCGCGTGATTTCGGCGCAATAACCCAAGCGATCAAAGGCAAATTTGACGGAAGAGAGGTTGGCACAGCCAGTGTCGATGATGGTGATATTGGGCATAATTATTCCTTTTTAGGAGGAGTACATAAAATCACTTGTTTTAATCCTTTTAATTCTTCTATGCTTTTAACTTGATTAAGTCTTAGAATCTCTTCTTCAGAAATTAAATTATTCTTTAATAATTTTTCTATATCATTATCTAATGATATATATGATAGAAAACCATTTATATTATAAGGAGATAGACCACAAAGTCTTCCACTTAAACCTTTCTGATAATTGTTTAGCTTATTGTGAAATTCATTAGTAAGATTGTTTCTTTCTATGGTAAAAAAAACAAAGAAAACAACTAAAACAACAGTGAAAAATATAGTCAATAAAGATGTATACTTTAGTAGCGCCAGTTTAGGATCTCTTTTTAACTCTGTTAAAACTTGAACTGTTCTAGAGATCTTACTTCCATCAATAAGTATATTCTTAATACAAAAATTTCTATTAGGATTATAAAACTCAACATATAATGTTTGATCAGGGTAAAAATCCTTGATGTTTATTTCTTTATCTAAAAATTCCATATTTACCTTAGACTTATCTAAGTAATATACTTTAGGAGACAAATTTATATCACCATCAAATATGATTTTAACTTCTTTCTTTATTTCATATGAAAAGTTATTAATTTGAACAGCCTGTACATCAAAGGAATCAATGCCTTTATTTTTTCCTCTAGATTTTATGAACTCATCTGGCAAACTATATCTAAACTTAGGGTATATAAAATAACCAACTCTATTTTTATAAGCTTTAACAATATTAATAAATAAGTATCCAATAGCTGAAAAAACTATTAATCCTATCCCTGAAAAAACCCATTGATACCACATAAAATCTCCTGTTATTGTAATTGCTCTCAATATTCATATATTTAATAAATATTGATCCATTGATTTAAAGTGTTAAATTCTACATAAACCCTTAGGTTTTTTCTACATTTCATATATTTATCACAACACCCCCTTACTACTCGGCAATTCATTCCCTTCAATTCGAATAGCTTGTCTTAAGGTTCTGCCGAATACCTTAAACAGGCTTTCAATTTTGTGGTGGTCATTGTCGCCGGTGGCTTTTAGGTGAAGCGTGGCGAGTAGCGAAAATGCGAGGGATTGGAAGAAATGTTCGGTGAGTTCCGTGCTGAAATTGCCCACTTTATCCCGTTTGAATTTGGCGTTGAATTTAATCCACGGGCGACCGGATAAATCCAGAGCGCATTCTGCTTTGCATTCGTCCATCGGCAACACGAAGCCGAAGCGAGCGATGCCACGTTTGTCGCCGATGGCTTGTTTTAAGGCGGCTCCAAGGGTGAGGGCAGTGTCTTCCACGGTGTGGTGTTCGTCAATGTGTAAGTCGCCTTTGCAGCTGACGTTCATGCGGAAACCGCCGTGGGTGGCGATTTGATCGAGCATGTGGTCAAAAAAGCCCACGCCCGTGCTGATTTGGTTCACGCCCGTTTCATCCAGCCATACTTGAACCTTGATGTCTGTTTCTTTAGTTTTGCGGGCGACTTCTGCGTAGCGAGGTGGGCGGTTGCCGATGTTACTGACGGGTTCGCCGAGCAGTTTTTCTGCGATCAAATCCCAGTTTAATTTTTCAGGGTGATATTGCAGTGCACGAATGCCGAGGTTTTCAGCCAACTGCACGTCAGTAGCTCGGTCGCCAATCACAAAAGAGCGGTCAGGATCGAACAAGTTTTTTTGGATGTATTTTTTCAGCAACTTGGTTTTCGGTTTGCGGCAGGCGCAGTTATCTTCCGGTTTGTGAGGGCAAATCAGCACATCATCAAATTCAATGCCCTGTGATTTAAACAGCGCCATCATGGCGTTGTGCGGCTTGTCGAAATCTTCTTGCGGGAAAGAATCCGTGCCTAGCCCGTCTTGATTGGACACCATCACAAAACGGTATTTGCCTTTGAGCTTGAGCAAGGCAGGAATGACGTTCGGTTCAAATTTCAGCTTTTCCAAACTATCGATCTGAAAATCGGTTTTCGGTTCGTCAATCAGCGTGCCGTCGCGGTCGATAAAAAGGGTGGGTTGCATGGTTTTTTCCTCTATCAATGTATATAAACTCGTGATCCGGTCCCCCTCTTTGTTAAAGAGGGGAGTTTTTTTGAGCATTATTTTAGTATGGCAATCGCCTCCACCACTCTCTCATTCTCCTCTCTTGTCCCCACAGTAATCCGAATACAATTTTGTAAATTTAATGCTTTGTTTTGATCGCGCAGGATAATCCCTTGCTCCCACAACGCCTTGAAAACGCGCTCGCCATCTTGGCATTTTATGAGCAAATAATTGGCTTCGCTGTGGTACACGTTTTCCACTTGTGGCAAGTCTGCTAAGGCTTCAGCCAGCCATTGACGATTGGCTAAAATCTCCTGTGCGCGGGCTTGCACAAGGGCGATATTCTCCGCCTGCAAGGCTTGTTCCGCGATGTCGGCGCTTGGCACGGGGATGGGATAAGGGGCGATCACTTTGCTGAGAATTTGGATTAACGCCGTATTGGCTAACACAAAACCGCAGCGCAATCCTGCCAAGGCAAAGGCTTTGGAGAGGGTACGAATAATGGCTAAGTGCGGGTAATTTTTCAGCTCTTTTGTGAGTGTCGCTTCAGGGCAAAATTCGATGTAAGCTTCATCCACCACCACAATGGCTTTGCCGGCAGTGAGTTGCAAAAGCTCAAGCAAATCCGACCGTTTGAGCAAATTGCCTGTCGGGTTGTTTGGGCTACACACAAAGACGACTTTCACGCCCTCCAGTTGCGGTTTAATTTCGGCAAGATTTAGTTGAAAATCTGCCGTTAATGGCACGGTTTTGCACGCCACGCCTGCCGTTTCGGCACTCACAGCATACATGCCATACGTAGGTGGGCAGAACAAAATAGCGTCTTGATTTGGTTCGCAAAAAGCTCGAATAACCAACTCAATGCCTTCATCACCGCCACGGGTCACCAACACATTTTCAGGCGGCACACCCGCATAATTGGCATAGCCTTGCACTACCGCTTGCGGTTGCGGCTCAGGGTAGCGGTTTAAATCTTTGCCCGAAAGTTGAAACGTCGGCGAAGTGGGATACTCATTCGCATTCAGCCAAATCGTGCCGTTGCCACCGAGTTTTCGGGCGGATTGATAGGGCGTAAGCGCTTGCACGTTTTGTCGGGATAATGTTGTGATTGTCATGTGGTTTTCCTCTTATTGCAACTTCGCTAATCTCAAACTCACTGCCATTTTGTGCGCATCCAGCTGTTCCGCCTGCGCCATCAATTCCACGGTTTCGGCTAAATCTTTGAAGCCTTGCGGGGTGAGTTCCTGCACGGTCATGCGTTTGCTGAAATCCGCCAAACCAAGGCTGGAATAGGTGCGCGTGTAGCCGTAGGTTGGCAGAACGTGATTGGTGCCGCTGGCGTAATCGCCCATGCTTTCCGGCGAATAAGCACCGAGGAAAATGGACCCGGCATTATCCAGTTGAGGCAATAATTCACGGGCGTTTTGCGTTTGCACGATTAAGTGTTCCGGCGCATATTCATTGCTGATGGCGAGACATTGCGCCAAATCCTTGGCGATGAGAATACGACTGTGGGACAACGCTTTGCGGGCGATTTCTGCACGAGGCAGTTGGGCAAGCTGTTGTTCCACACAAAGTGCGGTCTGTTTTGCCAGCGTTTCGCTCGGTGTGACCAAAATCACTTGCGAATCTGCGCCGTGTTCTGCTTGGGAAAGCAAATCAGAGGCAACGAATTCAGGATCCACCTGTTCATCGGCAATCACCAACACTTCTGATGGCCCGGCCGGCATATCGATATTGGCTCCGTTAATCATTTGGCTGACTTGGCGTTTAGCTTCCGTCACAAAGGCATTGCCCGGCCCGAAAATTTTATCCACCTTAGCAACGCTTTGCGTACCTAACGCCATCGCCACCACCGCTTGCGCACCGCCCACCGCATAAATGGTTTGCACACCACACAGATTGGCAGTGTAAAGAATTTCATCCGCAATCGGTGGCGGTGAACACAGCACGATTTTCTTACAACCTGCGATTTTCGCCGGAATGGCAAGCATCAGCACCGTAGAAAATAACGGCGCGGAACCGCCCGGAATGTACAAACCGACACGATTAATCGGACGCGTCACCACCTGACAACGCACGCCGGGCTGGGTTTCAATATCCACCGCCTGTGGTTTCTGTGCTTCGTGAAAGGCAGTAATATTGCGCTTGGCATTCTGAATCGCCTTCTTCAACGGCTCAGGAATACGCGCCGTCGCCTCCGCAATTTGTTGTGGAGTGACAATCAAGCTATCGAGTTTGATTTTGTCGAATTTCTCTGTAAGTTCAAACAACGCCTTATCGCCTTCCTGTTGCACAAATTTAACGATATTTTCCACCGCACTTTTAATCTCATTTGAGGCGGAAATCGCAGGGCGGGTAAGGGCTTGTTGCTTTTCAACTGTGTTGAGGTTATTCCAGACGAAAGTTTGCATAGTTTATTCCTTTTCTAATTTCTTTCTTAATTCATCTTCATAGGTTTGCATAAACTTTTCCAAATCCATAAAAAGGTAACTTAATACTCTTATAAAAGGGTTTGGGAAAGTTAAACTTTCTGTCGCTTCAAAACGGGTTTGTTTTTCGTCGATTGGCGTTAATGTAGCGTGCCATTCTCCCGTAAAAAATTGACTCGACATATCAAAAGCATAGTATTCAAAAGGGCGCTTTTCTCTTGTTTTAAAAAGAATGGTTATATCGTTGGTCGTTTCTTGCCAAACTTCATTTTCTCCATCTTGGGCTAAAATTTCTAAATTATCCAAAGAGGTTCTATATTGCCAATTTTGATTATCCGTCATTACGTTATAAACTTTCTCCGCATTAGCAGAATACACCGTTTCCTTGGTTAATTTACGTGTTTCCGGTAAAAAATAACCAATAACATAAATCATTATGCCAATACCTATTATGAACAATAATCCATATGAAATAATTTTCATACCTCATCCTTCATCGTTAGTGGAGTAGTGTATCCTTTATTAACGGCTACTTATTTTATTTGCTCCTTTGCCCAATTTACCGCTGTTTCAATCGCTTTGCGCGCTTGGGGGCTGTTACGCCAGCAAGTTGAGCCGGTGATTTCTGCGCCACGTTGCAGAATGAAATCCGGATCCGTTTTCGCTAATATAGCAACGTTATCCAATCCCATTTCAGTTAAACGTTTTAACACCGTCGGTCCGATGCCTTTTTGTGCAAGTAAAGATTGTTTTTCAATGTCATTAAACGGCATATATTTCTCCTTTTAAATAGACGCTAAATACGCCTTGCGTTGTGCTGTGAATTTCCACCAATCCTGCGGCTCGCCGCCGTTGATAAAATCCACTATCGATAAAAATACATCGATTACGCAAGGATCATGTTTTTGCCTGGTAATACGGCATAAGTCATCATACATTTGATATGCGTTACGTCCTAGCAAATCATGCGGCATTTGAATCCCGAGACGGATTAAATCCGCCTCGGCCGCTTTACCGATGTTGGGTAAATCTGTCAGTTTGGTTAAGTGGATTCGCTTCACTTTTTTCGGGTTCATTTAGGTTTTCCTTTTCAAAACGGATAAATTTCGCAAAATTTTTATAAAACGTTCAAAAAAATGACCGCACTTTTAGCTGCTTTCCTAGATACTATTTATTTCATCATCTTTTCAATCGGTAACACCAAAATTGAACTGGAACCGACTTCTTTCAACTGCTCCATAGTTTCCCAAAACAGATTTTCTTGGCTGACCACGTGCATGGCTACTTTAGAGTCGTCATGTGCCAGCGGCAGAATCGTTGGATTTTCCACACCGGGTAAAAGTGCGGTGATTTCTTCGAGTCTATTTTTCGGCGCGTGTAGCATGATATATTTGGATTCGGTTGCTTGTTGCACACCTTGAATGCGGGTGAGCAGTCTATCTACCAAGATTTGTTTATCGCTGCTTAAAGGTTCGGCGCGTTGGATTAAACAGGCTTTGGAGCAGTAAATCACTTCCACTTCTTTCAATCCATTCGCTTCTAAGGTTGCGCCGGAGGACACTAAATCGCAAATGGCATCGGCAAGTCCTGCGCTAGGGGCAACTTCCACAGAGCCGTTCAGCAACGTGCTTTTGAATGGCACGCCTTGCGCTTTCATGTAACGTTTGAGCAAATTCGGGTAGGAGGTGGCGATGCGGGCATTAGCAAAATCCTGCACGCCGTTATATTGCTGGTCGCGATCAATTGCCAAAGATAAACGGCAACCGCCGAAATCCAACTGGCGCAGCTTTTTATAAGCGACCGTTTCTCCGGCAGCCAAGCGCCCCAATTCTTCTTCCTCCAGTACGTTTTCACCGATAATGCCGAGATCCGCCACGCCGTCGAAGATCAAGCCGGGAATGTCGTCATCACGCACGCGCAGGATTTCAATAGGTAGGTTTTCCGAATAGGCAATAAGTCGTTGTTCGTTCCAATTAATTTTTACTCCACATTGTTTGAGTAAGGCTGCGCAATCTTGGCTTAAACGCCCTTTTTTCTGTAAGGCGATTTTGAGTCGGTTTTGTGTTTGCATATAAATATCCTCGGTAAAAATTATTGATGTGAAATAGAAAAAGCCCTCGGAGGTGCGAACCTTCGAGGGCTTTACGAGATTTCTTTCTCAGCGACTCTTATCTGTTTTTTAGGTAGCACCAAACGCTTGAATGTGAATTCAAGTGGTGGTGATGATAGCGACGATTACCTAAAAAAGTCATTTTTTGAGCCTTATCTAAAAATGGAACTAGGTTGACAACACTGTACTGAAGAATAAGTGTTGGCGCAAGCCCAAAAAGAAAAAAATTTAATTGATGTATTTTTTATTGATCAAGATCATGAATTGCTTGTGTGCAGACAAAAGCCGTCACCAGGCATCAGAATTTTACGGCTGATTTTTTGCCATTATCAAAAATATTAACCTGTAGCCCAATTGTACGGCACAGAACAAACCTGCTGCACCAACACCGATAATAATGGTTGGAATAAAATTCTTCATAGCAATGTGATAATGGTATCCCATTGAGATACCGTATGTTTGGAAAGATTATTTCTTATTGAATTGTTAAATCAGAACACGTTGATGTTGTTCCATATTGGCTTGTCGCTTTTTACCTATGCGGTCTGTTTTATTGCAACGCTTTATATGATCTAATTGGTATGGTTAGACCGTAATTTGAAAAAGCGTAAAATCCAATTTTCGCCCGCAATTCCACCATTAATGGCGGTAAAACGTCATTTCTTCTGTTTATTTGCGATGGGAGAAGTATTACTGACTCTGACTTTAATTTCGGGTACTTACCATGTATTACAAGCGGTAACCCTAGAAAATCTGCACAAAGCGATTTTCTCTTTCCTTGCTTGGATTAGTTTTGGTATTGCTTGTTTTGGTCATTGGCGACTAGGCTGGCGTGGAAAAAGGATGATTATTTACGCAATTTCAGGTATCATTCTGCTCACGATTGGCTATTTTGGTAGCCGTTTGATTTAAGCAAAATCAAAGAACTGGTAAAAGTGCGGTGAAAATAACCGCACTTTTCGTTGATTAACGAACAAAAGGATTTACCCTTGGACAGTATCCCCCTTAGTACTTTATTTATTACACTCATTATTTGTTTAGTTTTATCAGCCTATTTTTCCGGCTCAGAAACCGGATTACTCTCTCTCAATAAATATCGCCTTCGTTTTATGGCGGAACAAGGCAATAGAGGGGCGCAAAAAGCGGAAAAACTGCTTGAAAAGCCCGATACTTTGCTAAGCTTTATTCTGATCTTTAATAACCTTGTTAACATCAGTGCTTCAGCTATTGCAACCATGATTGGTATGCGTTTATATGGTGATGCGGGGGTGGCCATTGCAACAGGTTTGTTAACCTTTGTGATGCTTGTTTTTTCTGAAATTTTCCCTAAAACTGTTGCGGCAATGCATCCTGAAAAGGTGGGATTATTTTCAAGTCATATCTTGGTCTTGCTATTAAAAATATTTTATCCGTTAGTTTGGTTAATGAATCTTTTCACGAAGACATTAATGCGAATGGTGGGTTTAAAACCGGATATGCAAAAACAAGTGATTAGCCGTGAAGAACTTCGTAGTATTGTATCGGAAGCGGGAGAAGCGACACCGGATGAACAGCATCCGCAAATGTTGCTTTCTATTTTAGATATGGAAACAGTGACGGTTGACGATATCATGGTGCCACGTAATGAAATAGCAGGGATTGATATTGATGACGATTGGAAAGCCATTATGCGCCAGCTTAATCATGCACCACACAACCGAATTGTGTTGTATAAAGGCAGCCTTGATGAGCAAGTATTAGGGATTTTGCGTGTGCGTGAAGCGTTTCGTTTGTTATTAGAAAAAAATGAATTTACCAAAGAAACCTTATTACGTGCAGTTGATGAAGTGTACTTCATTCCAGAAGGGACACCACTTAAAACACAATTAGCGAATTTCCGTACGAAAAAAGAACGTATCGGTTTAGTGGTGGACGAATATGGTGACATTAAAGGATTAGTCACGCTTGAAGATATTTTAGAAGAAATTGTGGGTGATTTTACAACCACTACTGCACCGACTATTGAACAAGAAGTCGTTCAGCAATCTGATGGTTCGATGATTATTGAAGGTTCGGCAAATCTTCGTGATTTGAATAAAATGTTTGGTTGGGAATTAGATACAGAAGATGCACGTACCTTTAATGGTTTAATTCTTGAGCATCTTGAAGATATTCCTGATGAAGGAACCGTTTGTGAAATTGATGGCTTGCAAATTACGATTTTGGAAGTTAGCGATAATATGATTAAACAAGCGAAAGTGGAGAAGTTAGCGTCATAAACGCCAGATTTTATGAGTGTACTTTTAGCTTATAAGGTATGTGATTTTAGCAAGGATTTAGCATGACTGATGAGATTCGTTTAACACAATACAGCCACGGCGCAGGTTGAGGCTGTAAAATTTCGCCTAAGGTATTAGGGACAATTTTACAGACAGAACTCGAAAAATTTTCAGATCCCAATTTATTAGTGGGAAATGAAACAGCGGATGATGCTGCGGTTTATGATCTTGGTAATGGTACTGCAATTATTAGTACCACGGATTTCTTCATGCCGATTGTGGACGATCCTTTTGATTTTGGTCGCATTGCTGCAACCAATGCTATTAGTGATATTTTCGCAATGGGCGGTAAACCAATTATGGCAATTGCCATTCTAGGCTTCCCAATTAATAAATTGCCGCCAGAAGTGGCTCAGAAAATAGTTGATGGTGGTCGTTTTGCTTGCCATCAAGCAGGGATTTCGCTAGCGGGTGGTCACTCGATTGATGCACCAGAACCGATTTTTGGTTTAGCGGTCACAGGGGTTATTGCTACCGATCGTGTCAAACGTAATGCCTCAGCAGAAGCGGGGTGTAAGCTTTATTTAACTAAGCCATTAGGTATCGGTGTGCTGACTACAGCAGAGAAAAAAGGCAAATTAAAACCAGAACATCAAGGATTGGCAACAGCAGCAATGTGTCAAATGAATCTGATAGGTAGTCAATTTGCAGAAGTTGCAGGTGTCACCGCCATGACAGATGTAACGGGGTTTGGTTTGTTAGGGCACTTGGCTGAAATCTGTGAAGGCTCAAATCTTAATGCGGTTGTGAATTTTGATAAAATCAAATTATTAGATGGTGTAGCAGATTACATTGCAGAAGGTTGTGTCCCAGGTGGAACCAACCGTAACTTTGAAAGCTATGGTCATAAAATCGGTCCTCTTACGGATTATCAAAAGGCGGTACTTTGCGATCCTCAAACTTCAGGTGGTTTGTTGATTGCGGTTAAACCAGAAAGTGAAGCTGAAATTTTAGAGATTGCGAAAAAAGCCGGTATTGAGCTTAGTGAGGTAGGCGTATTGAAACTTCGTCAAGCTGGCGTACTAGTAGAAGTCGAATAAATGGCTTTAGTGAAAATAAAAAGTGCGGTGAAAATTCACCGCCTTTTTTATTCTTTATTTTCCTTATTTTCTTTGTTGTTGGAATACATCGAGTCAATAATATGACGATAGCGTTCCATAATCACTTTTCGGCGTAATTTGAGCGTAGGCGTGATTTCACCAAGTTTTACACTAAATGCCTGAGAGAGTAGCGTAAATTTCTTCACTTGTTCAAAGTGTGCCAGTTCTTTTTGAAGGCTTTCGATGCGCTTCTCAAACATTTTAATAATTTCAGAGTGTTTGAGTAATTCCATGCGATCTTGATACTTGATATTCAGTTTTTTCGCATATTCTTCTACGCTGTCAAAACAAGGTACGATTAGGGCTGAAACATATTTTTTGGCATCAGCAATAATCGCAATTTGTTCGATAAATTTATCTTTACCGATTTTACCTTCGATATATTGTGGCGCAATGTATTTGCCGTTAGAGGTTTTCATCAATTCTTTAATACGATCGGTAATAAATAAATTACCTTCAGCATCAAATTCACCGGCATCTCCCGTTTTTAAGAAACCATCTTCGGTGAAGGCTTGGGCCGTTTCTTCAGGCTTTTTATAGTAACCCTTCATCACCATACCGCCACGAACCAGAATCTCGTTATTTTCCCCTATTTTAACTTCGGCATTTGGCATCAATTTACCAATAGAATTCGGATTAAAATGGTGATCATCCCAGCACGAAACAGTAGCTGTAGTTTCAGTCATGCCATAACCGAGTTTGATATTAATTCCAATGCAATGGAAGAAAAGACTAATGGAGGGTTCCAATTTTGCGCCACCGCAAGGCATCATTTTAATACGTCCGCCTAACAATGAACGCAGTTTAGAAAACACGAGTTTATCAGCGAGAACATAGCATTTTTGCAAGAAAAACGGGACTTTTTTATTTTGAGATAGAAGATCAAAACGTTTTTGCCCCACTGCAATCGCCCAATGGAAAATCATCTGACGAATAAAAGGTGCTTTTTGTACTTTATCAAGCACGGCAGAATAAATTTTTTCATAGAAACGCGGTACTGCACACATAAAGGTTGGGCGTACTTCCATTAATGCTTCACGTACTTGATTGGTATTTTCGAGATAACAAAGAATTGCTCCTCGGTGTAACACATAGGCAACCCAAGCACGCTCAAAAATGTGGCTAAATGGTAAAAAAGAAAGTGAAACCTCATCTTGATTAACATTTAATGCAATATCATGGGCTTCAAGTTGATGTGCTAAGTTACTGTAATCGAGCATGACGCCTTTGGGTTCACCCGTTGTGCCAGAGGTATAGATAATCGTGAATAAATCATCCATCGTTTTATTGGCTAAGCGCTCATCAAGATCAGCCTGAAATTCTGCAGTGCCTAATTGTATTAAATCATCCCAATGGCAAGAAAGACTGGTTTCGGCTAGTTTAATTTGTTCTTTCATTGCCACAATTTTTTGTAATTGAGGACACTGATGCGCAATTTCTAATGCTTGATCATATTGCTCTTGATCACCGACAAACAAAATTTTGACATCGGCATGATTTAAAATAAATTCAGCCTGTTGTGAAGTATTGGTTGCATAAATTGGAACAGTAATGGCACGAACTTGAAGCGCAGCAATGTCCGCGATAGTCCAACGTGACATATTATGCGCAAATATCGCAATTTTATCTTGTACTTGAATATTGCAAGCAAGAAAAGCTAATGAAAGCTGATCAAGCTGTTGTTGGAATGAATTCCACGAAATATCTTTCCATAAGCCATTAATTTTATGGCGAAGTGCGGTTGCATTTTGACGAATTTTTGCTTGTTGGCGAATTCGATTGACGAAATGACGTTCTAAATTCATATAAGCCTTATTTGAGCGAACAACTGTACGCTAATATAAACGAAATAAATTTAAAATCTAGTGAAATGTTGTTATTTTGTGAATATAGAATAAATAATAGACATATTTATTTTTCTATTTTTATCTTAGGATGAGAAATAAAGAATTTAAAAATATTGATTAAATGAAATGGATTGGGAATAAAAAAACCGCTCTAAAAAGAGCGGTTAATTTTTTAACGATTTTGATTAGCCTTTGTAGTTGTAAACATGTGCAACTAAGTCTAATACTTTGTTTGAGTAACCAGTTTCGTTATCGTACCAAGATACTAATTTAACGAAAGAGTCAGTTAATGCAATACCTGCATCAGCATCAAATACAGAAGTTAAAGTACAGCCGTTGAAGTCTGTAGAAACTACTGCATCTTCAGTGTAACCTAAAACGCCTTTTAATTCGCCGTTGAAAGTTTTACCTTCTGCTGCATCTTTGATTGCTTGTTTGATTTGTTCGTAAGTTGCTGGTTTTTCTAAGTTTACAGTTAAGTCAACTACAGAAACGTTTGGAGTAGGAACACGGAACGCCATACCAGTTAATTTACCGTTTAATGCTGGTAATACTTTACCAACAGCTTTTGCTGCACCGGTAGATGAAGGGATGATGTTTTGTGCCGCACCACGACCACCGCGCCAGTCTTTAGCTGATGGACCATCAACAGTTTTTTGAGTTGCAGTGGTTGCGTGAACTGTGGTCATTAAACCATCTTTGATACCGAAAGTTTCGTGAACAACACGTGCTAAAGGTGCTAAACAGTTTGTCGTACAAGAAGCGTTAGACACGATGTCTTGACCAGCGTATGCACCGAAGTTTACACCACGTACGAACATAGGTGTGCTATCTTTAGAAGGACCTGTTAATACGACTTTTTTCGCACCAGCAGTGATGTGTTTGCGTGCTGTTTCATCAGTTAAGAATAAACCAGTTGCTTCAACTGCAACATCAACGCCGATCGCACCCCAATTAAGGTTTGCAGGATCACGTTCAGAAGTAACACGGATGGTTTTACCGTTTACTACTAAGTTACCGTCTTTAACTTCAACAGTACCGTCAAAACGACCGTGAGTTGAATCGTATTTCAACATGTAAGCCATGTATTCAACATCGATTAAGTCGTTGATACCTACAACTTCGATGTCATCACGATGTTGTGCTGCACGGAATACGATACGACCGATACGGCCGAAACCGTTGATACCAATTTTAATAGCCATAAGATTTTCACCTTCTATTTTTAAGTTAAACAAAATCGTTGCTCTAACGAGTTCTTACGGATTATAGCACGGGCATTTTGATAAAAAAAAGGGTATATACCACTTTTTTGTGATCTCGATCACTTTTTAACGAGGATGAAAAACAAATGAAATTTTGACCGCACTTTTCATTTTCTTTTTGTATAATAAAAACAAACAACAAGAAGAGGTTTCAATTATGTCTCAAGGTAATTTATATATTCTTTCTGCACCAAGTGGGGCGGGCAAGTCATCATTAATTTCAGCATTATTAGAGAAAAATCAAGGCACGAAAAAAATGGTGTCGATTTCACACACGACACGTTCACCTCGCCCAGGCGAAAGTCATGGTGTGCATTATTATTTTGTTTCCGTAGAAGAATTTGAGCGTTTAATTGAAAAAGGCCATTTCTTAGAATATGCAAAAGTGTTTGGTGGCAATTATTACGGCACTTCATTGCCTGCAATCGAAGAAAACCTGGCTAAAGGCATTGATGTCTTTTTAGATATTGACTGGCAAGGCGCACAGCAAATTCGTCAAAAAGTGCCTTCAGTAAAAAGTATTTTCATTTTACCGCCCTCATTACCTGAATTGGAACGTCGTTTGGTGGGACGTGGACAGGATAGCAAAGAAGTGATTGCTGAACGAATGTCAAAAGCAATCAGCGAAATTTCCCATTATGACGAATATGATTACGTTATTGTGAATGATAATTTTGAACAGGCATTGGCTGATTTTCAAAGTATTTTGCAAGCAGAACGTTTGACTAAAGCTTATCAACAAACAGAAAATGCAGACTTAATTCACCAGCTACTAGCAAAATAACCTTGAATTGAGTACAATGTTTTCCCTTATAGACATTATTTTTAACATCGGAGTAAAACATGGCTCGAGTGACTGTGCAAGATGCAGTAGAAAAAATTGGTAACCGTTTTGATTTAATTTTAACCGCCGCTCGTCGTGCGAGACAATTAGAGCTACATCAAAGTGAGCCGTTAGTGCCGGAAGATAACGATAAACCAACGGTAATTGCATTACGTGAAATTGAAAAAGGGTTAATCAACCAAGAAATCATGGATGCAAAAGAGTATTTAGATGAGGCAGCTTCTCAACGTAACGAAGAAGTGGCAGTAGCGTTAATCGCAGAATAATCTCATTAAAGTGCGGTCAAAATTAAAGTATTTTGATCGCCTAGTCTTTCTCTCTACAAAAAGTCAGGTGTCCTTTGGAATTGTTTGCCGATTTAGATCGAATTATTCAGGGGTATTTGCCCGCCGATAAAATTGAATTAATCAAACGTGCATTCGTCATTGCGCGAGATGCTCACGAAGGACAATTTCGCTCAAGCGGCGAACCTTACATTACTCACCCAGTTGCAGTGGCTTCAATCATTGCGGAAATGCATTTAGACCATGAAGCTGTCATGGCGGCATTATTGCATGATGTTATCGAAGATACCCCTTATACCGAATCCCAATTAAAAGATGAGTTTGGTGCTAGCGTAGCCGAAATTGTAGATGGCGTATCTAAACTGGATAAATTGAAATTCCGTACCCGCCAAGAAGCACAGGTTGAAAACTTCCGCAAAATGATTTTAGCGATGACTCGAGATATTCGCGTCGTCTTAATCAAACTGGCTGACCGTACTCATAATATGCGAACACTGGGTTCATTGCGTCCGGATAAACGTCGTCGTATTGCAAAAGAAACCTTAGAGATTTACTGTCCATTAGCTCACCGTTTAGGTATAGAGCATATCAAGAATGAATTAGAAGATTTATCTTTTGAAGCAATGCATCCTCGCCGTTATGAAGTGCTTAAAAAGCTTGTCGAACAAGCGCGTGGCTCTCGTCAAGAATTGATTCAACGTATTTCTAATGATATTTCACAGCGTCTTGATAATGTAGGCATTACAAATCGTATTTGGGGACGTGAAAAACATCTTTATAAAATTTACCAAAAAATGCGCATGAAAGATCAGAAATTCCATTCAATTATGGATATTTATGCTTTCCGTGTCATTGTGAATTCAGTTGATGATTGCTATCGCGGATTAGGGCAAATGCATAGTTTGTATAAGCCTCGCCCTGGTAAAGTGAAAGATTATATTGCTGTGCCACGTGCAAATGGCTACCAAGCGCTACAAACCTCAATGATTGGTCCTCATGGGGTGCCGGTGGAAGTTCACTTGCAAACTGAAGAGATGGAACAGGTTGCCGAAATGGGAATTACCGCTCATTGGGTGTATAAAGAAGGTGGTAAAAACGATAGCACCACAGCTCAAGTACGTGCACAACGTTGGTTGCAAAGCTTGGTGGATATTCAACAAAATGTAGGCAACTCCTTTGAGTTTATTGAAAATGTAAAATCTGAGTTTTTCCCGAAAGAAATCTATGTCTTTACGCCGAAAGGTCGTATCGTTGAATTACCAATGGGCGCAACAGCTGTCGATTTTGCTTATGCAGTGCATTCTGATGTTGGAAATCATTGTGTTGCGGCAGTAGTAGAGCATAAACCTTATCCATTATCACAAGCTTTAGAATCTGGTCAAACCGTTGAGATTGTAACTAGTGAAAATACTCATCCAAGTGTTAGTTGGTTAAACTTTGTAGTGACCGCTCGCGCAAGAACTCGTATTCGTCATTTCTTAAAATTATTGCGTGCAGATGATGCCGTTCAGACAGGCAAAAAACAGTTGGAAATGGCGTTGAAACCACATTATCTCTCTGAAGTTTCTGAAGAGAAAATCCAAGCAGTATTGAATGAATTGAATCTCTCAAGCCTTAATGAGCTTTTTGAGGAAATTGGTGTGGGCAATCAAATGTCGAGCGTTATTGCTCACCAATTAATGGATGAAGCTATTGAAATTGATGTGGATGGCGTTTCTGAAAATACGCAAAGCATACTAACATTGAGCCGAGATGGTGAAATGAAAGCGTCTTTCGCTCAATGCTGTCACCCAATTCCGGGTGATCCTATCGTGGCATTAAGTACCGCGAAGAAAGGTGTGGTTGTTCATCATCAAGCTTGTTCTAATTTAGCGTCAAGTAATACGAAAGATTTTACTGCCGCAAAATGGGAAGAGGCTGAAAGTGCGGTCAATTTTGATGCTGAATTACACATTGAAATGCTTAATGAGCAAAATGCATTAGGTAGCCTCATGACAGCCGTCACGACTTGCGAAAGTAATATTCAAAGTATTTGGACAGAAGAGTTAGAGAATAATGTGCTATTAGTCATTATCCAAGTTGGCGCAAGAGATATCTATCATTTAGAAAACATTATGCGAAAAATCAAACAAATTACCAGTGTGATTCGTTTGAAGCGCAATATTAATGAAGCATAATGAGCACACAACTTCTCGATGCCGTTCCTCTAACCACTTTATCGGGTGTAGGTGCGGCAATCTCCGATAAATTAAGCCGTATTGGAATTCATAATCTCCAAGACTTGCTTTTTCATTTACCAATCCGTTATGAAGATCGCACGAGAATTACGCCTATTGCCGATCTTCGTCCTGAACAATATGCCACTATTGAAGGTGTTGTCCAAACTTGTGAAGTTGCCTTTGGGCGCCGTCCTATTTTAACCGTAAGTCTTTCTGATGGAACGAGCAAAATTATGCTTCGTTTCTTCAATTTTAATGCAGGGATGAAAAATAGTTTTCAGATTGGTACGCGCGTCAAAGCGTTTGGTGAAATTAAACGTGGGCGTTTTATGGCGGAAATTCATCATCCTGAATATCAAATTATACGGGATAATGCGCCATTAGTTTTAGAGGAAACGCTCACACCAATTTATTCCACAACGGAAGGTTTAAAACAAAATTCATTACGTAAGCTAACCGATCAAGCATTGGCTTTACTCGATAAAATCCAATTAACGGAAATTTTACCTAATGAATTTAATCCACATCCTTTTAGCCTAAAGGATGCTATTCAATTTTTGCATCGTCCACCGCCAGATATCTCATTAGATATTTTGGAGAAAGGACAGCATCCGGCACAACAACGACTTATCTTTGAAGAACTTTTAGCACACAATCTTGCAATGCAAAAAGTGCGGTTGGGTACGCAGCAGTTTTTAGCGTTGCCATTGCATTATCAAACTGATTTGAAACAACGTTTTCTTGCATCTTTGCCGTTTCAACCAACAAATGCTCAAAATAGAGTGCTGGCAGATATTGAACAGGATTTAGCAAGAGACTATCCGATGATGCGGCTTGTTCAAGGGGATGTAGGTTCAGGGAAAACATTAGTGGCAGCCTTAGCGGCCTTATTAGCGATTAATAATGGTAAACAAGTGGCTTTAATGGCTCCAACAGAGATTTTAGCGGAACAGCATGCGAATAATTTCCGCCGTTGGTTAGAGCCTTTCAGTATTGAAGTTGGCTGGTTAGCGGGTAAAGTAAAAGGGAAAGCTCGCCAAGCCGAATTGGAGAAGATTAAATCCGGTGCTGTACAAATGGTGGTGGGCACGCATGCTTTGTTCCAAGAGGAAGTGGAATTTGCTGATTTAGCCTTGGTGATTATTGATGAACAGCATCGTTTTGGTGTGCATCAGCGTTTAATGTTGCGAGAAAAAGGCGAAAAAGCAGGATTTTACCCCCATCAACTGATTATGACAGCAACGCCAATCCCAAGAACATTAGCGATGACGGTTTATGCTGATCTCGATACGTCGATTATTGACGAATTGCCACCAGGCAGAACGCCGATTACGACAATTGTTATTTCGGAAGAGCGTCGCAATGAAATTGTTGCTCGAGTCAAAAACGCCTGTATTAATGAAAAACGCCAGGCTTATTGGGTCTGTACTTTAATTGATGAATCAGAAGTACTAGAAGCGCAAGCAGCCGAGGCAATTTGGGAAGATTTAACAAAAGCGCTGCCGATGCTTAAAATTGGTCTTGTACATGGGAGAATGAAACCGCAAGAAAAACAAGATATTATGGCAGCCTTTAAAAATGCAGAACTCGATTTGCTTGTGGCCACAACTGTAATCGAAGTGGGCGTAGATGTGCCGAATGCCAGTCTAATGATCATTGAAAATGCTGAGCGTTTGGGCTTATCACAACTCCATCAGTTACGTGGGCGAGTAGGGCGTGGCAGTACGGCTTCTTTTTGTGTCTTAATGTATAAACCGCCGTTAGGTAAAGTCTCGCAAAAACGTTTGCAGGTATTACGTGATAGCCAAGATGGCTTTGTGATTTCAGAGAAAGATTTAGAAATTCGCGGACCTGGTGAAGTGTTGGGTACCAAGCAGACGGGTATCGCTGAATTTAAGGTGGCGAATTTAATGCGCGATCGTAAAATGATCCCAACCGTTCAACATTATGCTAAAGCATTAATTGTGAAATACCCGGATGTGGCAGAAAGTTTAATTCGTCGTTGGCTATATAATCGAGAAATTTATTCGAATGCCTAAAGTGCGGTTATTTTTGAAAGAGTTTTATAAATGAATAAATCAACGGTACTTTTCTTTGATTCAGGAATGGGAGGCTTAAGCGTTTATCGGGAAGCGAAAAAGCTGATGCCCGATAACCATTATTTGTATTGCTTTGACAATGCAGGCTTTCCTTATTCAGAAAAATCAGAAGAAACAATCATTCAGCGAACATTGGATATTTGTAAAAAGATTAATCAAGATTATCCACTTGATGCCATAGTGATTGCTTGCAATACCGCGAGTACGGTGGTGTTACCGCCTTTGCGTGAACAATTTTCTATTCCGATTGTAGGTACTGTGCCAGCTATTAAGCCAGCGGCAGAAATCTCACAAACGAAACATATTGGTCTACTGGCAACAAAGGGCACGGTTAAACGCCCTTATGTTAATGATCTTATTCATCAGTTTGCCGCCCATTGTGTCGTTGAACGATTAGGCTCAACTAAACTGGTTGAAATCGCAGAGCATAAAATCCAAGGGAAGTCGGTTGATTTGATTGCATTGAAAAATGAATTAAGCCCCTGGGCCTCAATAGAGAATTTAGATACGATTTGTTTAGGCTGTACGCATTTCCCTTTAATTAAAGATGAAATTCAAATTTGCTTACCTCAAGTGAAGAATTTTATGGACCCTGGATTCGCTATTGCCAAACGGCTACAATTTTTACTTGATAAATTAGAAGTGCGGTCAAAATCTGAGATGAAAAATCAGGTTTTTTGTACGCAAGATGTAGAGAATAAATACCAATTAGAACAAGCGTTGGCTCTTTGGGGATTTTATAGAATTACCGTTTTAAAATGATTTTTTCTCGTCATGTTGGTGCGTTTGTAAGCAAACAGCAAAAAAATTTACATTTTTTTACAAAAAGATCTTGCAAAGGAATCTGAAATGCCTATAATACGCCCCACACA
>NZ_KV837950.1:0-445 GCF_001838615.1 Haemophilus sp. HMSC61B11
TTTCATTAATCCAGATAAAGATATTGCCTATTCCATTCGCAAGCGTGGTGAAGATGAAATTGAAATTCGGGATTCCATTTTTGATGGGTACGCTCGTGGGTTTATTCGTTTTGTTTTATTTGCCGGATTTTTGATTATTGGCTTTGGTGGCGGAAATAGCTTAAATAAACCATTTAGTTCTCAAATAAATGACTTTAAAAAAGATTATACTTGGGCATTCAAACCAGATGAACTAATTGCTCCTAATTATAAGGATTATTTAGAACTCTATAAGGAAAAGGGTACATTTGCTTCAAAAAGACCATTTGAAACCTATGAGAAATATAGACAACGTTACTTAGGTGAATGGGAAAATGATAGATTCAAATTTATTCTATATTGTACTTGGTTATCTGTTTTTTTTATTGCTGTGCTATTTGCCTTTTTCCTCCCCCGTCCACGCGGC
>NZ_KV837951.1:0-260 GCF_001838615.1 Haemophilus sp. HMSC61B11
TGGATATGACAATAGCTGGAGCATATGCCAAATTAAATATTGACGACTCCCATCTCGACAATAGTGAAGACTCAATTGTTGAAATACTCAAGAATGAATTAGGTATAGCTCAACCTATTAATGGCGTTAATACAATTAATAAAATTGCAAAAATACCCAACCTATTTAATACACATATAGATAATGTAGTGCATAGCATTTGTGATCATATAGCGAAAAACACCCCAAAAATAAAAAATTTATTTGAGTTATATGAGAAA
>NZ_KV837952.1:0-327 GCF_001838615.1 Haemophilus sp. HMSC61B11
TCAGTAACTTATATCGTAGCCAGCCCATAGGAAAGCTTAGCGCCTGGAAAGAACAACTAAAGAAAATAACTAATTCAGAAGGGGTTATTGTTGCATTAGATGATCCTATTGGTATCGCAAGAGACTTAGATTATTACGTTTATTATTTAGATGATAAACGTCAAGAGGTCTTATCCAAGTATGAATATGCGTTTATTACTGCACAGATAATTGATGCGCATGTAGCACAATTACAAATGGCAGAAAACAGTAAAAGACGTCGAGCCGTTTCTCAATATGTGCCATATGATAAAAAAATGGATATGACAATAGCTGGAGCATATGCCA
>NZ_KV837953.1:0-411 GCF_001838615.1 Haemophilus sp. HMSC61B11
TTTGCTACTGAGACCCATTACTTACTTTGCCATCAAATCAACAATGTGAAATTGCTGGATAGGCAGTTTGGTCGTCACCCGAAAGTCTTTGCACCTGATGAGATTTTCAAACTGCTCTTCCCTAACACGCCGATTCCGCCCGATATGACTCAACCGGGTTGGTCAGAAAATTGGCAGGAACCGACTTTTCTCATGCCGGTTTTAGATGAAAAAACGTTGGAAAAAGACACCGCACTTTTTGGCGAGCCACTGCCCGAATTAAAATGTTATTTCATCTTAGATGCCAATAAGCATAAATATTTAGCACCTGAGAATTTTCATTGCCGTATTGAAAGTCTGTTTCAAGGTGAATTTGCTGAAATCACCAAAGACATCGCGCCTTATTTGGTAGAAGTGATTCCTTATCCTGAT
>NZ_KV837954.1:0-2845 GCF_001838615.1 Haemophilus sp. HMSC61B11
ACGAACCGGTTGTTCTCCTTGCCAAAAAGTGAAGGTTACGGATTGATCCGTACTCACAAAAGAATACTTAAGGAAATATATAATAACTTAATCGTTTATTACTACTGCTTTTCCTATATCATTGGCATATGCCTCTCTTATTGGTAAGGGATTATTTCGAATACGCCTTGCATCATTTGCAATAGTATCGGTTACACCTGAACTTGCGCGATGTTTAAAACCAATAGGTGGCAATGAAGTTTTATCAGCAAAAGAAGATATTGATGAATTATGGGCATATTTAGCCAAAATACTTCTGTGGAAAAAGGTTCTAATATGTAGTTCAGACTGATTATTAAATGCTGTTTGACCTCCAATTAATAATTTTAATGATGAAATATTTGTAGTAGCAATTTCATAATATTCTCTTAATTCTTTCGTCCATTTAAGTAAAATACTCGTATCATCTGGTGAAAATGGGACATCTTGATAGTTTTGAGGAATATCATTAATAAACGGAACATTTTCCATAATAGCCAAATTATACATTGCGACTAATGTTACTTTTTGCAAATCATCAGTCACCTCTCTTGACCCTCTACATAAAATGCGAAAGTTATTATAAGGAGAAGAGTTACCATAAACATTTTCATCAACTTTACATTGCCAATCTTTGCCAAATTGAATGCCATCTTCTGGTTTTCCTAATTTTTTCTCTGCTTGGATTAAATTATTACCAAGAGCATAATCAAATAATGATTCATATTCTACATTTGCATACCCTCCTCCTATATCGGAATGTGCACCTATAAAATAATAAGATAATCCAGCACCTTGCGTATCAGATAAAGGAAAATTTTTCCGATATTCATCTAATGCAATAAAATGTACAATTTTTTCTGCACTTCGTGGAGATAAATTAAAGTTATAAGGTTCGTAATATCTTGACGGGAAAGTAGCTCCTGACATTTCGTATTTAATGGTGTCGGTCTCTGTGTCTTCATTAGTAATAGGCTTATAGTTAATGTTATTGCCAGCTAAACCGAAAGAACCAACTGTATCGAATAAACCAACAAATTTAAAGGTAAAAATTAAACGTCTATGTTTTCGATACATCTCATTAATAAAATCGCGCGCCATTGCTGCCCCTCGACTAAAACCAAATACATCGATATAGCATTTATACTCCGATTTAGGAAATTGATCCCTTATTTCACTAAGTTGTTCAATCGCTTGATTAATTCGCTGCGCACCTAATGTTCCCGCACCACCTCCTGTCGCATAATCGTCTTCATTATTAATAGTACCAACCCCTTCAATATAGATAGCTTTGATATAAATCAAGCACTCCGTCGGAGTTTTACCTCGTAATATTTCATTATCAGCATACAAACGATAGAGCTTGCCAATATTACTCACACCATTACTACTACGCCCAGCTTCGTCATTGGTCAAATTATTACCTGTACCATCAAAAAACACACCAATTCGAATCACTTTACAACTCATCATTGATCTCCTCGTTCATTTAACCATTTTCTATAGATGCGTTCTCTATTCTCTTCTGAATTGTAAGGTTTCCATTCCGTATTAAAATCTGGTATATGGCGAGTAACTGGTGGCATACCATCTCTAACTCCACGCAAACTCCAATTATTATATTGGTTTCCTCCCTCATCATAATCTTTTTGCAAGACTTCAAAGCGTAGATAATCATTTATATCAACTAGTGGTACATAGGTGCTACTACTTCTAATTTTCTGAACAATAAAAGCCAAATTTGTTTTCTTTTCAAAATCCAATCCAATAATCGCACAAATAGATGCCATCCTTTCAAGATGATAATCCTGCCGATTTGGATAATATCGTTTAGTAATTTCATCTACTTTTCCTACCCAAGCTAATTGAGTCTGTTCATCGGTATCTTGCCAAAAGCCAGGGTAATAAATCTCTAACATTTTGATAATGTTATGGTGCATTCTTAAGGTATTATCCTGTTCAATGCGCGCCTCTTCTTCATCAGTTAATCGATAAGGTTGGGATAGGTCGAGCATTTTCTTCTCCTGTGATTCCGGTAAACATTGATATTGCACTTCTGCGCAACGACGATTTTTAAAAAACTCTTCTCGAAAATTTCGTTCAGAACACGCACAAAGCACACAAATAGACAGACTGAAAAGTGCGGTTGATTTTATCCATACTTTTAACATAACCTTATACTCCTTTCACATGAGTATCAAAATCTAGCGTTTCTTTTTGAAACCACTGTAACTGATTGTCTCGATAGCACACAACATGATAAATATCATTAATGCAATCTTTATAATAAAATATAGTTTGATGGCCAAATAAATAAGTACAATGTATAGGTGTGAGTGTTGCTAAAAAATTAGCAAATATTCTCAAATCAAAAAATCGTCTTAAACAGGGTTTATTTTGTGTATCTATCACATGATAAAAATAGCCTAGCCGCTCAACTAATTTATCTAAAGTTAATTCTGATGAAATAAATAATCCCTGTTGATAATCCGATAAATTAAGTAATTCATTTACGGCATTTTCATCAATATCTTTATTTAATTCAATCAAATAGGGGATTACTTCAGCGACAGCCTGATAATTACCACGATACAAAGGTTCATTGGGTAATAACCACGATTCTAGATTTAACCAAATTTTAGGCATTAAAGCCGCATCAAATAAACCGTATAATTTAATTTTGTTATGATTAGGCATTGATTAATATTTATTCCCTTCACTTAATTTCATACAATCAATACAGATCTCTTGCCCTTTATTAGCAACGAACTGTAAAATTTTAACCATATCTGGGTTCCCCGCATCTTCCGTAAGTGGTCCCTCAACA
>NZ_KV837955.1:0-2969 GCF_001838615.1 Haemophilus sp. HMSC61B11
TTCGCTTTCGCTTCTTCGCCAAATTTATTAGCAAGCAAACTTCCTGCTTCCGCAACATTTGGTCCAAATTTCTCTGTCACCTCACGTTGGAAATCAAGTTCTTTTTGAACATCATCTTTATTAAAACGGTTCTCTAATTTGCCACTTTGGCTTTGTGCACTCTCTGTAGTGATATCTGTTTTTATCGCAGCAATTTCATCTTGTACCGTTTTACCTGTACGTTTTAATTGCTCAGCTTCATCTTTAATAATAATATTTTGTGTATTAATACCACTTTTTGTTGTGCTAGATTGGCTATCTTAATCTTTACTATACACCAATTCAGGGTTTAGGTTTAATAGTAATATTCGTATTTTCGGCAAAGGCGAAGTCAATGGCCATCGCCGTTTAGGTGTGTTACTCGCTCGTGATATTTCTGTGGAAAAAGCATTGGAAAAAGTAGAACGAGCTTACGCGAAGTTGGATGTGAAATTATAAGGTTTACTTAACATAGGCATCTTTGAAAATACAAAAAGTGCGGTCAGTTTTTGAGAAGTTTTAAAATTCTTTGAAAATTGACCGCGCTTTATATTAAACACCTTAAATCTGGAGTTTTTAAATAGTTTAAAAGCTAGAGATAACCTAATATTAAAAACTTAAATGATTAAATATACTTCTAACCCCATATATTTCTATTCTAATATGTAGGTAATTGATATATCACTCTCTCAACAGTACCTTTAGGATATCTAATTTCACTAAAAGAATCTCCATTATCTACACTATAAAATAAGCGCTCAGTATCCCCTGAATATGCCATACATAAATAAAGTGTATTTATATTTTCATAACCACCCAGCTCTGTTGTATCAATTAGAAAAACATTAGGTAATTCTCCATTATGCCATTTCATGGCATTAAATTCAGTTTCACCAAAGTCTTCATTTGTACAACCGCCATAATAGTATTTATTAATAAATGAGTCTTTTAAATTAAAAAATACTGTACCTAAGGTATAATTATCATAAGAATCATTATTTTCAGGATATAACCTGTCACCTATTCTTATTTTAATATTACCGTACACATAATCATCAATTGAAAAACTCTCATTCCAATAAACTCCAAAATCCTTTTTATTACTTTCAATTGACCTCATTACTTATCCCAAAATTATTAGAATCAATTAGTCAAATTAAACCGATAATGCTATGATAAAAATCAATTACATCTTTTGTTTTTACTATCCATTCAGATATCTTAAAACCATCTTCATTAAAGATCTCTCGCTTATTTACATATTCATTAATTTTAGATGTATCAAACTCTGGAAAATCATCTACAAATATTATCTTATTTTGAACATAAGAAATTTCCCCATCATAATAAATAATCCATGCAGAAATAAAATTTAAAGATTCTGGCTCATGCATAGATGTAATAAGTACTGAATGTTTCTTTTTTTCTATCCCATCAGCTATAGATTTAGCCCAGCTATTTTTATATTCTTCAATACCCCAATAGTCTATTGGAATATGTAATTCTTCTACATATTCACCTAAAGAGATCGAAGCCAAAATATGCATCCCATATCCATTGTCAAAAGATGTATCTTTATCTTTAAAGAAAATACCAAACATTATTAATCCTTAATTCTATTTAAGTCCTTGTCATAAGTACCAAGTCTATTTCCTCTTCGGTCAAAAATTTTCCAACCATCGGAAACATTATGACCATCAACATCTGGTGTAATATAATTTTTGCCATTCCAATAAACATCTTGTCCATGGGAATTAAATGGCGCTTTTTGAGGAGGGATCCTATGTCCGTATCCAAGTTTTTCTGCTGCTTTGTCAACAGTTCTATCTCTCGCAAATAACGCATTATCCTTCCAGTCCCCAACCTGACTTTCACCTCCGACTAGAATATGATTATCTTTATCATTATTGAGTATCTGATTTCCGCCTGTATTTGTTGGCAAATTATAATCTGCTGGATACTCAATACCTCCTGTATGATTAACAAAGATTCTTGGATCAACTACAGGTTTACCACCATATGTTGTAGTCACTAAACTTGGATCGACTGGCATATATCCGCCATCTGCATTCGGAACCCAAACCTTATCACCGAAAAGCTCTTTATTATTAACAAAACCACCATCTGTCAAGATTTGCTCATTTATATAAGAAACCTGTTCCTTTGTTAATTTGGACATAGCCTCAGGATCTCTCATCGCAGCAGCCACAATAGCAACTTCTTTTTCATTAGGCGATAAACCTATACCAATTGAAACACCCGCTATCCCTGAAAGGGCTTGCAAACAAGTTCTTGAACAAACAAGTGTAAAACCCTCAGCAGCTAAAGCAGCAAAATTATTATTCTCTACCGCATCTTTCGCTGTCTTAGCTGCAATAATCGCCCCATCAGAGCTATCTGATAAACTCCCACCGGCAATACCTGCCGCCACTTGGCTTAAAGAAGATACCGTACGTTTTTCTTCTTCGCTGAGCTTTTCAGGTGATTTATCATAAAGTGTCGAGGCGAGGAAATGAGCTGCAGCCTCACCACCTGCAGCACCAGCCGCACCCGCAGCAACATTACGATTGCCCGCATAAGCCTCTACCGCGCCCCAAAGTGCATGAGCAGTCAAATTGAGAGCAGTATTCACATTGCCTTTTGCATCTGTTGTCGCTTTCTTAATTTGATTATTCACCGCAGGCGATAATCCTGAAGCCACCACTTCTGCTGCCGGTCTGCCGGCTAAAGCGGTGCTGATAACATTTAATGCCGAATCAATGATAAGACGTTGGCTTCCACCCGTTTCCCATTCTTTGGCTTCGCGACTCGCTGTCTCAAAATTATCTCGTGCTTGTTTAACTAAAGTGCGGTTCGTTTCGTTGTTGTTTTCTGCCTTGGCTTTTTCTGCTTCTTCTAATGCAATTGCGGCTTCATGACGCTTCGCTTTCGCTTCTTCGCCAAATTTATTA
>NZ_KV837955.1:3069-69497 GCF_001838615.1 Haemophilus sp. HMSC61B11
CGTTTCCCATTCTTTGGCTTCGCGACTCGCCGTCTCAAAATTATCTCGTGCTTGTTTGACTAAAGCTTGGTTCGTTTCGTTGTCATTCTCTGCCTTGGCTTTTTCTGCTTCTTCTAACGCAATTGCGGCTTCATGACGTTTCGCTTTCGCTTCTTCGCCAAATTTATTAGCAAGCAAACTTCCTGCTTCCGCAACATTTGGTCCAAATTTCTCTGTCACCTCACGTTGGAAATCAAGTTCTTTTTGAACATCATCTTTATTAAAACGGTTCTCTAATTTGCCACTTTGGCTTTGTGCACTCTCTGTAGTGATATCTGTTTTTATCGCAGCAATTTCTTCTTGTACCGTTTTGCCTGTACGTTTTAATTGCTCTGCTTCATCTTTAATTATGATATTTTGTGTATTAATACCACTTTTTGTTGTGCTAGATTGACTATCAGAATCTTTACCATAGCCCATGCCATAAGAGAATTGGAGAGACTCCTTGCCTTCAGCCAATTTCTTGGTGTTCTCTTGTCCATCTACTCCTTTAGAATTAACGGTTGTATTGCCATTTTTATCGGTATAAAGCAGATTACCATCTTTATCTGTGGCTTGTTTTGTACTTTGAGCTGCACCATTCTCTCCAAATGGTGTTTCAAAGTTAGCTGACACACTGCCACTTACACCAAAACTGCTACCGCTGTAGTTTGAATGGTTTTCAATATCTGAATGAGTCAGACTGCCCGTGCTAAAATGGTTTTTGCCATCTTTTTCTGCCTTTTGTATAGACGTAATCAATGCACCTTTAAGATCAGTATGTTTATTAACATTAATATCATAACCTTCATCTCCGGCATAAATTCCTGCCTGTTCATTCACGCTAGCATGATCAGCATTGATTTTTGATTTATTGAAACTACCACCTGCGGCAAAACCATAGCCTACTGTCACACTACCACTTACATTCATTTGTTTACCATGGTAGCTAGATTTATCTTGCAAACTCTCAATATTCAAGTTTTCAGCATTAAGTTCTACTCGTTTGCCTTTTACTTGGCTACCAATAATATTGGCATCACCACCGGCTTGAATCACGGTTTTACTCTGACTATCACCTACATGGCTAGCAACATAAGTAGTTTCATCACCATTGCCGTAGCCTTTCCCGTAATTACCACCAACTGTAATACCTGCGGCAACACCACTGCCAACTTTAATAGCAACCCCCGCATTAAAGCCACTAGATTTATTGGTACTACGCTCTTTATGATTCTGCTCAACCGCTTTAACAATCACTTGATTATCAGCCGATAAAAACGTGCCTTGTTTACCAGAAACATCTGAACCTTCAATGCTAATATTAGAATCCTTGCCCGCACCTGTCGCACCAATATTCACCTTACCACCAGCATTTACTTTAGATTTTGCTGCAGTATTACCTTCGATATGGGTTCTCGATTCGTTCTTTTGTTGTCCATACGTAATTTGAACACCTACGACAGAATCCATATTGCCACTATCCATAAAATCTTGAATAGACTTACCCGCTTTCATTACACTATCGCCTGCACGGTAAGCATCAAAGCCCGCATTGGCTGCAGCCATTGCGTTTACACGATCGTGCTTACTAGCACCCACTTGTTTAGTAGATTGCACCGCGCCCTGTACAGCCTGAATAGCAGAAAGAACAGGAGAAGTAATCGCAATATTTAAACCTTTTTGTTGAAAAGTTTGTTTATTATTGGTTTCGTATTTATCATCTGCCGCTTTAATTTGAACTTTTTTTGCCAGAATATTTACGTCACCTTTTACTGCACTGACCGTACTCGCTGTTTGTCTATAATTATTATCGGCAATCATCGTAGTATTGCCGTTCAAGCTACCTACTTGGCTACCTTGTGCATAAAGCTTAGTTTGATTATCTTCTGCAGTTCGTCTTTGACTACCAAAAGTGATGCCAATCCCACCACCAGTGAGCGCTCCCGATCTTTTCTTTTGGTAATAATCATCAGAATACACTCGGTTCTCTGCTTCACGAATATCAATATTATTAGCCTTGATCACTAATCCATTTTCAGCTACAGCATTTGAACCTTGAATATTCACATTTCCTTTATTCGAATGAATATAAATTTTATCTGCATCCAAGGTTGAACCTTGAGCAATATCATAATTGTGATTATGGCGACGAGTTTCTCCTTTTGATTGGAATACACCACGTTTAGTCCATTTCGTCGCCTCTGACAAACTTTCTTGTTGGCGACTTTCACGAATATTAATATCTCCCTCTGAAAGCACGCTCATTGTGCCATTACTTACCGAAGAAACTCCGCTCATTTCAACAGAATTTTTACCCACAAAACGAGCATCGCCTTCAATATTAAACTCCGAACCAACTTCATTACGTTGTTCAAGTTTATAGTAATTATTGCTGTTTTTAATATAGTGCTGCTTATTTTCAGTTTCTACTGTACCAAGAGAAAGCTTGTTATTTGCGTGGAAATTCGCTTGACCTTTTACATCAACTTTCGCTCCCTTAAAAGTCATATCCTCTTTAGCGTGAAGTGATACTTGACCTTGATTATTTTTAGCTCCTACATTAATGGAAGCTACTCTATTGATCGATTTATGTTTAAAACGCTCATTATCTGCCGTTTCAGAAAGAGAGCTTTCAATATTAATAGTTTTTGCAATACCAACAAGATTATTCGTCGCATTTAATGCACCACCTAAATTATTAATGCGATTTTTTGCGAGCATATATAAATCTCGTCCCTGAAGTGTACCTCCAGTGTTTTCAATATTATTTGCACTCAAATGTGTTAAATTACGTCCAGAAATCACACCACTATTTTTTACGTCACCTTGCGTATCAATAATAACGTCATTTGCTGAAATCACAGCTCCTCTGCTATCAATATCTGCATTACGACCGACAATATAAACCTGTGGTACAAGTACTTCTGTTTTCGTACCATCTTTTAACGTAACTTCACGTTTCACCATCCATACCATGTCTGAAGTGAGCTGTTTCATCTGCTCAGCCGTCAATGCTACACCAGGAATTAAATTAAGTTTCGTTGCATATTGCGCACCATTATCCATTAAGGCTTTATACTGTTCATAATCTGACGAATACCCATGAAGGAAACGTCTGCCAGTAAGTTGATTAATTTGTTCATTAACTAAACGTTGTTCATAGAAACCATCCCCTAAACGTTTCAGAATATTTTTCGGATCGTTATGAATCTGTTTAAACATATAGTCACTGCTAAGCCATTTTGATCTCTGTGTAAAACGCGGATCTGTTTCAACTAAAAACTGTCCAGATGCTGCTGGATTGATTTTATAAAGGCTTGCTTGCGGTAAACTAATATTAGGTAAATGAGTTTTAATACCAAGATCATCTTTGTTTTTAACCACACCAGAAGTTATCGAGTCTAGATTTACACGATGCGCATTCAAATCTGTGTTTAAAGGTGTTTTTTCAGCTACAGAAACACCTTGGAAATCAGATTTACCATCAACAGTAGCCCCTGTTTTTTCGACAGGTTCAGCAATTGTCAATAATTTCAAACCAAAACTAAAATCTTGGGTTGGATGAACATCAGTAAAATCACTATAATTATGATAGTGATGGTGCCCCTTTCTACCGCGTTTACGTCTCACTTTATATTCTTGAACGAATTGACCTTCATCAGTGATATCAATCGTACCGTGTATATCATCATTATCTAATTTAGAAATTGCGCCACTTAAACGTTCATTTGTTGATTGAGTAAAGACCTTATCGTCGAGTAATAATTTTTGCCCTACAAAAATTTGACTTTGTTTATTATTTAGATCTTCACCTGAAAGGTGTAATTCTCCACCAATTAATATTTTTGCTGGGTCCTGATGTTCTATTGTTGAAGTAGTAGTTGTTCTCGTATAGCGCCATTCTTTCCAACCAAATCCTTCTATACGTGTTCCATTGTTTAATTGGAAATATGAATTTGGATTACGACTACCATTATTCAGGTTATAGTAGCCGTCAACACCACCTCGATAACGATGTGAATCACTTCCTAATGAATATTCATTAATCTGTTCTTTTTCTACTTTTTTACCTAATTTTAAGTGTAAATCTTGGTTTAAAAGATGATGTGTCTTAATCCAACCACTTCCTAAAGCTTCAATGGTCGCACTACCGTTATCAATGCTATTTGCATAACCAGTTGCTTGATTATTTTCATTTAACTGTCCACCAATATAGATATTACCTAAACTCATAATAAGTGAATGGTTACGATTTACTAAATTACCGACACCTAAATCAAGTCTCTCGCGAGCAGCGATAGTCGCCGCTGTTCCGTCAGCATTCTCAAGGTTATTTAAATTGTTTGCTTGAATTGCAAGGTGCCCGCCATAAATACGTGCCGTACCAATGTTATTTACATCATTGGCTTTAATCACTGTGGTATCGCCATCAATTAAGCCAAAGTTATTTAACTTATTAGTTTGAATACGTGTATTTATTGAAGAAATTTCTGCATTAGCATTATTTTGAATAGTAGATCCTTCAACTGATGCTGAATTACCTACCACAAGGTTGGAGTTATTAACAAAATCACCTTTTGTTTTAAAAGTAAGATTATTGCCTACACCAAAGGCTTTATTTAGGGTAAAGCTATCATTTAACTCAATACCCAAATCTCCTTTTGTAATAATAGAACCCTCATCAACTAATGTTTTAGCTTGCAATGTTGTGCCAATCACTGATTCAATTGTTCCTAGTGCATTATTTACAACTAAGGTCAAATCTGGATTTACAATATCAACTCGACCAGTTGATAAAATCTCACCTTTTTGATTATCAAGAGATTGATTAATTGTAAGATTTGCTGATTTTCCAACATAAATGCCGCCAGATTGGTTTTCAACATGATCTGCATTCATTACTAAATTAGCTGTTTGAATACCTTGAGTAGGGGTATCTTGCTTAGCTTTTGTATTTTTATTATTTACATTTGTAACATTTAACACTAAACGATTTGTTGCACTAACCAAAGAGCCTTTGTCACCTTCAGCCTCATTATCCATCGTGGTCAAATTTAATGTTGAATTCACACTTTGAACAATGCCACCTTTGTTATTTAAATTTGTACCAGATAATGTTAAATCCTGAGACGAAATGACACCTTGTGCATTATTTATTGCAGCAGAAGAAATCGCTGCTGTTTTCGCTGAAATATCACCTTGTGTGTTATTCAAATTTTGGGTTTGAATCGTTAAATCAGACTCTCCCTGAATCACTCCTTTAAGGTTATTTAAATCATTTGCAAGCAATGTCGCACGAGAAACAGATGAAATAATGCCATCTTGGTTGTGTAAATTTTCTGTTTTTAATGATAGTTCGCCTTGGCTATAAACAATACCACGCTGATTATTAAATTGATTAACTGATAAATCTGCGCGATTTCCGGCAATCAGTTTTCCATCTTCATTATTAACTTGCTGCGCAGTCAATAAAACTTGTCCACCTAACATTTCACCTTTCTGGTTATTTAATGTTGAGGTACTAATATCAAGACTATTTTTTCCAAATAAATAACCAGATTGAGACTCTATATGTCCTGCATTTGTGTTAAGTTTCACACCTTGATTTGACCAAATCACACCTTGATTATTTTGAATTAACGGACTTTGAATAGAGATCAACCCTTCAGCAGCGATTTTCCCTTGAGTATTATCTAGCCCTTTTTTTAAATTCAGTGAAAAGGCTTCTTTACCACGTTGAATCCAGCTACTCTTCTTATTATTAAGTTGTGCAGTATCTATCACAAAATGCCCTGCATTTAGGTTAGTATTCTCCGCTAGAATAGCGTCTGGACTGATTAATGTAGTATTCCCCTCACTGTATAATGTTGCTTGCTTCAAATTTAAAGGTGAGTAAGTAGATTGGAGAGCAATACTATCAGCTGTTGATTGACTTTCAGATAAATCAAGGGTACCTGCTTTAGCATTAATTTGGCCACTCGCTAGATGCTGAGCTTTAGATGAAACAGAATTTTCAGCTGAGAGCATAATGCTAGCACCTTGGGCACTTTGACTATCTAATGAACGAGTCTCACCTTTTGTAGTTTCTTGAGCAGTTACACCTGCAGCGATTAACGCACCTTTACTAGCCTCAATATTCTTCGCTTGGTAAGTAACATTACCCTTCACTACAGTTTCACCTGTTTGAGTGAGATTATCCTTAGCTTGAACTGAAATCCCACCCTGACGCGAAACAATCGAACCATGTTGTGCCACATTAGCTTGAGAGCGTAATGATACATTACCTTGCTTAGTTTCAATTTTCCCGGTATTTTCAATCGTTTTCTTTGCTCTGAGCTCAGCTTGTTGTGTCGAACTGATAGTACCACTATTGACAACTTTCCCTTGGCTATCAATCTTCACATCACCTGCAGCAGCACCAATATGCCCTGCATTACGTACACCAAGACCTTGACCGTTATCCACTAAATGGATTTTCTCAGCATACATCCCGCCTAATTGGCCCACATCCACACTGTAGCCTTGGTTTTCGCCTTGGGTATTTGAGGTGCTCTCGGCTTTATCGGAGTTCTTATCGCCCACGTACACAACTGAATCATTAGTGCGGTCAATGTTGTTTTTACCTGTGGTAACTTTAATCCCTTTCTTCGACCAAACCCCACCTTTGATTTCGGCTTTCTCCGCGATAATATCGGTGTAATCAGATTGGCTGTTATCCATGCCTTTTTGGCCAACAGTCACTTTGCCGCCTTTTACGCGATAGCCTTTCAGCTCACCATTTTCTACTTCTGCTTTACCAGTTGTCAGCGTGGTGCGTCCCGCATTAATCACACCACAGCCATCACATTGGATACCACTAGGGTTGGCAATCACCACATCTGCTTTTTTACCCGCTACTTCTACATAGCCTTTTAAACGGCTTGGATTCGCTGAGTTAACTTCATTCAAAATCACTTTCGCTTCACCACGAGCAAGATTCGGGTTACCCTGCACCCAGCCTGCCATCTGAGTTTGATAGGCTTTACGAGCATTGTTTAATACAGCCCCTTTCTCTGCCACATCAAATTGAGAATATTGGTTACGCGATACTCCAGCCTGACTTGGTGCTTGAATATTAACTTGTGGGATGCCATTACCTGTTTGTAATACTGTCGGCTGTTGATTACCTGGTGCTGATTTATCCGCACGGATAGCCATATCTTCTGCTTGAACTGAAGGTGAAAGGAACACAAAGCCTAATGCCAACATCAAGCTAAAATGAATTGGATTGAGTGAGAGTGCGGTTGAAAACAACCCTGTTTTTGCTTGTACTGAACTCATATTCTCACTTTGTGCTTTACCTTGTGATTTAACAAGTTCAGATACCACAACAAGTTGATTTAATACACGGCTAAAAATAACTTTGTAATGACGTTTATTCATGTTCTCAATTTCCTTTAAATTTTAAATTCTGTCTAATTTCAATTAATCTGATAAATACGTATTAAAAACGGTAACTTACATTAAACCCGGTCGTCACATGACTGGTTCTAAATCCTTCTGGCTTTTTAATCGGTTTACCTACGAAATAATCATAGTTAATTCCCCATAATTTGCCTCTAAGACCAATCACCCCACCAATTAGGCTACTTCCTACTTGAAGCTCATCTTGACGAGAATGTACTTTACCTTGGTCTATACCTAAATAAAGCTCATGCCCTTTATTGGCAATATCCCAACCAAGTTCATTACGCCATAACCAACCTTTTTCACCCGAAAGCGAAAGCTCACCATCAAATCCTCGTACGGTATAACGCCCACCAATACTAAATTTATCTTGTTGAGTTAAAGGTGTGCGATTCCATTGACCATTCCAACTAGTATTGAAACGAAATGGTTGATTACCCATCGTAAATGGATACGTTAAATCAAGTCCTGCTGTAATAATTTGCATGCGTGAAGTCCCTTCACCAAACGCTTCTTCTGGTGCAGGTAGCGCTTTATTACCGCCTGTGCCACGCTTGTAACCAGCAAAAATCTGCAAAACAAGGTCGCTGATGTAGTGAGTATGATTAATCCCCACTTCCCAACCTGCTGTTCGACGACGTTGTACTTCAACTTCTGTATCATCAATATAGTTATGAGATTTTTTCGTCCATAACGCACCATTGATATACGTTTTATGTTGACTACCACGAGAGAGTAAGCGACTTAAATTCGCTTTCATTTGTTGGCTTTCGCCAGAATAGACATAAGACTCAAAAGCCCCTGCGACTGTTTGATGATAAGAATATTTAGAGCCTGAAAGAGTTAAAAGGTAGTTTCTCCAAGGAATAGAATAATAGAGTGTTACATTTTTACTGCCATAATCACCTTCTGCATCATCACTATTACGCTTAAAGCTACGCGTACCACTGATATAGAACATATCATTCAGTGTTAACACATTATCCCAAGAAAATGTTGCTGAGCCCTGTAAACGACCTGTTGCTTTACTGCCTGAATCATCTACACCTAAAGTTAAATGAAAAGGTAAAGTCTGCTTATAGGAAATCACTATATCGGTTTCTCCTACATTTTCACTTGGTACAAGCTCCATATTAGCATCAGCACTTGGTACACGTTTTAAGTTTTCTAATCCTTGCTCAATATTGCGTACATTTAACATGTCTCCTTGCGACATTGGCATAGCAAACCACAGCGTACCGCGTGTCGCGAATGGAATAGCACTTTGGTCTTGTAATTGAATGCGACCCACTTTACCTGGTATCACTGTTAAAACTAACATGCCTGAACGCAAATCTTGCGGTTCAACCACAACACGTGTTGTTACATAACCTGCATCAATCAAACGATTTTGAACTCGACGAAGTAAGACGTTAATCCCCTCCGAGCCAATACAAGCTGGTAGCGCAAAATCACGTTCAGCATAAACTGATTTTAATGCCCAAGAAAATTGGCTAGGTTGAGCAAGTTTAGGCGGAGTTGTTGATGAAGTAGATTCTTCAGCTTGATAGTCAGTGAGTGCTAATTGATTGATGGGGAAACATTGTGCTTCATTTTGTGGAAAGCTATGGGACGATTCTTTTTCTGCCTCTAAACGTACATTCGCTGATTGCGTTTGCTGGGCCAAAATAGCAGCCTCTTGTTCCGCTTGTTGCTTTTGTTGTTGGGCATCAATTTGTTTTTATACATTTGTATTTGTAGAAGGGGGATTGGCAAAAACAAAAGGGGAAATAAGTAATAAACTGGAAAAAAAAGAGAGCAATAAATTTTTCATCTATTATGTCGATTAGAGTTAAGCTATTGATAAATATAGACCTGTAGGATATCAAATTTTTCTCAAAAAAGCCATTAAAATTTATGTGGTTAAGATAACGACATATTGACTTTATTAAAGTTTCAAAACTATTTAAAAACTGATCGCACTTTTTGTCCAGATACTTTAATTTGTATGCTATTCAAATAGCACACAACCAGCCTCTATACTATCTAGCTCTTATTTTATTAGATATAAGAATTAATAATATTGGTGGTAATAATCCATAAATAATACAGCCTAAATAAAAATGAATTATAATAATTTTTTATACATAAGTGTTTAAAAATAAATTTTAAAAATATAAATATAAAAACAAACAAAACAATAATAAAGTTTTAATATAATTAATTAATGCAAAATAAATTTACATTGCTATAATGCCTTGAGTTAGTAAAAATCAAAGGTATTTTAATATGCGAAAAGGCATCATTATTCTAGGGTTATCGCTTCTTTTAACAGCTTGTGATTTAGGTTTTCCTAAAATGACCGTTAATTACGATAATTTACCTCAAGGGGAAATTAAAGAATATATTACTAAAAATTTTCCTAATGAGCCTGAAAGAGAAGCGCTAATCAAATTGATTTATCCTCATTTAAATGGTGATAATCGTGCAGATAGCATCAAAAAGGCAGTATCCCAAATGGGCATGACTTGTGAGGCTAGGAAAGAAATTTGCGAGTATACCGGATCCATTAGAACGAAACTAACTGGGCATAGTTCAGGAAGTGGTCGAGCAAAACACATTTATCATATTGTTATTTCGCCTAAAAAAGGAATGGATTCATTGACCCTTGAATATCAAATTTTAGAAGATACTGAAAACTAAAACCCAAGAAAGATAAAAGGTACTTAACATGAAAAAATTACTCACAATATCCCTTGCTCTACTTTCCTTTGTTTCAATCAGTTGCGAAGCGAGTAACCATCAGAATCAATCTGGGGTTAAGTCATCAATTTCAACTGAAAAAACTCGTGCAATAAATTTAAACTTAATGTTAAAGGAAGTGTTTGAAACTCGTATTACCGATATTGCAAGTCAACGTGCGGATGTTAGTCATATTGTCTCCAAATATCTTCATTCAGGAATGGATAAGAAAGAAATTAGTGATTTAATTTCGGACCAATTTGAAATTTTAGAAAAAGAGAATAAACTGTTTGCACACTATAAAAAAGGTGAAGGTTACTTGGGTAATAGACGTGACTTTTATATCGAATTGCTTTTTAGTAAAGATGGAAAATTATTAAAAAATAAATCTTATTTAGATAAAAGCAATAATCTTTAATCCCTTCTTTATAGTCTTATATCAACAAAAAGTGCGGTTAAAAATCAGCGTATTTTTAACCGCACTTTATTGTTACAATAACACAACACTTCCTGCAAGATACCTGATTTAATCACATATTAAACCTCTCAACAATCATACCAAAAATTGCTCATTCTTAAACCAATTGAACAAGCCATTTGAACTAACTAATTTTCCAAATAGTCAAAGCAATCGTAAAAGGAATGCTTTTACACGCCGGATTGCATAAGTGCTTTGGCAAGCAATCCCGACAAAAATGAAGGAGTAGATTTATGAAATCTAAATTGATGAAAGGGTTAGTGATTGTTGCATTAGCAGGAAGCTTAACCGCTTGTGAAATGGACAGACAACAACGTCATACTGCAACAGGTGCAGCAATCGGTGGCGTAGCCGGTGGTTTATTAGGTGGTGATATTGCCACAACTCTAGGCGGAGCAGCATTAGGTGGCGTAATCGGTAGCCAAGTAAATAAAGACCGAGACTACGATGATAGGGAATATCGCCATTATAAAAAACATAAAAGACACCATCATCACCACAGAAAACACCGTGATTGGGATGACGACTGGGATGATGATTAAGCCAAAATACAGATAAAAATGACCGCACTTTTAAGATACAAATCAAAGTGCGGTCGTTTTTTTAGGGATTTTATGAATTAATAGAGATTACCACCAGCCTAGTAGTTTCATCCATAATCCACCCACACCAAACCAAATCACTAATGAAAGGATGGAAACAATAAAGCTCACGCCCCACCATTGACCGGTTGAGTTATAACCTGAACCGTATAATGCTGGGCCAGGACCACCTGCGTATTGTGTTAAACTCATGGATAATGTTGAGGTGTAACCTAAACCAATTGCAGCAATGATTGGTGGTGTACCCACAGCGATAGCCGCTGCCAAGAAGGCTAGATACATTGCGGAAATATGTGCCATGGCTGAAGCAAAGAAATAGCGGGTATAGAAATACACTAACACCAAAATAGTAAAGGCAACTGGCCAGCTGAAACCGCCCACAGATGAAGAAATGTGGGTGGAAATCCAAGTGATTGCACCGTATTTATTAAGTGCATTCGCCATCATGACCAATACCGCAAACCAGAACATCGTATCCCATGCGGTGGTTTCTGCCACGATATTTTTCCAGCTCATAATATTGGTTAATAATAAAATAACTAAACCGATAAACGCTGAAATTGTTGCAGGAATATGGAAGACTAAATCACCTACCGTCCAAAGGAATAAGAGAAGGATAAAGTCTAGAGCAAGAATCCATTCTGCTTTGCTCATTGGACCCATGCTTTTTAATTCTTCACGTGCCATTTCTGCCATTTTAGGCGTATCTTTTAATTCTGGCGGATAAATTAAATACACGAAATAAGGTAAGACAATTAAGCTCACAATACCCGGCACGATTGCCCCTAAGAACCATGTCATCCAAGTGATTTCTACACCTTGGCTTTTCGCAAGTTCTGCAATTAACGGGTTACCCGCCATCGCAGTTAAGAACATGGTACAAATAATGGTATCGATTTGAGAGACAGCAATCGCTAAGAATGCACCCGCACGACGAGCGGTTGGACCCGGTTTGGACTCATACGCATCAGCAATAGATTGCATAATTGGGTACATAATACCACCCCCACGCGCAGAAGCCGAAGGAATCCCCGGACCGATAACAACATCAGCCAACGCCATACCATAAGCCACGCCCATCATTTTTTTACCAAAACGACCAACGAAGTACAGCGCGATACGTTTACCTAAACCGGTTTTAATCACCGCGCGAGATAAAAACATGGCAATAGCAATCAACCAAATTGTGCCGTTCGCAAAACCGGATAACATACCAACATCACCTTGTTTTGGCGAAATTGGTGTAAGCCCAGTTAATCCGCTGATCACCAATGCCACCAAGGTTGCAGCACCCATAGGCATGGCTTTAGCGATAATAGCCACAATGGTTGCCACAAACAGCGCTAGCATTCCCCATGCTTTAGCGGATAAACCTTCTGGTGTCGGGATTAACCAAATCCCTAAACCAACGATGATGGCAATCAGCAGCCCCTGCCATTTAAAGCCAAGTTTGACTTCTACTGCTGGAATTTTACTCTCCATAGGATAACTCCTAGATAAATGAACAAAAAAATAATTCATCACGTATAACGACCGTGACGCAATCGATTAAATAAGCGGATATAAAGATACCACTTATTTAGTATGAGTAAAGATTTAAGCGAGTTTTTTAATAAAATTGAGTAAAATTTTGATATAAATAAAAAATAACCGCACTTTTAAAGTGCGGTCGTTTTTTTATTAATTTTATGCAGCTTGTTTCGGTTGTTTGAATACCGTTACTTCAGGTGCATTACCAGTAAATTTTTCAACCTGAACAATACAGGTATTCGGTGAGTTACCTTGTGCAAGTTTTGATGTGCCTTCATCGCGAGTTAATACGTTCGGGCAACCATTTTTACACAATGGTTTTTCACTTTCACCTAAGTCCATTGGGTCGTACCATGCACCTTCATGGAGGGCGACAGTACCTTTGATGATATTTTCTGTGACAACCGCACCCGCAAGTACTTGGCCTCGTTTGCTATGAATGCGAACAATATCACCATCTTTAATACCACGAGCAGCCGCATCTTCAGGGTGAATCATCACTGGCTCACGATCATTTACCGCATATTTTTGACGTAATGAAGTATGCGCCAATTGGCTGTGTAAACGATAGTAAGGATGTGGTGTCACTAAAGCTAACGGATATTCTTCCGTCACATTGCCCGCAAACTCTTCTGGTTCCATCCAGCTTGGATGACCTTTACAGTCGTTATAATGCATTTTCTCGATAACATCAGAGAAAATCTCAATTTTGCCTGACGGCGTGCCAAGAGGATTGAGTAATGGATCTTCACGGAACTCGCCATAACGCACCCATTTTTTCGCGGTTTCACCTGCTTCAAAACTTAATGGTTTATTTTCTGCCCAGAATTTATCAAAACGTGGCATTGCAACACGGTTTGCACGTGCGGCAGTAAAAGCTGCATTGTAGAATTCTTCCAGCCATTCCATTTCTGTTTTACCTTCAGTGTATTGTTCTTCCACACCTGCTCGTTTTGCGAGTTCAACGAAAATATCGTAGTCATTTTTCGCTTCAAATTGTGGAGAAACCACTTGTTTCATCGGGTAAATGCTCATCATGGAGTAATCACCAGCCATGGTTAAGTCATTACGTTCATAACTGGTGGTTGCCGGCAAGACAATATCTGCCATGCGCGCAGTTGGCGTCCAGTTTACCTCATTCACAATCACCACTTCCGGCTGTTGGAAAGCCTTCACTAAGGTATTGGTATCTTGATGGTGAACAAATGGATTACCGCCTGCCCAATATACCGCTTTGATGTCTGGGTAAGTAATTTCAGTACCGTTATAGTGAATTTTTTTGCCTGGATTGAGCAACACATCTGAAATGCGCGCCAATGGGAAAGCGGATTTAGACGTATCATCCAACCATGTTTTTGCACCTGCTTTGCCTGATGGACTTGCGGTAATGGAGCCGATAATACCACCTGTCGCCGTTGGCACCCCACCATTTGAATAGTGATAACTTAAACCGAAACCACCACCTGGCAAGCCAATTTGTCCTAACATAGATGCAAGGGTTACTAACATCCAGTGAGTTTGTTCACCATGACGTTGGCGTTGCATACCCCAACCACCCATTAACATGGTACGTTTGCTGGAGAAATCCGCTGCAAGCTGTTTGATTGTTTCTGCCGGTACACCACAAATTTTTGCCGCCCATTCTGCTGTTTTTGGTTGGCCATCGGTTTTACCTAATAAATATTCCTCGAATTTAGCGTAACCCGATGTGTATTTTTTCAAGAAATCTTTATCGTGCTTGCCTTGTTCAACTAAAGTATGCGCAATACCAAGCATTAATGGCACATCCGTTGCGGTATTCACCGGAATCCATTCTGCATTCAGCATTTGGCAAGTTTCGCTTTTTTGTGGGTCGATACAAATAATGCGTTTTCCACTCGCTTGGAATTTTTTGAAATATTCAATCCCTTTTTGGTCGGTGGACATCCAAGCAATACGCATGGTTGTGAGTGGGTTTGCAGACCAAAGCACAATGATATCGCTGTTTTCTAATACAGATTCCCAGCTGGTTTGTTGTTCATAGACTTCTATAGTACCAAGCACATGCGGCATGATCACTTGCGCAGCACCCGTAGAGTAGTCCCCTTTGTGGCCCACAAAACCACCAGTAGCATTCATATAGCGTTGTAATAACGTACGAGAAGCATGTAATGAACCACAGCTAAACCAACCATAAGAACCTGCAAAAATACCTGTTGGTCCATGTTCGTCACGTACACGTTTAAGTTGATTGTGTACTAAATCTAACGCCTCATCCCAAGAAACACGCACCCATTCATCACGACCACGCATTGTAGTATCGCTTTTTCCTGGGTTAGCTAAAAAACCTTTACGCACCATTGGATATTTCACGCGAGTTTCGCTGTAGAGCTGATCAGCCACAACTGTTTGTAATTCGTTCGGTACCGCGGGCTCAATAGCAGGACCAGATTTCACAACCTTCCCATCTTTCACAACCACACCAAGCGGCCCCCAGTGAGCCGCGGTAACCACGGTTTTCATTTCAGCTTCTTTTGCGACCGCACTTTTTGATACAACGCCTACCATACCACCAGAAAGGGCACTACCTGCCACGCCTAAAGATGTTTTTTTCAGAAAATCACGACGTTGTTCGTTTACGTTATTCTTTTTCATTTCAGCCTCGTTTTAGATAGTTAATTCATTATTGTTTTGCCATATCTTTGGCATTGCGTTGTAGATAAATAGTTAACGCACGTACTTCATCTTTGTTCATTGATGTACGGTCTTTCATGGAATTCACTACACCAATCCATTGGTTAGCGGTGTAATGATCTGCACTAATTGCCGCGTGACAACCACTACATTGAGTTTGATTTAACTGACTACCGTATTGATTAAGTGCGGTCAGATCTGACGTCATTTTTTCTTTTGCGACATTCACCGCAGCATTGATTTCTTTCCAGTCAGAATCCGTTACTGCATCATGTACAGTTTTTACGACTTGAACATGGTTACGCGCATCTTCATCCAATAAAGCAAGCGTAATACGTTTGCCTAATTCTTGATAAACAACCGCTTCAGCTCCCACTTGTTGCCAACCATGTAAGGTGCCTTGAACTTGATCGCCATTTACTTTCCATTGCATTAATTCTGCATAAGGCATGAGGCGAACCTCATTTCCTTTATCATTAGTCGCTTTCACCATTTCAGTGGCAAAAATAGCTGAACCATCAGAGAGAGTACCACCTTGTAAAGCAGAGGATTTTTGCGCATTTTGATCGCCATGAACTTCAGGAAGGAAGTGAACAATGCCCTTATGACAATCAATACAGGTTTGGCCATTTGTTTGAGCATCTGTATGGGTTTGTTTTGCTAATTTAGTTTGTTTTGAAAGCTCCATTGCATCAAAACTATGGCAGCTGCGACAAGTTTCAGAATCGTTGGCTTTCATATCATTCCATACCATTTGAGCAAGCTCTGCACGGTGGGCTTCATATTTTTCTTTATTCTCAATCTTGCCTTGTGCTTCATACCACAAATCTTTTAGAGCAATAAATTTAGCTTTAACATAATGCCAACCTTCTTTTGGAATATGGCAGTCTGAACATTGTGCTCGCACACCTTTTGCATTAGCAAAGTGGCTAGAACCTTCCCATTCTTCTTTTGGATAGCTCATTGAATGACAACTTACACAAAACTCCGGTGTACTGGTTTTATGCATAACCCACTGTGTTCCCCACAATGCCACAGCGCCGACACCAGCCAAGCAAAGTGCGGTCACGATTTTCTTCATTTTTGACATAGACACTCCAACTATACAAATAACAAAAATAACCATAAATAAGTATTATGGATTGTAGGGATATAGTGAGAAATAAACTATGATCTTGCTCAACAAAAGGCTAAACACTTATGAAATAGAAATAAAAAAACATTATATAAATCAATATATAATGTTTTATGTTCAATCTAATTAGGGAGGTTTAAGAATGAAAAAATTGATTCACGCGTTCAAGCACCGCTTTTCTCACGTTATCCTTTTCAAAAAGGATTTCATGTTTTGCTTGAGGTACAAGCATGGATTCTGCATGCGGAAAAAGTGCGGTCAATTTTTCAAGATTTTTGTTATCCACAATTTTTTCCTTTTCCGCTTGTAGGATAAGCACAGGTGTTTCCACTCTTGGAATGATTTTAGGGAGCGCTTTAATTGCATTTAAACACAAATGTACCCAACGGAAAGTCGGGCCACCTAAGTGAATAGCAGCACGTTTTCGATTAATTCGGTTCATCCATTTCATTCGCGTTTTACAATGACTGAGTTCATTAAGATTTAAGTCTGCCGGTTTATAATGTCCTTTACCAAAAACATAGCGATGACCTTGACCAAACGCCATCATCGTTGCAATGATGACTTCATCCCGTAACGGATGTTTCATGGGAACCCCAAAGAAAGGCGAAGAAAGCACTGCTTTTTTAATATGATGATCGTAATTGGCTAGATAATAGGTGGAAATCAAAGCGCCAAGGGAGTGCGCGAGAATATATTGGGCTTGATAAGCATAAAGTGCGGTCGTTTTTTCAATGATTTTTGCCATATCATCGGTATAAAAACGAAACTCATCTAAATGCCCTTTTTGAGGAATAATACGCTGTGAATAGCCTTGTCCTCGATGATCGAAAAGCAAAACATCATAACCTTGTTGATAAAAGTCATAAGCCAACTCAGTCCATTTCAGCATATTTTCTGCTCGACCATTCACCAAAATCATCAATTTTCTGACCGCACTTTCAGGCTGAACCAAATGACGATAAGCCAATTTGATATTTCGTTCGCCAGAAAGATATTGCGTCGGAAATTGCTCAAAAAAAGGCAATAACTCAGCAAGAGCAAATTGATGAAAATGAGGTTCTCTGATCATAATTTTCCAATGAAAAGGGCGTAGTAAATACGCCCTTTGTAGTGAGAAAGTAAAACTTATGCTACCAATTGTTTTAAGATACGGCGAACTGGCTCTGCAGCACCCCATAATAATTGGTCACCTACAGTGAATGCCGCTAAGTATTCCGGACCCATTGCCAATTTACGTAAACGACCAACCGGTACGCTTAATGTACCTGTTACTTTAGCTGGGGTTAATTCACGTAATGTGGTTTCTTTGTCATTTGGAATCACTTTAACCCATTCATTGTGAGACGCTAAAATTTGTTCGATTTCTTCTAATGGTAAGTCTTTTTTCAGTTTGATGGTGAACGCTTGGCTGTGGCAACGTAATGCACCGATACGTACACATAAACCATCAACAGGAATTGGATTGTCGCTTAAACCTAAGATTTTGTTAGTTTCTGCATAACCTTTCCATTCTTCTTTAGTTTGTCCGGTTTCTGGAAGAAGTTTGTCAATCCAAGGAATTAAGCTGCCCCCTAATGCTGCACCGAAGTTATCCGTTGGGAAGCTATCAGAACGCATTTCTGCTGTCACTTTACGTTCAATATCTAAAATTGACGAAGCTGGGTCTTTTAATTCGCTTGAAACCGCTTGTTCTAATAAGCCCATTTGTGAAATCAATTCACGCATATTTTTTGCGCCCGCACCTGAAGCCGCTTGGTAAGTTGCGACAGATACCCATTCCACTAAATCTTTTTCAAATAAACCACCGATAGCCATTAACATTAAGCTCACGGTACAGTTACCACCCACGAAAGTTTTAATGCCTTTTTTCAAACCTTCAGAAATCACGTGTTGGTTTACCGGATCAAGCACGATAATTGCATCATCTTTCATACGTAGCGCAGAAGCGGCATCAACCCAATAACCATCCCAACCTGTTGCTTTTAATTTTGGATAGACTTCATTGGTGTAGTCGCCACCTTGGCAGGTCACGATAATGTCTAATTTTTTGAGTTCATCAATGTCGAATGCATTTTTAAGCTCACCTGCCTCTTTTCCTGCAAACACAGGGGCTTTCTGACCTGCTTGAGAAGTGGTGAAGAAAACTGGATTAATATTGGCAAAATCTTGCTCTTGCACCATACGATCCATTAATACGGAACCGACCATTCCGCGCCAACCGATAAAACCGACGTTTTTCATGAGTTTTTCCTTATTCTATGTTGTGTTGAATAGGTCTATTAATTACAGGCTTTACGCCACAAAATCAAGTTTTTTTAGAAAAAATGAGGCTTTGTTTAATTTTTCTCAATAAAAAATCCCCTTTCGGGGATTTATTGATTATTTATCTGCTTTTTTCGTGGTTTTCTTTACCGTTTTTTTCGGCTCAGATTTACCTTCAGATTTGACCGCACTTTTCTTTGTTGTGGTAGACTTTGTTGCCTTCTCTTTTGTCGTTGCGGATTTAGTTGATTTTTTCTTTGGCTTTTCAGCTAAATTTGCCGTTTTCCATTCCTCAAATTTTTCAAGTAATACTTTACCCATTGGGCTTGGATCACCTGTAAATAAGGTTTGTAAGCCGTTATTTTCAATGATATGACGGCGAAGTTCTAAACGTTCTTGATGGTTTTCTGCTAAACGAATTGCCCGTTCAATATATTCATCTACCGTATTTGCAATTAACCATTCCGGTAAACCTAAACGTTTGAATAAGCCTTCATCGATATGCTCGTGGACTTCTGCACCCGTTTTACATACGCCCACTAAACCTAATGTCACCATATCAATAATGCCATTCGTGTTACCGAATGGGAATGGATTTACCATCATATCGCAGTTATGCAAAATACGAAGATATTGATCATAAGGTGCATGTGGATGAGCTGTTGCATCGCTGCCTAAGTAAGATTTAATAAAACGCTCTATATAAGGATGAGTTACACCCATAGATTGGCCTAATGCAAAATGAAAATGCACCTTCACATTAGCACGATCACGAATAGCTCTTAATGCTGATAAGAAATATGGATTAAGTTTCATTGTAGTGGAAGCCACACCAATGTTTACCACTTCCGGATTTTCACGTAAATGATATTCTACGCTTTGTGGAGCAAGCGCTGAAGGCACATAAGGTAAGGCATCTTTTGGTAAACGTAATAACTGTTCGCTAAAACATTTTTCAGAACCAACATAATCATCCTCTACAATCACATATTCAATAAAATCAGAATGTGTCGTAGCTGGATGGCCTAAAGCAATCACCTGAACCGGTGCAAGACGGGTATTACTTGCAAAGATAGTGGTTAAATCCATACCTATACTTGGCATATAAAGAACAGCTGCGCCATTTTTCTCACAAATAGATTTTAATTTATTTAATTTGTCAAAAATAGAACTTCCATCTAACAAATAGAATTCATCAAATACGGTTCTACCTGCATCATCCACTGCATCGCTACCTACTCCAATTAAGTGAAAATGATCACGAGCTGCAATTAATGAAGTTGAATGTGTTCGATAAATAGAATGAGATGAATGGAAATGCTCTAACAATACCACCATAACTGGTTTGCCATTATATTCACCTAGCTTAGCTACATCACGATCAGTCCATCCTTCAAGTAATAAATGACGACGAATAACTTGATTTAACGCTTTTTTTATCCAATGTTTATTTTCTGAAACATCATAGCTACAATGCATATACACATCATGTGAAATAGCACTTGGCAATTTGTTTAAATGTTCAAGTGTTGCCAATTTATCCGGAAACCACTGTAAAAGAGTATTACGTTTAGAAAATGCTTGTTCCGTACCAATAAAACGTGGTGATTGCAGTGCAAAACAAAGCGATGCACATAACCCTGGATCTAAATTCCACAAAGCATCCAAATTGACATTTACATTAGACTCTGGCAAATACAAAATACAAAATTTAATTAACGATGATCTTGTATTATCTAAATGAAAATCGGATAAATTAGCTTTATCTGGATTTCGATTATAGGTTTGTAAAACATGATCCGCATTTAAAAATGGCGATGACGCAAAAATCATACTAATCCAACGCTGGAAAGTAAAAAAGCGCAGAGCTCCGTCTTCTGAAATATCTAATTTAGGATCAGAGAATAATTGACTTATTGCGACCGCAATACGAGTACATAAGAACTTGATTTTATCTTGTCCTAATTCATCATTTAATTGATGTGGATAATCAATTTCAATACCCTCTATTCCACCAAAATTGTTATCAATTTTCCCTAAAATATCTAACAATGCCACACAAGCTTCTTCATAATTTTTTGCAGCAACTTCTTGTTCAAAACGAATAACACTCGGTTGATTTTGTACTTCTGACATTATTTAAATTCCTTTGATAAAATAAGATTAATAATTAGCAAGTTCCCCACAGATCATATTCATCTGAATGAGTAATAGTTACTTTAATAAATTCACCTACTTTTACAGGCGTACCACTTAGATTTTCAATATAAACTAAGCCATCAACTTCTGGTGCATCAGCTTTTGTACGACCAATGATACCTTCGTCATCAATTTCGTCCACGATTACATCAAGCGTTTGGCCAATTTTTTGTTTTAATCGTTCAGCCGAAATTTCTTGTTGTAACTGCATAAAGCGGTGGAAACGTTCTTCTTTTATATCTTCAGGCACTTGGTCTGCCATTTCGGTAGCCGGTGCGCCTTCCACTGGGCTAAATTTGAAACAGCCCACGCGATCAAGTTGTGCTTCTTTTAAGAAATCCAATAACATTTGGAAGTCTTCTTCTGTTTCACCCGGGAAGCCAACAATGAAAGTTGAGCGTAGGGTTAAATCTGGACAAATCTCACGCCATTGCTTAATACGCTCTAAAGTGCGGTCAATTTTTCCTGGTCTTTTCATCGCTTTTAAGATTTTTGGACTCGCATGTTGTAATGGAATATCCAAATAAGGCAACAATAAACCTTCCGCCATTAATGGAATTAAATCATCCACGTGAGGATAAGGATAAACGTAATGTAAACGCACCCAAATGCCTAATTTGCCAAGCTGTTTACACAAGGTCATTAAGTCATTTTTAATTGGCATACCATTCCAGAAAGCGGTTTTCACACCACCTTCTTTGCGTTGTGTATCCATCGCATAAGCAGAGGTATCTTGTGAAACGACTAATAACTCTTTCACACCCGCATCAGCAAGACGTTTTGCTTCATCCAATACTTGAGTAATAGAACGGCTTTCTAAATCCCCACGCAATGAAGGGATTATACAGAATGTACAACGATGATCACAGCCTTCTGAGATTTTCAAATAAGCATAGTGTTTTGGTGTTAATTTCACCCCTTGTTTTGGAACAAGACTGGTGTAAGGATTATGCTCTGGCTTTGGTACATACTTGTGTACTTGAGCCATTACCGTTTCATAACTGTGTGGACCGCTCACTTCCAATACTTTCGGGTGAACTTGGCGAATTTGATCTTCTTTCGCCCCTAAACAGCCGGTCACAATCACGCGTCCGTTTTCTTCCAACGCCTCTCCAATGGCTTCTAGGGATTCCTGCACGGCACTATCAATAAATCCACAGGTATTTACAATGACCAAGTCCACATTTTCGTAACTTGGTACAATGTTATATCCATCTGTACGTAATTCGGTCAGAATTCGTTCAGAATCTACTAAATTTTTAGGACAACCTAAACTTACAAAGCCAATATTTGGCGTTGATTTTTGCATAAATTTATTCTCAGCTATCATCATCTTTCAAAACTTCGGATTTTACTCAATTTCAAGGCGAAAGGCGATAAATTAAAGGTAAATAGATTGTAAATTTGCCCATTAAAGTCCTTTTTTCAGGTAGAATAACGCCCGTTTTTTTAATTTACTCATATTCATTATTAACATGGAAAATTCTTCTCTTTTTTCGACCGCTCTTGAACAGACGGCTTATTTACTTATCCTAGGGAAAATGCTTCTCGGCCTTGTACTTGGTGGGATTATTGGCTTAGAACGTGAACTTAAACACAAACCGGTTGGGGTCAAAACCTGTGCCATTATTGCGGTGACGACTTGTGTACTGACGATTGTCTCCATTCAAGCCGCAGAACATTATGCGCAAGTTTCAGATAATATCCGAACTGACCCCATGCGACTTGCCGCACAAGTAATCAGTGGCATCGGTTTCTTAGGTGCAGGGGTAATTTTGCACAAGAAAAATGATGCGATTTCAGGCTTAACCACAGCTGCCATTATTTGGGCAGCAGCGGCTATCGGTGTGGCAACAGGTGCAGGCTTTATTTTTGATGCGATTATTGCCACTTTAATGATTTTAATCGCTATCCGTATCAGCCCGATTGTGCAGCGTTATGTTCGTCGTAAAACCTATAAAAAACGTACTCGTTTAGCTATTCAACTGAGTTCTGCTAACGGTATCAGTAAAGTAACAGATTTATTATTGAAACATGATTACCGCATTGAAAATATCTCAGTAAAAGACCAAGCGAGTGGCGAGGTTCGCTTGCAAGTCCGATGCTACAATATTGATAATGAAATGCTAAAAGATGTCTATACACTATTAAAAACAGAAGATGAAGTACTGAGTGTGGATGTAGAAAATTAAAATCAGCTCAAAATAACACATTACTTCTATCGTAAAACTACTACTTGCTAGACAAAAAAATTAAATACCTAAACTGGATAACGTCATGAATTTACAAGATAATTTCGAGCAGCATACGCCTGATGCATAAGGCTATGTTTGTTTATTTGCAAGGGTTCGCGCGTTTTGGAAATGAAAAGCTACATAATAACCTACACTTATGTAGCTTTTATAGCTTAGGGGGCAAATTATCTCAGAGATGTTTGAGTGAAATACCCAATAGAATTGTCTATGATATCTGGGTATTTTGACCAATCAATGTTGAGTATAAACTTACTTTTACACTTTTCAAGACATCTATTCGTTTTTAGTCTTAAGTTTCTATTCACCTTTGTATCATCATCTACTTTAGCTTGTAGATACGATTTAACCGCTAGAGGAATACTTTTCTCCTCTTTTATATAAGGAAGGAAATCCTTAAATTGAGAGGCGATTTTATTTCTTCTATAAATGAGAATTCTACTGAATGGGTTTTCTAGCATTGAAACCTCCGATAGAAAAAGTGGTTGTTGATATGGCGGTTTTATTCTTAATTCTAAGCGAGTAATGCTCCGCTTAATATGTTCTCTCTTAACTATAAGGTTATTTTGGTAAACATCTTCAACTTCTTGAAATTTTAGTTTCTCATATACTAAAAGGTAAGAACTAGAACGTTGAGAACCAATAGCATAATTGTTCTTACAATCATCTTCGTTACCTAAGAAATTCCGCCCTGTTCTAGCATTAGGAATAGAGAAGTAATAATTTCTTAGAAATCGCTTGCTGTGTACATCAAGGGTAAGATCGATTCGAGTTACTCTACTAGTTTGTAACAGCATATCAATAACCTCTACCCCAATATGTTTCTTCAGCCATTTGATCACATTAGGTATGTCTCTATTTTTTGCATATTGTGGAGATAACTCAAATCTAACTCTAGGCTCATTAAGTTTTCTTGGGAAATCGTAAGATAATAGCAGATAAAAATCAGGATTTTTCATCGAAGTAATTTTTATACCACAGCGGTAATGTTTAACTTTTATACTACATATCTCATATTTTCCAGATCTAACCTGCTTTAACTTATCAAATTTTTTGTATACACCCCAGAATTCTTCAGCTGGTATTATTTTTGATACAAAAGATAGCTTATCAATTCCCATATAAATAGGGTATTTTTTGAAAGTACCTACACAGATAAAGTTATTCTTTCTATAAATAGCATTTCTGTTTACAAGAATGGTATTTTTCATAGCTAATTTCCTATTGAGTTGTTGTATTATTTAATAAATATGCTTGTAACGTGCTAATAGAGTGATTGGAACTTGAATTACATGCACATCCTCTATTTACAATCCATTCATCAATTTCCGTTTCTAACCACGCAACAGCTCTCAATGACAATTTCTTTGGTAGTGGAAAATCAGATGTTTTGATTAGTCGGTATATAGTTGATTTGGATAACGTTGTTTTTGCCATTACTTGGCTTAGTTTGATTAGTTTCATAAAAACCTCATTTATTACCAAAAGGCGGAATTACCCTTTGCGAGGTTTCCTTTACAGAAGTGAATATTTAGCTATTTTTAGCTCTTAAACTGGCTGACAGTCAGTTATAAATAGCCTAAAATAACTGACTGTCAGTTGATTTAAGGAAGAAAAGTGAGTACGAATTTTATTGGACAAACAAGAAAGCAAAAGAGAAATTGTGAAGAGCAACAGCGTAGAAGGAAATCAATCAAGGAACGCTTTCCCAAGACGGTTACATTCCATACTTATGAGGATATTGATGAAAAAATATCAAGAAGACAGATGAAGATAGCAAAAGCCTTTGAAATAGTAGGAGAAAAGATAAGACAAGCGGAAGTAAAATCTTTAGCTATTACTTATTATATTTATATTCACGCAAGAAAAGAAAAATTAAGAATATTGCGTCAAATCTATAGATATGCAGGTGAGGAAAATATGACTTTAGATAAATTACTTAAGTTGTTAGATAAAAATGTTCCCCTGAAAAAAGAGAAATGGAATCGAGAAATCCTACTTGCTTATTTATTCTTTAGGGATGAAAGAGATAAAAAATAGTGAACTAGGTAAAATTTCAGAGATTTTTACGCTATTTGTACCACAACTATCAAAAAGAACTAATTTTTCGTTATCGTAACTTTTTATCAAACTCCAATGATAGTTAGTCGAGAATAATACTATTGAGTTAGATTGGCTTTCTAGATGAGAAGATATAAGTAAGGGAATTTTTGAGTGTCTTCTTATGTTAGGGTAGTCTATTCTTATTTGCTTATGTATTTTAGCGGTATGATTTAATAAATACTTCATTTGGTGAAGATCCAATCCACTCGTGAGTAGATCATAAATACCCCAGTTATTCATATAAGCTAAAAGTAGCTCGTGAAATAATGGTTTTCGCTTAATTTTCTTATTTGATACGAAATAGACTGCATTTACTATGCTATAAATTCCGCATAAACAGTCTAATTCCCCCTGTTGCAATGCTTTCATGAAAAATAAAAATATGTTTATATATCAATATTTTAACATATTTTTTAGCATCTACAAAATAGTCTCAAGGAAGACTAAAAGACCACGTTTTTTGTCCGCACTTAACCTATCTAAATGAGCATAAAGTCTATTTCTAATACGATCTTCTGAAACAGGAATAAATTTCTGTTTATCATTAATTTTTTGATCTGATATGCAATCTATAAAAAACCAGCTAATTTCGGTATTCAATGCTGCGGCAATTTCGACTAGATGTGCAACATTAATCTTATTTTCACCTCGCTCATAACGAGAAAGTTGCTGTTGTGCGATGCCAATTTGCTCCGATAGCACGGAGGCACTTAATCCAAGCTCTTTACGCTTTTGCTGAATCCGCTTTCCTATCAATCTATCGGTTTCTGTTACTGAAAGTTTCGACATTATCTAGCCTTAAAATCATCTTTTATAGCTATTTTGTAGCTGTTTTACTCCTTTAAAAATATCGGTTATAGTATATTTTACGAATATCACCTATTTAAGGATTTTGTTATGAAGCATTCTTTTACACTTATTCATTGGTATGGACCTTTTGAGCTTTCTGAAGTGATTGAATCAGATTGGGGAAAAGAGAGCGGGCTCTATTTGTTTACAGGAAAACAAAAAGATGAGACTGAGAGCCAAATTCAATACTGCGGTATTTCGGAACAGTCCTATGCATCCCGATTTAAAACTCATCATAAACACTGGAAAATTGATAGTGAGCGAGAGGTTTGGTTAGGGATTATTGAATCTACACCTTACCCTCATATGAATGGAGCTTATTTAGCCTATTTGAAAGAGCCTGAGCGCTTACTTACCTATTATTTACAAGCTCCATTAAATGAGAAAAATCGTATTTTGAAACCACGACCAATGACAGTAATCAACTATTGGTTTACAAAAGATAAAGAACTTAGAAGAAAAAATGTTCACGTAGCTCAGCAAGGTATGCACAGTGTCATTTCTTGGGATGGTGAAAACTGGCATTTAGGTGATCTTAAAATTGTTTCAGATGAAGAGGAATAACCAGCTATGCAATTAGATGATTTTAATATTACTGCTGAATATATGGAATATTCAGATAGTAGTAATAAATCCGAATGGGGGGAACCACTACCTTGCTGGATTAAGTATGAAAGTGAATCTAAAGAATTAAGTATTAAGTTTGAATATGAACAAGAGGGAAAGCCTAATACTTATGTTTGGTTTAAAGGCATAGTAGATATGCTCACTTATCCTTGTTCAGTAGAGCTAAGATCAAATAAACCTAATGTTACAGAAGAATCAATGTTGTTAGAAATAATAAATGATGGTGAAAATTGGTACTTTGAGGGAGTAGTTTATGATCCTTATACAGAAAAGATTGATGGTGTATTAGTCAATAGAATTGCTGAACGAATGATCTATATCAATCAAGTTGATCCTGATGAAAGCGATCTTGACTTTTAATTAATAACCCAGAGGTTTTTATGTTTTCAGATAATTTGTTATTTCCGACAGATTTATTGGATAGACATTATAATGTGAAATTGCCAGATATGAAGAAAGCGTTATCTATGTTTGGAATCACAAATGCAAATATTAGCTACTCTATTGGCCCGGTGGTAATAACTTACTATATCAAATTAGAATTTGATCGCTTAGAAAAGGAAAGTATCAATCAAATTTCTGATCCGACAAAATGGGCTAAAATATTGAATGTTCGTGCAGTAAGAATGATTCCGAGTGAATTTGGCATACTATCTTTGGAAATTCCACATAATAATCACCATACAATTTCACTTAAAGAGGTGATTGGTTCCGAGGTTTTTATTAATAGCAATGATAAGTTACCGATCGCTTTAGGTGTAAATCCAGAGGGCAATCCTGTAGTAATTGATTTAGCCAAGACACCTCATCTTTTGATTGGGGGAGGTACAGGAGCAGGAAAATCAGTCTGTATTAATACTATTCTTATCAGTCTATTATCAAGATTTGATGAAAAACAACTTAAATTGATATTAATTGCTCCGAAGATCGTTGAATTATCACCTTATAATGATATTCCTCACCTCATTACACCTGTTATCACTGATATGAAAAAAGCCGTGCAAGCCTTAAAATGGTGCGTAGATGAAATAGAACGCCGCTATCAGCTTTTATCATTGTGGGAAGTGCGCAATATCGAAAGCTATAATCAGAAAATCTGCCGTTTAAATGCGGAAGGTATTGCTAAAGATACATTTAGTCCATTACCTTATATTGTGATCGTTATTGATGAATTTGCCAATCTAATGCTGACATCTGGTCAGCAGACGGAAGAATGTATAGTGCGTATTGCACACAAAGCAAGAGCAGTGGGGATTCACTTAATTCTCGCCACACAACGCCCTGCTAGCGATGTTATTACAGGTGTTATTCGGGCAAATATTCCTAGTCGTATTGCATTTACCGTGACAAGTGCGGTAGATTCTTGTACTATTCTTGATCAGCGTGGCGCGGAAACATTGTTAGGGCGAGGTGATATGCTATATTCTGGATCAGGCTCTCCAGATTTAACTCGTATTCACGGTGCGTTTATCAGTGATGAAGAAATAGTTGCGATAACCGATTTTTGGCGTCTGTGCGGACAGACTCAATATCAAGAAAATATCTTCACTGAAGAGGTATTTTCGCCAGTTAAGACTGAGCTTGATCCCTTATTTGATATTGTGCGTAAATGGGTAATTGAAACTCAAACTATTTCAATATCAGCAATTCAACGCAAATTTAACCTTAGCTTTAGTCGAGCCGCTCACATTATGGATCAGCTTGAAACAGAAGGTATTGTATCTGAGCTATCAAAATTGGGAAAACGGCAGTTACTCATAACAGAAAATTAAAGAATAAGCAGGGAACTGCCTATTTTTGCTCTGTTAGTAAATCATCTAGGTAATCAGCCCATTTTTGTAACCAAATTTTACATTCTTTATCGTAAGTATGTAGATTATAAGTGCCTTCAATTCCTTTCTTAGAATGTCCTAGAATAGCCTCGCCAACTTCATTCGGGCACCCCAATCTCGCCAAACCTGTTCGAACTGTTCTACGCAGATCGTGTGGCGACCAATGTTCAATGTCTAACATTGCCCCACTTTTTCTAAGTATCCAAGTTCTTTCGGTAAGGTATTTTTGTTGGATAGGCTTTTCTTGTAATCGCATTTGAAATAAGTATTTTGTTGAACGATCAAATGTTTTAAGAAGATCTACTGTTTGATTAGATAGCTGAACATAGCGAGATGTGCCAGTTTTAGTTTCTCGAAGAAAAATTGTCTTCATTTCTAAATCAATATCATCCCAAGCAATAGCGCAAATTTCCCCTGTTCGACAGCCTGTGAGTAATGTAAGTAGAAATACGTTTTGGATTTTTTCTGTTAGTCTTGATGTTTTCAGCCATTTTAGGAATATCCCTAATTCACGGTGATCAAATGCTCTAGTTCCTTTGTTATTAGTGAGTTTAATGGTTGTCATTTTTAACGTTTCTTTTGCTAATAATGCAGGGTTTACAAAATTTTCATCAAATTTATCTAGTCCAATAGCAAAACGATATGCCGCAGTCCACTCTCTAAGAACACTTCCTGCTTGCACGCTTGCACCTCGATTGTTCACGATATTTGTAATATGTTCGGCGATTTCTTTTCTTGTCATAGAAGAGGCTAATCTATCGCCAAATGGAATGACTACATCATTGTATAAAGTTCGTCTAACTTCATCTTGCCCTTTAGGTTTTCTTGCTCCAACTATTAAACGACCATTTTCACTATAGTGATCTTCAATATATTGCGATAAGTAAAGTTCAACAAGATCTTTGACATAAAAGAGTTTCTGGCTTTCTTTTTGAGCTTGCTCTTTTTTAAATTCTTTTAATTCGGTTGCAGGACAGCGACCAGCTAAACGAATATGTTTTAGCTCTTTTAGCTGCTTTCTTGCCTCTGCTAGGCTAGTTTGAGGAAATGAGCCTATTTTTACTTGAGTTAGCTTTTTAGTTATCGGGCTAGAATATCTATAAAAAAATGTTTTTATACCAGTTTTACCACAAGTTACCCTTAGACCTGAATACTCACCAATATCAGCTTTATCAAAATCTTTAGGCTTCATCATTTCAATAGTTTTCGTAGTTAATGGCTTTTTCATAGCATTACTCATAAAATATTCCGATAAATTCCATTTTTTGCTATATGTATATTATACTATAAGCTATAAAAACCTACAAAAAAACCTACATTTTAGTATAGGATTTAGTGAGTCTTCATAAAACCTAATGAAACTACTAGATACAATAAATTTTATATATATTGTTTAAAATCAATATATTAAAAGGATTAAATAGATGATTTTTGAAGAGAATTTCCAACAACATACGCCAATGATGCAGCAATATCTCAAGTTAAAAGCAGAAAATCCTGACATTTTGTTATTTTATCGAATGGGGGATTTTTACGAGCTTTTTTATGATGATGCAAAAAAAGCGGCAGCGTTGTTAGATATTTCTTTAACGAAACGTGGGCAATCAGCAGGTAATCCCATTCCCATGGCAGGCGTGCCTTATCATGCGGTAGAAGGCTATTTAGCAAAATTAGTGCAATTAGGTGAACCTGTAGCCATTTGTGAACAAGTGGGCGATCCCGCCACATCAAAAGGGCCGGTTGAGCGCAAAATTGTACGAATTGTGACACCAGGTACAGTGAGTGATGAAGCGCTTTTACCAGAACGCCAAGATAACTTAATTGTGGCGGTTTATCAGGAAAAAGAAAAATTTGGTTTAGCCACATTGGACATGACATCGGGACGCTTCCAACTTTGTGAACCTCATTCAAAAGAAGCCTTGCAAGCTGAATTACAGCGTATTAATCCCGTAGAATTACTTTATTGTGAAGATTTTGCCGAAATGGCAATTATTGAACATTATAAAGGACTACGCCGTCGTCCAATTTGGGAATTTGAACTTAGTACGGCGATTTCCGAACTTAATCGTCAATTTGGTACAAAAGATTTACGTGCATTTGGTGTAGAAAAATCACCTCTTGGCTTGGCAGCAGCAGGCTGTTTATTGCAATATGCAAAAGAAACACAACGTGCTTCTCTGCCACACATTCAAAGCATCAGTGTCATTCAAAATAACGATAATATTCAATTAGATGCTGCAACACGCCGAAATTTAGAACTCACTCAAAATCTTGCAGGTGGCACAGAAAATACGCTTTCTTCAGTATTAGATAAATGTGTTACGCCAATGGGCAGCCGTTTGTTAAAACGTTGGATTCATCAACCTATCCGTCAAACAAACATTCTATTAAAACGCCAAAAAACGATTGGTGAAATTATTGAGCAAGATTTGTATCACGAATTGCAGCCTTATTTGCAACAAGTGGGCGATATGGAACGGATTCTTGCCCGTGTAGCACTGCGTTCTGCACGTCCTCGTGATCTCACGCGTTTACGTACCGCATTAGAACAAATTGAACCGATAAAATCACTGATTCAGACAAAAACATCGTCAAATTTGACCGCACTTTCCGCGCAAATTGATGATTTTTCCGCGCAAATTAAGTTACTTCAAAAAGCAATTATTGAAACCCCTCCATTATTAATTCGCGATGGTGGGGTTATTGCTGAAGGCTATAATGCAGAATTAGATGAATGGCGAACCCTTTCCGCTGGTGCTACGAAATATTTAGAAAATTTAGAACAACGCGAACGAGAAAGCACGGGCATTGATACCTTAAAAATTGGCTTTAATGCGGTGCATGGTTATTACATTCAAATCAGCCAAGGGCAAGCTCATAAAGCACCTATTCATTATGTTCGTCGTCAAACCTTAAAAAATGCCGAACGCTACATTATTCCTGAATTAAAAGAATATGAAGATAAGGTTTTAAAATCAAAAGGGGCGGCACTTGCTTTAGAAAAGCAACTTTATGATGAATTATTTGATTTATTATTGCCACATTTAGGTCAATTGCAGTTAGCTAGCTTGACATTATCTGAATTGGATGTGTTAGTTAACCTCGCAGAACGGGCAGAAACTTTAAATTATGTTGCACCACAATTTAGCGATGAAATTGGCGTAAAAATTGAAAATGGTCGTCATCCTGTGGTGGAACAAGTCTTAAAAGACCCCTTTATTGCTAACCCTGTTAATCTCAATCAGCAACGCCATTTATTAATTATTACCGGACCAAATATGGGCGGTAAAAGTACCTATATGCGTCAAACAGCTTTAATTACATTAATGGCGTATATAGGCAGTTTTGTGCCGGCTGATAGTGCGGTTATCGGGCAAATTGATCGTATTTTTACTCGAATTGGTGCCTCTGATGATTTAGCATCTGGCCGTTCTACATTTATGGTAGAAATGACCGAAATGGCGAATATTCTTCATCAAGCCACTTCACAAAGTTTAGTTCTTATTGATGAAATCGGACGCGGGACGTCTACTTATGATGGACTTTCTTTAGCTTGGGCTTGTGCTGAATGGTTGGCGAAGAAAACCCGTTCACTTACGTTATTTGCGACCCATTATTTTGAACTCACCGCGCTGCCAGAACAAATTGAAGGCATTGCCAATATTCATTTAGATGCATTAGAACATAACAATACCATCGCCTTTATGCACGCGGTTCAAGACGGTGCGGCAAGTAAAAGTTATGGTCTTGCTGTTGCAGCGCTGGCTGGTGTGCCTCAATCTGTCATTAAACTGGCGAAGCAAAAATTACATCAGTTAGAAAAATTATCGGCACAAAATGGTGATCAACAAATTCAACATTTAAGAGCGTTAAATCAACATCAAGGTGAATTGGCTTTTGAAGCAGAACCGGATGCTTTACGCGAAGCCATTGAGCAACTTGATCCAGATGAATTAAGTCCAAAACAAGCCTTAGCTTATCTGTATCAATTGAAGAAAATGCTGTAAGAAATAAAAAAGAGCGGTCAAAAAATTCATTATTTTTTATGACCGCTCTTTTATTTTCACTAATTTCTTAAAATCTCATAGATTTCAGCATCTTTTCTATCGAGATAATGGATGGATTGGATTTTACGAATGGTGCGTGATTTACCACGAATTAATAAGGTTTCTGTAGTTGCCAAGTTACCACGGCGAGAAATCCCTTTGAGTAATTCACCGTGCGTAATTCCCGTTGCAACAAAAACAAGGTTATCATCACGCACTAAATCTTCTAATTTTAAGATTTCATTAACCTTCACGCCTAATGCTTCACAACGTTGAACTTCTTCAGCGGCAATTTTACGATTTTCTTCTATATCACCTTTCACTTCATTACGTGGAATAAGACGAGCTTGCATATCTCCACCTAATGCACGAATTGCGGCAGCAGCAGCCACGCCTTCAGGTGCACCACCAATACCATAAACCATATCCACTTCAGCATCCGGTAAACAACATAAAACTGAAGCCGCCACATCACCATCTGGAATGGCCATCACACGAATACCTAAATTATGCATTTGTTTAATCACTTCATCATGACGTGGTTTAGCGAGCACCATCACCGTTAAATCCGATAAGGATTTACCTAAACGAGAAGCCACTCGACGAAGATTTTGTTCAATCGGTAAACTTAAATCAATCATGCCTTTTACTTCAGGACCGACGACTAATTTTTCCATATACATATCAGGCGCTTTTAAGAAGGTACGTTTACCACCAGCTGCCAATACTGAAATGGCATTTGATTGGCCCATTGCAGTCATTCTTGTGCCATCAATCGGATCAACCGCAATAGAAACGAGCTCACCATTACCTGATCCCACTTTTTCGCCAATATAAAGCATTGGTGCTTCGTCAATTTCTCCTTCACCAATCACAATTTCACCGTCCATATGGATTAAATTCAGCATATAACGCATGGCTTTGACTGCTGCATCATCCGCCGCATTTTTATTACCACGACCAAGCCAAGTGTAAGCAGCCAATGCTGCCGCTTCGGTTACTCTTGAAAATTCAATAGCTAATGCACGATTCATTTTTTCCCCCAATGCAAAAAGTCTCGTTATTTTATCACCAAGCAAACGTTTGCATAATAATTTTTGACAATAGGCTTTTAAAAATAAGATTAAGTGGGTAGAATAAAGCCATTTCGGACTATTTTAAAAAAGGAAATCACTATGTCTTTAGAAATTTTAGATCAGCTTGAAGAAAAAATTAAACAAGCAGTAGAAACGATTCAATTACTTCAACTTGAAGTAGAAGAGTTAAAAGAACAAAAAAATCAATCTCAACAATCAGTAGAAGCCTTGCGAAATGAAAATGAGCAACTTAAAAATGAGCACCGCAACTGGCAAGAACATATTCGTTCATTGTTGGGTAAATTCGACAACGTATAATGACTATAAAGGCTTAGAAAATCTAAGCCTTTTTTCTTATTAGGAAACAATATGAATATTTGCGTGATTTCAGGCAGCACATTAGGCAGCGCTGAATATGTGGCGGAACATTTAGAAGAGGTGTTAAAAACGCAAGGTTTTTCGACCGCACTTTTCCACGGACCAGAACTTGATGAGGTGATTGATGAAAATATTTGGTTGATTGTCACTTCTACACATGGTGCAGGTGAATTGCCTGATAATTTGAAACCACTCTTTGAACAAATTGCGGCATCAGATAAAGATTTATCTTCCCTCCGCTTTGCCGTTGTAGGCTTAGGTAATTCAGATTACGATACATTCTGTCATGCCGTAAATAAAGTCGAAACACAATTAAGTAAAAAAAGTGCGGTCAAAATCTGTGAGAGTTTAAAAATAGATGTCTTGCATGTTGATGATCAAGAACAATTTGCGGAAGATTGGCTGCCACAATTTATAAATGCACTTTAGTCATAATAAAGCGATAATTTGAGTTTATCGCTTTTTATTTATCCATATCCAAAAAAATCACCTGTGGATAACTTTAATAAAACCTGTCAAAAAAATGTTCTTTTCCACTGAATAAATATAAGGGTTGTTTTAACTGTGGATAAAATTGAAGGTTATCCACAAGAAAAAAACGTCAAACTGATGACATTTCAACACAGTCTAAAATGATCTAACGTCTTCATTTAAAAAAGGAAAAGGATCTTATTCACAGCGTAAAAGGATCCTAATAGTAACAATAATAAGATCTTTATATATAAATAGATCTTATCTTTATTATCTCTCGATCTTCTCTCATCACAGATTGAATTCTTGCTTTCAAGCACACGGAATTTTCAGTAGAATAGCGCCTATTTTTAGATCGAAGATCAAATTGAAAACGAAGAGAGAGATATGTTTTACACCGAAAATTATGATGTGATCGTTGTTGGTGGCGGTCATGCTGGGACAGAAGCCGCATTGGCACCAGCACGCATGGGATTAAAAACCCTGTTATTAACACATAACGTTGATACCCTTGGACAAATGTCATGTAACCCCGCTATTGGTGGTATTGGTAAAGGCCATTTAGTGAAAGAAGTGGATGCGATGGGGGGCTTAATGGCGCATGCTGCAGATAAGGCGGGGATTCAATTTCGTACTTTAAACAGCAGTAAAGGGCCTGCTGTACGTGCAACTCGTGCTCAAGCTGACCGCGTGTTATATCGCCAAGCCGTACGCATCGCACTAGAAAATCAACAGAATTTAGATATTTTCCAACAAGAAGTAACCGATATTTTAATTGAGCAAGATCGCGTTTGTGGTGTGGAAACCAAAATGGGACTTAAATTCCGTGCTAAATCGGTTATTTTAACTGCCGGTACTTTCTTAGCGGGTAAGATCCATATTGGTTTAGAACATTATGAAGGCGGCCGAGCTGGTGATCCGGCATCTGTTACACTTTCTCATCGTTTACGTGATCTAAATTTACGCGTTGATCGTTTAAAAACGGGTACACCACCGCGTATTGATGCACGCACGATCAATTTTGATATATTGGCTAAACAGCATGGTGATGCGGTGTTGCCTGTATTCTCTTTTATGGGATCAGTTGATGATCACCCTAAACAAATTCCTTGTTATATCACCCATACTAATGAACAAACCCATGAAGTGATCCGTAATAACTTGGATCGCAGTCCAATGTATACCGGTGTAATTGAAGGGATCGGTCCGCGTTATTGCCCATCTATTGAAGATAAAGTGATGCGTTTTGCAGATCGTAATTCACATCAAATTTATTTGGAACCGGAAGGCTTAACCAGTAACGAAGTGTATCCAAACGGGATCTCTACCAGTTTGCCGTTTGACGTGCAAATGGGCATTGTTAATTCCATGAAAGGTTTGGAAAAAGCTCGCATCATCAAACCAGGTTATGCGATTGAATATGATTATTTTGATCCACGTGACTTAAAACCAACGTTAGAAACTAAATCAATTTCTGGCTTATTTTTTGCGGGTCAAATTAACGGTACAACCGGTTATGAAGAAGCAGCGGCACAAGGCTTATTGGCGGGGATTAATGCAGGTCTTTATGTACAAGAAAAAGAGGCATGGTATCCACGTCGCGATCAATCTTATACTGGCGTATTGGTTGATGACCTTTGCACGCTTGGTACCAAAGAACCGTATCGCGTATTCACTTCTCGTGCTGAATATCGTTTGTTATTACGTGAAGACAATGCGGACATTCGTTTAACGCCAATTGCCCATGAATTAGGTTTGATTGATGAGGCTCGCTGGGCACGCTTTAATCAAAAAATGGAAAATATTGAACAGGAACGCCAACGTTTACGCAGTATTTGGTTGCATCCGCGTTCTGAATATTTAGAAGAAGCCAATAAAGTGCTTGGCAGCCCACTTGTGCGTGAAGCCAGCGGTGAAGATTTATTGCGTCGTCCAGAAATGACCTACGATATTTTAACTTCTTTAACACCATACAAACCGGCAATGGAAGACCGAGAAGCCGTAGAACAAGTGGAAATTGCCATTAAGTATCAAGGTTATATTGAGCATCAACAAGAAGAAATTGAAAAACAAAAACGCCACGAAAATACAGCTATCCCGGCTAACTTTGATTACAGCAAAGTATCTGGTTTATCTAATGAAGTACGTGCGAAGTTGGAACAGCATCGCCCGGTTTCAATTGGCCAAGCGAGCCGAATTTCAGGTATTACCCCTGCAGCGATTTCAATTATTCTGGTGAATTTGAAAAAACAAGGCATGCTAAAACGTGGCGAATAATGTTTAGAAATCAAAAGTGCGGTTAATTTTGACCGCACTTTTTTTATAGGCTTAACTTAAAAAAGTTATTAGTGATCGAGAGCTTGTTTCACTGCTACATCCAATCCTGCTGTTGGACGGCCAAGCAATTTCTCAAGGGTTTTGTCTTCTGAGAATAATGCACCGTTTGACGCATCTACATCCCATTGGGCAATTAAGCCTGCAAAGCCTTCATCTAATCCTGCTTGTACAAGTGCTGAGGCATAATCTGCTGCAGGAATATCCACGTAAGGGATATCTTTACCTGTTTGTTTGCTGATTTCTGCTGCAAGGTCGGCTAATGTCCAGCTAGTTGATCCGGCAAGCTCGTAAGTTTGGTTTTCATGCCCTTCACTTAATGCAACGTTTACCGCTGCTTTAGCAAGTTCTGCACGGAGTACAGACGAAATTTTGCCGTTTTTTGCTGAACCGTAGAAAGCATTGTTTGCTAATGCTGCTGGAATTGAAGCTGTGTAGTTTTCGGTGTACCAACCATTGCGTAAAATTGTGTAAGTAATGCCCGAAGCTTTTAATGCGGCTTCAGTTTCAACGTGCTCACCAGCAAGGGATTTTACGGTATTGTCGTTGGTCGCGCCGAGTAAGCTGGTGTAGATAATATGTTTCACGCCGGCTTTTTTCGTTGATTCAATTACATTGTTGTGTTGTACAAAACGCTGACCGATTTCATTACTTGATACCAAAATTAATGTATCTACGCCTTGTAATGCTTCTACTTGACCTTCTGTTTTTGAATAATCAAATTTGCGGGCTTCTACGCCGGAAATTTTTTCCGGGGAACGCACAAGCGCGATGACGTTGGTGTTTTTGGCTTTTAATAAGTCTAATGCGATTGCACCAAATTGACCTGTTGCACCAGTAATTGCGATAGTTTTAGTTGTCATGATGTTTTCCTTCTCGTTAAGTTGAAATGATATTTGAACATTTGATTGTTCGCTTGATGTGGCGTATTATATTTCAATACTTACTTTTGGGAAGTACTTACATAAACGTAAGTTTTGGAATTTTTAAAAAATAATTTTTAACTTGTTGATTTTTAAGGAATTAAAAATGAAAAAAAATTTAAATCGTGGGAATGTTCTGGCTTCAGCTTGCCCTTCTCGCCAAATTTTGCAACATTTAACCAGCCGTTGGGGCGCATTGGTGTTGGTGAGTTTGCATTCTGGTACCAAGCGTTTTAGTGAACTTCGCCGTGCGATTGATGGCGTAAGTGAACGTATGTTGACTAAAACCCTGCAGGAATTGGAGGCTGATGGTATGTTAATTCGTAAATCCTATAATACCGTGCCACCGCAAGTGGATTATACATTAACAGAATTTGGAACAGAAGCTTCTAATAAGATGTTTGAGTTGGTGGACTGGTTGGAAACAAATTTAGGGAATATTTTAGCAAGCCAGAAGAAATAATGTTTCAAGGTAGGAATTTTCAAGTAGAATGACGACAAATAGACAAGATAGATAGAAAAATGAAAGCAAAACTCGAAAATTTACTGACTCAAGCTGAAATCCAATTAACAGATCGACAAAAAGATCAACTGATCCAGTTAGTACAATTACTCAATAAATGGAATAAAGCCTATAACTTAACCTCTGTGCGTGATCCACAGGAAATGTTAGTGAAACATATCTTGGATAGTATTGTTGTTAGTCCTTATTTACAAGGGGATCTTTTTATTGATGTAGGAACCGGTCCAGGCTTGCCAGGCCTGCCTTTAGCCATTATTAACCCTACCAAGCAATTTGTCTTGTTAGATAGTTTAGGTAAGCGTATTAGCTTTATTCGAAATGCAGTACGTGAGTTAGGACTAACAAATGTAGAACCTGTTCTTAGCCGCGTTGAGGAATACCAATCTGAACAAAAATTCGACGGCGTATTAAGTCGTGCATTTGCTTCGTTAAAAGATATGACTGATTGGTGTCATCATTTACCAAAACAAGATGGATATTTTTATGCTTTAAAAGGCATTTATCACGAAGATGAAGTTCAAGAATTAGACAAAAAATTCGAAGTAAAAGACGTGATAACTTTACATGTCCCTGAGCTTGTAGGTGAGCGACATTTAATCGTTTTACGATAAAACACACTTATTTTATGGTTATTTTGTGAATAAATTTTTAAAAGTGTGATTTATTTAACATTTTTTAGCTGTTTAAAAGTTGAAACTCTTTGTAGCACAGGTATAATTAGGTAATTTTTGTATTTTAAAAAATAAGATAATGTCTAAGGTTTTAACAGAGGCCAAAAATCGATATCAAAAAGCGATGATTATTGAATCAGTTTGCCTTGTTGTTTTTGGTTTGTTAGTTGCGCTTTGGCAAGGTGAAAGTGCGGTAGATTTTAGTTTAGGATTTATCTGTGCTTTTGTGCCATTTTGTGCTTTTACTTATATTGTTTTTTTTCGCAAACAAGATTTTTCAACAAAATTAACAGCATTTTATCGCGGTGAAGCATTGAAGTTTATGCTAACGATTGTGCTTGTGGGGGGGGCCTTTAAATGGCTTTCTATCTCACATTTTATTTTATTTTTTGTTGGTTTTTTTACTGCATTAGCGTTGAATAATTTTATTCCGTTTTTGTTAAATAAATCTTAAATTTTTTTCTTTTTTCTACAAAGGGTTGACTATGTCTGGACAAACGACTTCCGAATATATTGGCCACCACTTGAGCTTCTTAAAAACAGGTGATGGTTTCTGGAATGTTCATGTTGATACGCTCTTTTTCTCGATCGTATCTGCCGTGATTTTCTTGTTTATCTTTTCTCGTGTTGCAAAAAATGCAACGACAGGCGTACCAGGCAAAATGCAATGTTTGGTTGAGATTGTCGTTGGTTGGGTTGATGGTATTGTGAAAGAAAACTTTCATGGTCCGCGTAATGTGGTAGCACCAATTGCTTTAACCATTTTCTGCTGGGTATTCATTATGAATGCTATCGACTTAATCCCAGTTGATTTTCTTCCTCAATTTGCCGGTCTTTTTGGTATTCGTTATTTAAGAGCAGTACCAACAGCAGATATCAGTGCAACATTAGGTATGTCAATCTGTGTATTCTTCCTCATTCTTTTCTATACAATTAAATCAAAAGGTTTTGGTGGTTTAGTTAAAGAATATACACTCCACCCTTTTAATCATTGGGCGTTTATTCCTGTAAACTTTATTCTTGAAACGGTAACTTTATTAGCTAAACCGATTTCTCTTGCTTTCCGTCTTTTCGGTAATATGTATGCAGGGGAATTAATCTTTATTCTTATCGCTGTGATGTACTCTGCAAATGTGGCCATTGCGGCATTGGGAATTCCATTACACCTTGCTTGGGCTATTTTCCATATTTTGGTTATTACGTTACAAGCATTCATCTTTATGATGTTAACGGTGGTTTATTTAAGTATTGCTTATAATAAAGCAGATCATTAATCATTTTTTATTAACCGGCTCTAGGGCTAAACTTAACTTCTATTGGAGAACATTATGGAAACTGTAATTACAGCGACAATCATTGGTGCATCAATTCTTCTTGCATTTGCTGCATTAGGTACTGCAATCGGCTTTGCGATCTTAGGTGGTAAATTTTTAGAATCATCTGCTCGTCAACCTGAATTAGCATCTAGCCTACAAACTAAAATGTTTATCGTGGCAGGTCTTTTGGATGCGATTGCAATGATTGCTGTTGGTATTTCATTACTTTTCATTTTCGCAAACCCATTCATCGGTTTATTACACTAATCACCTTATTTGCTTATCAACGTAAAACAAGCATAGTAAGGAGGACGTTGTGAATTTAAATGCAACATTGATTGGTCAACTTATTGCGTTCGCACTTTTCGTGTGGTTCTGCATGAAGTTTGTTTGGCCACCAATTATTAATGCGATTGAAACACGTCAAAGCCAAATTGCGAACGCCTTAGCGTCAGCTGAAGCAGCGAAAAAAGAGCAAGCAGATACTAAAAATCTTGTTGAACAAGAACTTCTATCTGCCAAAGTACAAGCTCAAGAAATTTTAGATGCTGCTAATAAACGTCGCAATGAAGTGTTAGACGAAGTGAAGGCAGAAGCTGAAGAACTAAAAGCAAAAATTATTGCTCAAGGTTATGCTGAAGTAGAAGCAGAACGTAAACGTGTTCAAGAAGAATTACGTGTTAAAGTGGCTTCATTAGCAGTAGCGGGTGCTGAGAAAATTGTGGGTCGTTCTATTGATGAAGCGGCAAACAATGACATTATTGATAAATTAGTTGCAGAGTTATAAGAGGCTTAGCTTATGTCAGAATTAACTACAATAGCTCGCCCTTATGCAAAAGCTGCATTCGACTTTGCCATTGAACAAAGTGCGGTCGAAAAATGGACTGAAATGTTAGGCTTTGCTGCAGCCGTAGCTGAAGATGAAACGGTAAAAGCTTACTTAAGTAGTTCTCTTTCTGCACAGAAATTAGCTGATACAGTAATTTCTATTTGTGGCGAACAATTGGATCAATATGGGCAAAATCTTATTCGGTTAATGGCTGAAAATAAGCGTTTGAGTGCGATTCCTACCGTGTTTGAAGAATTTAAACATTATGTGGAAGAACATCAAGCTATTGCAGAAGTTGAAGTAACTTCTGCACAACCATTGAATGCAACAAAAATCGAAAAAATTGCAGCTGCAATGGAAAAAAGATTAGCTCGCAAAGTGAAATTAAATTGCAATGTAGATAGCTCACTGATTGCTGGTGTAGTGATTCGTACAGAAGATTTTGTGATTGACGGAAGTAGTCGTGGACAACTTACTCGTCTCGCAAATGAGTTGCAATTATAAGAGGAATACAAGATGCAACTAAATTCAACTGAAATTAGTGAATTGATTAAAAAACGCATCGCTCAATTTGACGTGGTGAGCGAAGCCCGTAATACAGGGACAATTGTTTCTGTAAGTGACGGGATTATTCGTATTCATGGCTTAAGCGATGTGATGCAAGGCGAAATGATCGCCTTACCAGGCAACCGTTACGCAATGGCACTTAACCTTGAACGTGATTCTGTTGGTGCGGTAGTAATGGGCCCTTACGCAGATTTAGCGGAAGGTATGGAAGTACAATGTACTGGCCGTATCCTTGAAGTACCAGTTGGTCGTGGTTTATTAGGTCGTGTGGTTAATACACTTGGCCAGCCAATCGATGGTAAAGGTGAAATTGAAAATGATGGTTTCTCTCCTGTTGAAGTCATTGCACCAGGTGTTATCGATCGTAAATCTGTTGATCAGCCTGTGCAAACCGGTTATAAAGCGGTTGACTCTATGGTTCCAATCGGTCGTGGTCAACGTGAGTTAATCATCGGTGACCGTCAAACTGGTAAAACAGCATTAGCAATCGACGCAATCATTAACCAACGTGATTCAGGTATTAAATGTATCTATGTCGCGATCGGTCAAAAAGCGTCGACTATTGCAAACGTAGTGCGTAAATTAGAAGAGCACGGTGCGCTTGAAAATACTATCGTTGTTGCAGCATCTGCATCTGAATCAGCTGCGTTACAATATTTAGCGCCTTATGCTGGTTGTGCAATGGGTGAATATTTCCGTGATCGCGGTGAAGATGCGTTAATCGTTTACGATGACTTGTCAAAACAAGCCGTTGCTTATCGTCAAATTTCATTATTATTACGTCGTCCACCAGGTCGTGAAGCCTATCCAGGTGACGTATTCTATCTACACTCACGTTTACTTGAACGTGCAGCACGTGTAAATGAAGAATACGTAGAAAAATTCACTCAAGGTGCAGTAAAAGGAAAAACTGGTTCTTTAACCGCTCTTCCAATTATTGAAACTCAAGCAGGTGACGTTTCAGCATTCGTTCCAACCAACGTAATTTCGATTACCGATGGTCAGATTTTCTTAGAATCTAACTTATTTAACTCTGGTATTCGTCCAGCGGTAAACCCAGGTATCTCGGTATCTCGTGTGGGTGGTTCTGCACAAACTAAAGTAGTGAAAAAATTAGCTGGTGGTATCCGTACTGCATTAGCTCAATATCGTGAATTAGCGGCGTTTGCTCAGTTCGCATCTGACCTTGATGATGCTACCCGCAAACAACTTTCTCACGGTGAAAAAGTCACTGAATTATTGAAACAAAAACAATATGTACCGCTTAGCGTAGCAGAGCAATCTGTGTTGCTTTTCGCGGTTGAGTTTGGCTATTTAGAAGATGTGGAATTACAAAAAATTGCAAGTTTTGAAGCCGCACTTTTAGATTACGCTCGCCGTAACCACAGCGAGTTTATGGCTGAATTGACCAAAACCGGTAATTACAATGATGAAGTTAAAGCATCATTGAAAACGATTTTGGATAACTTTAAAGCCAATAGCGCGTGGTAAAAGTAACGGAGAAATAAGATGGCAGGTGCAAAAGAGATAAAAACCAAAATTGCCAGTGTACAAAGTACACAAAAAATTACAAAGGCAATGGAAATGGTGGCGACCTCGAAAATGCGTAAAACGCAGGATCGTATGTCGGCTTCTCGTCCGTATTCTGAAACAATACGAAATGTTATCAGCCACGTCTCTAAAGCAAGTGTTGGTTATAAACACCCATTTTTAATTCAACGCGAAGTGAAAAAAGTCGGGATCTTAGTTGTCTCGACTGACCGCGGAATGTGTGGTGGTTTGAACATTAACTTGTTTAAAACCGTAATGACAGAAATCAAACAATGGAAAGATAAAGGAGTTAATGTTGAATTGGGTTTAATTGGCTCAAAAGGCATTAGTTTCTTCCGTTCATTAGGATTACCTGTTCGTGCACAACTTTCCGGTTTGGGTGATAATCCGACAATGGAAGACTTAATTGGTGTTGCAAACGGTATGTTTGGTAGCTATAAAGACGAAGAAGTAGATGCAATTTATATTGCCTACAATAAATTCGTTAATACAATGGCACAAAAACCTGTTTATCAACAATTAATACCATTACCGGTATTAGAAACCGATAATTTAGAGCAAAGACAAAGCACCTGGGATTACCTTTACGAGCCTGAGCCAAAAGTCTTATTAGACAGTTTGCTTACTCGTTATTTGGAATCACAAGTGTATCAATCTGTGGTAGATAACCTTGCTTCCGAGCAAGCTGCTAGAATGGTAGCAATGAAAGCGGCAACTGATAATGCAGGTAATTTAATCAATGACTTGCGATTAGTTTACAATAAAGCCCGTCAAGCAAGTATTACAAATGAATTAAACGAAATCGTCGCCGGCGCGGCAGCGATTTAATGAAAGAGGAACGGTAATGTCAGCAGGAAAAATTGTACAAATCATCGGTGCGGTGATTGACGTTGAATTCCCACAAGATGCAGTACCAAAAGTTTACGATGCATTAAAAGTTGAATCAGGTTTAACCCTTGAAGTTCAACAACAATTAGGTGGCGGTGTAGTTCGCTGTATCGCATTAGGTACGTCTGACGGCTTAAAACGTGGCTTAAAAGTAGAAAATACGGGTAACCCGATTCAAGTTCCAGTAGGGACTAAAACTTTAGGCCGTATTATGAACGTATTGGGTGAACCAATCGATGAGCAAGGTGAAATTGACGCAGAAGAAAGCTGGTCTATTCACCGTCCAGCACCAAGCTACGAAGAACAATCTAACAGTACGGAATTATTAGAAACCGGTATCAAAGTTATCGACTTAATTTGCCCATTCGCAAAAGGTGGTAAAGTAGGTCTATTCGGTGGTGCGGGTGTAGGTAAAACCGTTAACATGATGGAATTAATCCGTAATATCGCGATTGAGCACTCAGGTTACTCCGTATTTGCGGGTGTAGGTGAGCGTACTCGTGAAGGTAACGACTTCTATCATGAGATGAAAGATTCTAACGTATTAGATAAAGTATCATTAGTTTACGGACAAATGAATGAGCCACCAGGTAACCGTTTACGTGTTGCGTTAACCGGTTTAACTATGGCAGAGAAATTCCGTGACGAAGGTCGTGATGTATTATTCTTCGTGGATAATATCTATCGTTATACCCTTGCTGGTACAGAAGTATCTGCGTTATTAGGTCGTATGCCATCTGCGGTAGGTTATCAACCGACATTAGCAGAAGAAATGGGTGTGTTACAAGAACGTATCACATCAACCAAAACAGGTTCTATCACCTCTGTACAAGCGGTATATGTACCTGCGGATGACTTAACTGACCCATCTCCGGCAACAACCTTCGCGCACTTAGACTCAACAGTTGTATTAAGTCGTCAAATTGCGTCTTTAGGTATTTACCCTGCGGTTGACCCATTAGATTCAACTTCACGTCAATTAGACCCACTCGTTGTTGGTCAAGAGCACTATGATGTAGCGCGTGGCGTACAAGGTATCTTACAACGTTATAAAGAATTAAAAGATATTATCGCAATTCTTGGTATGGACGAGTTATCTGAAGATGACAAACTTGTGGTAGCACGTGCACGTAAAATTGAACGTTTCTTATCACAACCGTTCTTCGTTGCTGAGGTATTCAACGGTACTCCAGGTAAATACGTTTCTTTAAAAGAAACTATCCGCGGCTTTAAAGGTATTTTAAACGGCGAATACGACCATATTCCAGAACAAGCGTTCTACATGGTCGGTACAATCGACGAAGCGCTAGAAAAAGCCAAAAATATGTAATCACTTCAAGTCATTTGAAGGAGAACAAAAATGGCGACATTTAACCTAATAATAGTCAGCGCAGAGCGAAAAATCTTTGAAGGTGCTGTTAAACAAATCCAAGCAACAGGTGTGGAAGGTGAACTAGGTATTTTACCAAACCACACCCCTTTGATGACGGCGATTAAGCCAGGGATTGTTAAATTCACTCTTGAAGATGGCAACGAAGAAGTTATCTATGTTTCAGGCGGCTTTTTAGAAGTTCAACCTAAAGTAGTAACAGTACTTGCCGATGTTGCAATTCGCGGTAGCGAGTTAGATGCAGATCGTATTCGTGAAGCAAAACGTAAAGCGGAAGAAAATATTGTGAATCACGCTGTTGATGTGGATCATGATTTACTTGTAGCTAAACTTTCTAAAGAGTTGGCGAAACTTCGTGCTTACGAACTTACTGAAAAACTCGTTAAATCAAAACGATAAGTTAATGATAATAAAAAAGAGCGGTTATTTTGACCGCTCTTTTTATTTTTTATCGTAAGAAATATCGATACGCTTTACTTTCACTCACATCTTCATAAACATAGCCGAGTTCAGCTAAAGCTTTTTCAAATTCTGCGTTATCTTTTTCGCCTAATTGGAAAGCCGCAAGAATATTACCGTAATCAGCTCCATGTGCACGATAATGGAATAATGAAATATTCCAACGTTTACCCAAAATTTCTAAGAATTTAAGTAAAGCGCCTTTTTGTTCTGGAAATTCAAAGCTATAAAGTCGTTCATGATGATTAGAAACTCGTCCACCCATTAAATAACGCACGTGAGTTTTCGCAATATCATCATCAGACATATCTTCTACATCAAAGCCATTTTTCGTTAAATCAGCAATAATTTCTGCTTTTTCAGCTTCATTAGCCGTGCGCACACCAACGAAAATACAGGCTTTTTGATTATCTGCATAACGATAACTGAATTCTGTTACTGCACGGTTTCCGATGACATGAGCAAATTTTAAAAAGCTGCCTGGTTGTTCAGGCATCGTTACCGCCAATAAAGCTTCACGGTTTTCACCAATTTCACAACGTTCTGAAACATAACGCAATGTATGGAAGTTAAGGTTGGCGCCAGATAGAATTGCCGCCATATTTTTGCCTTCCAAATTGTTTTGTTTCACGTATTTCTTCAAACCAGCTAATCCTAAGGCACCAGATGGCTCTGCGACAGCACGCACGTTTTCAAATAAATCTTTCATTGCCGCACAAACTTCATCGCTGTCTACCAATACCATACCATCTAAATATTTTTGACATAAACGGAATGTTTCATCACCAATACGTTTTACTGCTACGCCATCGGCAAATAGCCCAACATGTGCTAGATCTGTAGGTTCACCCTTTTCTAAGGCTGCATTCAAACAAGCTGAATCTTTGGACTCGACACCAATGACTTTAATTTCCGGCATAAATTGTTTGAGCAAAATGGCTACGCCAGCCGCAAGGCCACCACCACCAACTTGCACAAAGACATAATCTAAATCAGCAACTTGTTGGAGCATTTCCATCGCCAATGTACCTTGACCAGCAATAACCAATGGATGATCAAAAGGCGGGATAAATGTCATATGTTTAGATTTTGAAAGCTCAATGGCTTTAGCTTTGGCTTCATCAAAATTGGCTCCATGTAACAACACTTCACCACCAAAACCGCGAACTGCATCCACTTTGATACTCGGTGTATTTTGTGGCATAACAATTAATGCTTTTAATCCAAGCTGTTTTGCTGATAAAGCAACACCCTGAGCATGATTACCCGCAGAAGCAGCAATGACACCTGACTGTTTTTGTTCATCAGAAAGGCTGGATATCATTGCATAGGCGCCACGCAGTTTAAAGCTATTTACTGGCTGTCGGTCTTCACGCTTAATCCAAATATTATTATGTAGGCGATCAGATAATTTGCCCATTTTTTGTAGCGGGGTTACGGTAGCGGCTTCATATACTCTGGAGCCAAATTTGACAATCGCGTTAATGTAATCCGATTGAGAGGGTTGAGGATTGGTAAGTAGATTTTTCATGATACTTAATTTGTTATGATGAAGTGCGGTTAATTTTTTCTTTGTTTTTATCCTCCTCTCATAAAAGAGAGGAGGAATAATTAGAAATTATTTTAATAGACTTTTATCACGCACAGCACCTTTATCCGCAGATGTTGCAAAGTGACCAAATACTTTTAATGCAAAAGACACTTCACGTTCACGGTTAGCTGGTTGCCAGCCTTTGGCATCTTGCTCGGTACGGCGTTTTGCTAATTCTTCATCGCTGATTTTGAGATTAATCGCACGATTTGGAATATCGATTTCGATAATATCGTCATCATATACTAAGCCGATCGCACCGCCAGAAGCCGCTTCAGGTGAAGCGTGACCGATAGATAAACCAGATGTACCACCAGAGAAACGACCATCTGTTAATAAAGCACATTTTTTACCTAAGCCCATGGATTTTAAATAGCTGGTTGGGTATAACATTTCTTGCATACCTGGGCCGCCTTTTGGACCTTCGTAGCGAATGACTACTACATGACCTTCTTTCACTTTGCTACCTAAAATACCGGCTACCGCATCTTCTTGGCTTTCAAATACGATTGCTCGACCGGTAAATTTCCAGATAGACTCATCTACACCCGCCGTTTTTACGATACAACCATCTTTAGCGATGTTACCGAACAATACCGCTAGACCACCTTCTTGAGAAATGGCATTTTCTTTGTTACGGATACATCCACTTACACGGTCATCATCTACGCTATCCCAACGACAATCTTGTGAGAAGGCTTGCGTGGTACGAATACCTGCAGGTCCGGCACGGAAGAATTTGTGTAATTCCTCGTCTTTATTGCGAATAATATCGTATTGATTTAATTGTTCTTCTAGTGTTGTTCCTAATACGGTTTTGGTATCGCGATGGATTAAACCTGCACGATCTAATTCACCTAATAAGCCCATAATGCCACCTGCACGGTGCACATCTTCCATGTGGTATTTATTGGTGTTTGGTGCAATTTTGCTTAAGCAAGGCACAACGCGTGATAAGCGGTCAATATCTGCCATTTTGAAATCTACGCCAGCTTCTTGAGCAGCCGCTAATAAGTGTAAAACGGTATTACTTGAACCACCCATCGCAATATCTAAGCTCATAGCATTTTCAAAGGCCTCAAAGGTGCCAATTGAACGAGGTAATACGCTTTCATCATCTTGTTCATAATAGCGTTTGCAAAGCTCAACAATTTGACGACCTGCTTTTAAGAATAATTCTTTACGGTCAGCATGGGTCGCTAACATCGAGCCATTACCCGGTAAAGATAAACCTAAGGCTTCCGTTAAGCAGTTCATTGAGTTAGCTGTAAACATTCCTGAGCAAGAACCACAAGTAGGGCAAGCACTTCGCTCAATCGCATCAATACGCTCATCACTTACATTTGGATCTGCTGCCTCAATCATCGCATCCACTAAATCTAAGCGAATAAGTTGATCAGATAATTTTGTTTTACCCGCTTCCATTGGACCGCCTGAAACGAAGATAGTTGGAATGTTCAAACGCATTGCCGCCATTAACATTCCCGGGGTAATTTTGTCACAGTTGGAAATACACACCATGGCATCGGCGCAGTGAGCGTTTACCATATACTCCACGCTGTCTGCGATTAAGTCTCGGCTTGGTAAGGAGTAAAGCATCCCACCGTGTCCCATGGCAATACCGTCATCCACTGCAATGGTATTGAATTCTTTTGCTACGCCGCCGGCTTTTTCAATTTCCGCCGCGACCAGTTGTCCCATGTCTTTTAAATGCACATGCCCCGGGACGAATTGGGTGAAAGAGTTCACTACCGCAATAATGGGTTTTCCGAAGTCATTTTCTTTCATCCCTGTTGCACGCCATAAGGCACGTGCACCTGCCATATTACGACCTTGTGTACTGGTCGCAGAACGTAGTTTTGGCATAGTTATAAATTCTCCAAGTAAATTTCGTTAAGATATATGTACTTTAATATTTAAAGTGAGTTCAATTCTTGAGTATTTTATGGACTATAGGTTATACATTATGCAACCAGTTAGTAATAGGCTAGATAATATTGCTAATACGATAAGTTTTTTCATTTCTATTTCTCCATTGATAATAATTTTTGGTAATAAAAAAGATTATACGTTTTATAAATTACTTATTAGGTAACAATAAGATTATTTTATCTCCACCACCCCCGACAACTTTGCTAGCTGATTAGCCAATAGATCAAAAGTGCGGTTAGATTTTAAAGTAATTTTTAATCACGCTTTATTGTCATTTAACGGAATGGGCAAAAATCAAGGAGTGCATTACGCTCGTTGAAGCAATCAAGAAGACTAAATGGAATCCACAATGGAGCCGTTAAGATTATTAGTGGTCCTGTAAGTATATTTTCACCCGTGTCCGAAAGACTATATGATTTGCTGGTAGTATAAGTCGTACGATAAACTGTTGCCATAATAGGTTTTGCCAGTTTATATTTTGCTAGTAATTCATCACGATTCTTATATTCTTGGATAATACCATCCGCCTTGTACGTTTTAATATAAAAAATATCAAGTTGAGATGAAATATCAGAATCTTCTTTTATCCCTTTTTTAACCTTATCTTTTGCTTGAGATGCTTGTGTAAAATTAAATTGATTTACTAGTTCATCCCGTTGTTTTTTCGTTAATTTATCTGCTTTAACAAACACTCTTAAATATGATGAAGCTCGTTGCTTTTTATCCTCATCCAAATATATATAAAGTTCAGGTGACACTTTTTCTATTGATTTTGCATAGGTGCTATTAAGAAATATTGATAAATTAGAAACATCTTGCCCTTTAAATTCAAAATTTTCTTTATCAGTAAAAACAAAAAGCCTGCCATCTTGACTAAACATAAACATCTCAATGGGTTCTTTACTTGATGTTACATCAGACTGTATATTTTTATCTACAGTACATGCTGACAAACACAATAATGAACACAGCATTATGAATGATAATAGCTTTTTCATTTTTGATTCCTTTACTTTATTTCAATCACATCCGGCAATTTTGCTAACTGATTTACCAACAGATCAAAAGTGCGGTCAGATTTTACAGTGATTTTTAATGGCACTTGTGTTTCTACTAGTGCCATTTCCATATTAGTCACAGTGAAACCGCGCAAGCGAATAACGCGTAATACACGTTCTAAAACTTCAGGACGATGTTGAACAGTCAATTCAAAAGTATATTGGTTCATCTTAAATTTCCTCCAACATATCAGCATTACATGCACCCGGTGGGACTAATGGCCACACACATTCATCAGGTGGAATACATACTTGTAGCAAATAAGCGGTTTCGCTATTTAATAAACGATTAAGCGCTTTATCTACTTCGTCAGCTTGTTCAATGCGTTCAGCTGGAATATCAAAGGCTTTCGCTAACATCACGAAATCAGGGTTATCTTCTAAAATAGTTTCAGAACGACGTTTATTCCAGAAAAGGTCTTGCCATTGACGCACCATACCAAGGCGTTGGTTATCTAATAGCAAAATTTTTACCGGCAAATTACCGCGTTTGATTGAACCCAACTCTTGAATGTTCATCATCAATGAACCATCGCCTGTCACTAAAATCACTTCATCATGAGGACGTGCTTTTTTCGCGCCTACCGCTGCAGGTAAACCAAATCCCATTGTGCCGAAGCCTGCGGAGGTGATATAGTTTTCTGGTGCAAAATGACGCATATGTTGCGCAGACCACATTTGATGTTGGCCCACATCGGTACAAATCACAGCATTTTGAGGTTTACGCTGTGAAAGTGTGTTAAGCAATGACCAAGGGTCAATAGGACGATTACCTTCGTTATCGATATAAGTGAAATCGAGTTTGGCTTTTAACGATTGGATGTGTGCTCGCCAATCATCAATTGCAAGCGGAATACTTAAAGCCTCTAAGGCTTGAATTAAATCACCTTGAAGGGCGACATTTGCCATGCGAAGTTTGTTGATTTCCGCGGCATCAATATCACAATGAATGACTTTAGCATGTGGAGCAAAACTGTCTAATTTACCGGTCACACGGTCATCAAAACGTGCACCGCATACTAATAATAAATCACATTCTTGCACGGCAATGTTTGCAGCTCTTGTACCGTGCATACCAATCATGCCCATATAAACGGGATCGGTTGGGTCAATTGAGCCTAAACCTTTCAATGTTGAAACAGATGGCATTTGGGTGATTTGTAGGAATTTTTTGATCGCTTGTGTTGCTTTCGCCATACCAACACCGCCGCCCACATAAAGCACTGGTTTTTTCGCTTGAGCCAATAATGCTTTTGCTTCAGCTAATTTTAATTCTGAAAGTGCGGTTGGTTTTACGATCGGTTTGACTATAGGTTTGACATGTTCTGGCACATCACTTACTTGGATGTTGCGAGGCACATCAATGAGAACAGGGCCAGGTCTGCCACTTTGTGCAATTTGGAAAGCAGAAGCAATAATTTCGGGGAGTTCTTCGATGGATTGCACGATGTAGCTGTGCTTGGTGCAAGCAAGAGATAATCCTAACACATCGACTTCTTGGAAAGCATCTGTACCGATAAGAGGTGCGGCTACTTGACCGGTAAACGCAACGATTGGTACAGAGTCAGCAAAGGCATCGCCTAAACCGGTAATTAAATTGGTTGCACCCGGACCAGAGGTTGCCACGCAAACGCCGACTTTGCCAGTAGAGCGTGCATAACCAATCGCGGCTATTGCTGCACCTTGTTCATTACGACAAAGGAGATGGTCAAGACCTGAGTCATAGATGGCATCATAGGTTGGCATGATTGCCCCGCCTGGGTAGCCGAAAAGATCGGTTACGCCGTGCGCTTTTAAACATTCGATAATGAGTTGTGCGCCTGTCATGTTGCTTCCCGTTTTTATGATTATTAAATAATTTTATGAATATTGAAGTTTTGCATTGTAGCGGAATTTTTCGCCTTTGGTTAGGTTTTCGCGAAAAAACAAACGAAAAAAACACGATAATCTTGGTTATCGTGTTTTTTGATGAGAAGTGCGGTCAGAAAACGTGATGTTTTCTGTGCGTAAAATTAGAAGCCTGCTTGTTTTTCTAATTGTTCAACTAGTGCATCGTCTAAGCCTAACGCTTGTGCTAAGTCTGCTAAGAAAATGATTTCTTTGCGAGATAAATCTTTGCTTACTAAACGAGCAGCTAAGTATACATTGCTTGCAAGTGCAGTATCGTTGCCTACAAGACGAGCAATTTCATTGATAGAAATTGGATTTTGAATTTCTTGTGCAAGCCATTGTGCTAATTCAGGGTTGTTACCTGCTTCGTTTGCAATAATTTGTTTTTCATCTTCTGTGATTTCACCATCTGCTGCCGCTGCGGCGATCATAGTACGTAAAATTAATTCACCTGCATCTACATGGCTTGATGAGTTTAATACATCAAATGCATTTTCTGAGATTTTTGGTTGGCTGCTTTGTTGGGATTTTTGATAGTTTTGGTAAGCTTGATAAGCAAGGTTACCTAAAACGGCAAGCGAACCTAATTTAGCTAGGCTTGCACCGCCACTACGACCTAAAATCATCGATAAAATACCGCCTAACGCTGCACCACCACCTACTTTGGTGAGAGAGTCGATAGTTTGGTTGCCGGTTTCAAGTTTGCTTGCAGAGTTTTTCGCGACATCTAAAACTTGATTTAAAATGCTGTTGAGATCCATAAATGTTTCCTTTTGGTTGTTAATAGAGATTAAATTCGGCCTTTAGACAGTAATTTTTAAAAAAAATTCATTATTTTTAACCGCACTTTAAATCAAATTCTTGACTCGGTTTTAGAATTCATTATATTGAAACCTTTCTTCATTCAAAAGGAACTTAATATGACGCAGTCAAACGCAAAGCGTGAGACCTTCTCTGGTCGGAAAGCATTTATTATGGCGGCGATTGGATCCGCTGTTGGCTTAGGAAACATCTGGCGTTTCCCTTATACCACTTATGAAAACGGTGGCGGTGCATTTATTATCCCTTATCTTATCGCACTTTTAACCGCTGGTATTCCATTGCTTTTCTTAGATTACGCAATCGGTCATCGCCATCGTGGTGGTGCACCGCTTTCTTATCGTCGCTTTAACCCACACTTTGAAGTGTTTGGTTGGTGGCAAGTGATGGTGAACGTCATCATCGGTCTTTACTACGCCGTGGTATTAGGTTGGGCGGCAAGCTATACCTATTTCTCACTTAATTCTGCTTGGGGCGACCAACCGATTGATTTCTTCCTACACGAATTCTTAAAAATGGGCGATATCAGCAATGGTGTGAGCTTTGAGTTTGTAGGCATGGTAACTGGCCCATTAATTGCTGTATGGTTAGTGGCATTAGGTGTGCTTTCTTTAGGTATTCAAAAAGGGATTTCTAAATCTTCAGATATCTTGATGCCTGTTTTAGTGGTGATGTTTGTGGCGTTGGTAGTTTATTCTTTATTCTTACCAGGTGCAGAAAAAGGCTTAAACGCACTATTTACACCAGACTGGTCAAAACTGTCTAACCCAAGCGTGTGGATTGCGGCTTACGGTCAAATCTTCTTCTCTCTTTCTATCTGTTTCGGGATTATGATCACGTATGCATCGTACTTGAAAAAAGATTCAGATTTAACAGGTAGCGGTTTAGTTGTTGGTTTTGCGAACTCTAGTTTTGAAGTGCTTGCCGGTATTGGTGTATTTGCGGCATTAGGTTTCATCGCAACCGCACAAGGTGTAGAAGTGAGCGAAGTGGCAAAAGGTGGTATTGGTTTAGCTTTCTTTGCATTCCCAACTATTATTAACAAAGCACCATTCGGTGAAGTATTAGGGGTATTGTTCTTCGGTTCATTAACCTTTGCGGCATTAACCTCATTTATCTCTGTTATTGAAGTAATCATTTCAGCGATTCAAGATAAACTCCGTTTACGTCGAGCAAAAGCGACCTTTGTTGTTGGTTTACCAATGATGGTGGTTTCGGTGATTTTATTCGGTACAACAACCGGCTTACCAATGCTTGATGTGTTCGATAAATTTGTGAACTACTTCGGTATTGTAGCAGTGGCATTTGTTTCATTAATTGTGATTGTTGCAAATGAAAAACTAGGCTTATTAGGCAACCACTTAAATCAAAGCTCTTCATTCAAAGTGGGTTTCCTATGGCGTTTATGTATTGTCATCACAACCGGTATTCTTGCCTTTATGTTATTCAGTGAAGGTGCGAAAGTATTTACAGAAGGTTATGAAGGTTATCCAAGCTGGTTTGTAAATATCTTTGGTTGGGGTATGGCAATTTCGCTAGTGGTGGTTTCGTTCATTCTTTCTCGTTTAAAATGGAAAAATGAAGACAACTTCAAGCTTGAAGAAAAAGGAGAATAAAGATGACAAGTATTTCAATTACAATGATGATTGTGGCGCTTTTAGTAATTTGGGGCGGCTTGATCTTTTCCTTAATCAGACTTCCAAAAGAAGAAAAATAAGGTCAAAATTGACCGCACTTTGAAATAAGTAGGGCGTGCTGAGCACGCCCTTTTTTGTTATTTCGATAAATCGATTTGATATACCGCAAATCCCACTTCATCGGTGCCGACTTTCTTCATTGGGTATTGCGCATTGTCTTGAATAAATTTCGCTGCTTGTTCGCTTGGCGAGGTTTCAAAACGTACATCTAATTTATCGTTACCTTTAATCGGTGCAAAACGCCAATTTTTATCCGCACTTGGGTTTACATGGCCATTTTTTTCGCTTTCTGCTTTGATGTAATCCGCAAGAATTTGGCGGTTTTCATCTGGAGAAGCGTAAACAATGTGCGCATCGCCCGTGCCTGGGAATTTATTACCGTAAGCACGATAGTTATTAGTCGCAATTAAGAATTCTGCTTTTGGATCAACTGGTTTACCTTGGTAGGTTAAATTCACTACACGGTGTGAGTTCGGGTTAATCAATTTACATTCGCCGTCATAACGCGGTGGTTGAGTCAGGTCGAATTCATAATTTACGCCGTCAATCACATCGTAGTTATAAGTACGGAAACCGTCCCAATCAAGTAAAGATTGTGGTTTGTCGCTGGTAGGATCGATTTGTTTAAACATACCTGCGCTACATTCTAACCATTCTTTCAATTCTTCACCTGTTGCTTTGACAACAACTAAGGTATTTGGATAGAGGTATAAATCTGCTGCATTACGGAAGGTTAATTCACCTTTGTTAACTTCAGTATAGCCAGTAGGGTCATTTTTACGTCCGCCGGCTTTAAATGGTGCGCCCGCACTTAAAATTGGTAAGCCCGCCATTGCCGCAACACTTGGTGCTACCTTTTCCACATAAGCTTTTTGTGCTTGGTTCACAATTTGAATGGTTGGGTCATCTTGCACTAGGGCTAAGTAGCTATACATGTTATCGGTCGCTTTACCGATTGGCTGTGCCACGAATTCACGGGTGGCTTCATGCACAGGTTTTAAAAGTGCGGTCAATTCTGCATCACTTTCTGTGGTCGCTTTTTTGTTTTCTGCATCGTAAATTGGACGAAGAGCCGCTTTACCATCAGCCACTAACCATTTGCCGTTGTGTTGAGCAAGGGTTAAGTCAATCACACTGATGTTGTTTGCCCAGTAACCTGCCATACTTTCAGGCACGCCTTTCACAGTACCTTTAGCAATATCCGCATTGGGTGATTTGGCGAACTCTTTATTCGGGAATAAACGGTGAGAATGACCGAATACAATCGCATCAATGTGTGGTACATCAGCAAGGTAGAATGCTGAGTTTTCTGCACCTTCTTGATATGGTTCGTCAGATGGCCCAGTGTGTGCAAGTGCCACAATAATATCGGCACCTTTTTGTTTCATTTCTGGCACATATTTTTGTGCGGTTTTCACGATATCGCGCGTTTCAACTTTGCCTTGTAAATTTGCTTTATCCCACACCATAATTTGTGGTGGCACAAAACCGATATAACCAATGTTTAGTTTGTGCGTTTTACCTTGGCTATCCACCACTTCTTTCGTTTGAATTACATAAGGTGTGAAATAGGGCTCTTCAGTGCCTACTTTCACTACGTTGGCATTGATGATAGGAAATTTAGCTTGTTTAATCGCATCCGCTAAATAATCTAAGCCATAGTTAAACTCGTGGTTACCTAATGTGCCCACTTCATAGTGCATTGCATTTAAGCAATCTACGGCTGGGTTTGGTTTGCCTTCTTTATAACCTTTAGCCGCTTGATAGTCAGCGATTGGGTTACCTTGGATTAAGTCACCGTTATCAACTAAAACGCTGTTTTTTACCTCTTGACGAGCTTGACGAATCAAGCTTGCAGCACGGGTAAAACCGAATTTCTCAGTCGGTGCATCTTTGTAGTAATCGAAGTCAGTCAAAAAACTGTGAATATCGGTTGTTGCCACAATACGTAAATCGACTTGTGTGTTGCTTTTTGCAAAAGCAAAACGACTCGCACTTAACGCTAAAATGCTACTTGCGCTAAGTTGTATGAAATTTCTTCTGTTGATCATATGCACTCCTGTTGTGTGAGAATCGACGGGATTGTAAATCTCTTTTATATATAAAGAAAGCGCAATATAAAGTTCTGGAATAAAGTGTGATGAGCATCACAAAATAAAGGATTGAATTCGGTTGCAAAACTTCACGTTTGGGACAAAAATAGGCTATCCAATCCGCTAAAAATTAAGTCATTCACAGTAAGGTAGCCTGCATTTATTGATGGCATCCGATAAGGAGATCGCTATGGCTTTTAATCTTAAAAATAGACACCTATTGAGTCTTGTTCATCATTCAGAACGAGAAATTAATTACTTGTTAGATTTATCACGTGATTTGAAATGTGCTAAATATGCAGGAACAGAGCTGCAACAACTTAAAGGTAAAAATATCGCACTGATTTTTGAAAAGACCTCAACGCGAACCCGTTGTGCTTTTGAAGTAGCGGCTCATGATCAAGGTGCACAAGTGACTTACATTGATCCAAATTCATCTCAGATTGGGCATAAAGAAAGTATGAAAGACACTGCGAGAGTCCTTGGGCGAATGTATGATGCGATTGAGTATCGAGGCTTTAAACAAAGTACTGTTCAAGAACTTGCGGATTATGCAGGTGTGCCTGTGTTTAATGGTTTAACGGATGAATTTCATCCAACACAAATGCTTGCGGATGTTCTTACGATGATTGAACATTGTGACAAGCCACTTCGTCAAATTAGTTATGTGTATATTGGTGATGCGCGTAATAACATGGGGAATTCTCTTTTATTGATTGGGTCTAAACTTGGGATGGATGTGCGTATTTGCGGCCCTAAAGCCTTATTGCCAGAAGCCGGTTTTGTTGAAATGTGTGAAGGTTTTGCTAAAGAAAGTGGTGCGCAAATTACTGTCACTGAAGATATCGACACAGCCGTAAGAGGTGTTGATTTTGTGCATACCGATGTTTGGGTTTCAATGGGCGAACCATTAGACGCTTGGGCAGAGCGCATTAAGTTATTGCTTCCTTATCAAGTCACGCCAGAACTCATGAAGCGTACGGGTAATCCAAAAGTAAAATTCATGCATTGTTTACCTGCATTCCATAACAGTGAAACCCAAATGGGTCGTCAAATTGCAGAAAAATATCCTGAATTAGCAAATGGTATTGAAGTCACAGAAGATGTTTTTGAGTCTCCGATGAATATTGCATTTGAACAAGCTGAAAACCGTATGCATACCATTAAGGCGGTAATGGTGGCAAGTTTAGCTTAGGAAAGCTCTCGTTAAATTGATAACGTTATTCATCATCTAATTTTAATAATAATTTATTTCCGTAGTTTTTGTGGTTTTATTTTATATGAAATTTAAATTTATTTTTTGATAACGATCACATTTTTTGAAAAATATTATTGACATAATCTTTGCATGAGAAGAGAATATACCTAACAAAGGTTAGTTTAGATAAAAAGAGGGATTTTTTCTATGCTACTGCGTACATATATACACAGATACGTCCATACGAAAGTATTGAGACTTTTACGGTTTAATCCGATAAAAGGTCGCTCTTTGATGGCTCATATCCGTCGTACACGCCATATTATGATGCCGTCTCATCGCTCTTGCTTTTCATACTCAGTATTCGCTTCTCAAAACAAACCATCCAATACGACTCTCTAAACAGAGTTTTTCTCTCTGTTTAGAGAGTCTCCACAGATTAATTTCTGAATATTTTTGTGTTGCCTAAAATAGGCAAAAAATATTTTTTTGAAATTAACTTAATCTTATTTAATTTAAAATAAAAAATTATTACTTTAGTTTTTTTATAAAAACTAGAGAAGGTTTTTTATTCTAAATAAATCTATTGTGTTATTAAAATTAATAACGCAGGGTAGCTTTACGTCAAAAAATAAATAAAAGGAGTTTATTATGCCAAACTTAAAAATTGCATATAGTCCACAAGTTGAACAATATTTCTCTACACATAGAGAATTAGTTGAAATTACCAAAACAGACTTTACTGATGTTTCCGCTATTGTGTTGACTTCAGGAGATGTCGGTGACTACCTTGAACGTATTCAGGCAACGAACTTTGGTATTCCAGTATTTGTTGTTCAAACTGAAGAAGAACAAGTTGATCCGAAATTCTATGATGCTATTTATCATATTCAAGATTTAAATGGTTATGATATTAAGCTTTATAGTCGTCAAATCGAAACTGCAGCAAAACTTTATGAAGAAAAAATGTTACCGCCATTCTTCAAAATGTTAAGTGAATATGTGGAAATGGGTAATATTGCTTTTGACTGTCCAGGACATCAAGGTGGTCAATACTATCGTAAACATCCAGCAGGTCGTTTCCTTTATGACTTCTACGGTGAAAATATTTTCCGTTCAGATATTTGTAATGCTGACGTGAAATTAGGTGACTTGTTAATTCACGAAGGGGCAGCTTGTGATGCACAAAAATACGCAGCTCAAGTATTCAATGCGGATAAAACTTACTTCGTATTAAATGGTACTTCTTCTTCAAACAAAGTTGCGTTAAATGCTGTACTTGCTCCGGGCGATTTAGTGTTATTTGACCGTAATAACCATAAATCAAATCACCATGGTGCATTAATTCAAGCAGGTGCAACCCCAATTTACTTAGAAACAGCACGTAATCCATTTGGTTTCATTGGTGGTATTGATAGTCACTGCTTCGAAGAAGATTATTTGAAATCATTAATTAAAGAAGTCGCACCTGAAAAATTAAATCAAAAACGTCCATTCCGTTTAGCGGTTATCCAATTAGGTACTTATGACGGTACAATTTATAACGCACGTCAAGTGGTAGATAAAATTGGTCATCTTTGTGACTACATCTTATTCGACTCTGCATGGGTAGGTTATGAACAATTCATTCCAATGATGAAAGACTGCTCGCCATTATTGCTTGAATTAAATGAAAATGACCCTGGTATTTTAGTGACTCAATCTGTTCATAAACAACAAGCAGGTTTCTCACAAACTTCACAAATTCACAAAAAAGATAAACACATTAAAGGTCAAGATCGTTATGTAAACCACAAACGTTTCAATAATGCCTTTATGTTACATGCATCAACCAGTCCATTCTATCCATTATTTGCGGCATTAGATGTGAATGCGAAAATTCAAGGTAGTGAAGCGGGTCGTCGTTTATGGCATGAATGTGTGAAAGTGGGTATCGAAGCACGTAAATTAGTATTAAATCACTGTGAATTAATTCGTCCATTTATTCCAACCACAATTAAAGGTAAAAAATGGCAAGATTATGACACAGAAGAAATTGCAACTAATCTCGAATTCTTCAAATTCCACCCAACAGATACATGGCATAAATTTGAAGGCTATGCTGATGAACAATACTTCGTTGACCCATGTAAATTCTTGCTTACCACGCCAGGTATTAGCTTAGAAACCGGTGAATATGAAAAATTTGGTGTACCAGCAACTATTCTTGCTAACTACTTACGTGAAAACGGTATTATTCCGGAAAAATGTGACTTGAACTCAATTTTATTCTTGCTCACTCCGGCAGAAACCCTCACCAAAATGCAAACTTTGGTTGCTCAAATCGCCTTGTTTGAAAAACACATTAAACAAGACTCTTTATTAAAAGATGTATTGCCAACTGTGTATAAAAACAATGAAGACCGTTACAAAGGCTACACCATCCGTCAATTATGCCAAGAAATGCATGACCTTTATGTAAGCCGTAATGTAAAACAACTTCAAAAAGACCTATTCCGCAAAGCAACATTACCGGAATATGCGTTAAATCCACACGATGCGAATATTGAATTCGTTCGTAACAAAGTTGAACTTGTTTCATTAACAGACATTGTTGGTCGTGTGGCCGCGGAAGGTGCGTTACCTTATCCTCCGGGTGTGTTATGTGTGGTGCCAGGAGAAAGATGGAGTCCAACTGCACAAAAATACTTCCTTGCGTTAGAAGAGGGCATCAACACATTACCTGGCTTCGCACCTGAAATCCAAGGGGTTTACTTACAAAAAGATCCTGATGGACGTACTCGTGCATATGGCTATGTTTTAACTGACTATTAATAAAGTGAGGTTATGAAGGTTTTCCTCATCACCCTCTCAGCACAAACAAAAAAGTGCGGTTAAAAACATTTGATTTTTTGACCGCACTTGTAGGAGTATAAATTATGAGTGCTAAAAGTAATAAAATTGGTGTGGTACAACTCACCATTCTTACCATGGTTAATATGATGGGTTCCGGTATCATTATGTTACCGACCAAATTAGCCGAAATTGGGACTATTTCCATCGTTTCTTGGCTTGTAACAGCTGTAGGTTCAACAGCTTTAGCTTACGCATTTGCCCAATGTGGTATGTTCAGTAAAAAATCTGGTGGTATGGGCGGTTATGCGGAATACTCTTTCGGCAAAGCCGGTAACTTCATGGCAAACTACACTTACGGTGTGTCGTTAGTTATTGCGAATACAGCAATCGCGATTTCTGCTGTGGGTTATGGTTCCGAGTTCCTTGGTGCAACCCTTTCTCCACTTTCTATTGCATTATGGACAATCTTTACACTGTGGCTTGCGACCATTCTTAACTTTGGTGGTGCAAGAATTACCGGTAACATCAGTTCATTCACCATTTGGGGGGTAATTATTCCTGTGGTCGGTATTTCAATCATCGGTTGGAAATGGTTTGATAGTTCAATGTATGTGAATTCTTGGAACCCACACAATGTGCCTACCTTTGAAGCGATCGGCGTCTCTATTTCAATGACATTATGGGCGTTCTTAGGATTAGAATCAGCTTGTGCGAATGCAGATGCTGTTGAAAACCCTGAGAAAAACGTACCAATCGCAGTACTTGGTGGTACTTTAGGCGCAGCGGTAATTTATATCGTTTCAACTAACGTGATCGCAGGTATTGTACCTAACCTTGAACTCGCTAGCTCAACAGCACCATTTGGTTTAGCCTTTGCTCATATGTTTAATGAAACAATCGGTAAAGTCATCATGGGCTTAATGGTTATGTCTTGCTTCGGTTCATTATTAGGCTGGCAGTTCACTATTGCTCAAGTATTTAAATCTTCAGCGGAAGAAGGCTATTTCCCGGCATTCTTCAAAAAAGTTACCAGTAAAGATGCACCAATCGTTGGTATGGTAACTATCACTGCGTTACAAACATTACTCTCATTAATGACAATTAGCCCATCATTAAATAAACAATTCAATGTGTTAGTGGACTTAGCGGTGGTCACAAACGTCATTCCATACTTGCTCTCAATGGCTGCTCTTGCAGTGTTATTGAAAGCGGAAAATGTTGCGCCACAAAAATATAAAACAACCGTTTTTGTTGCCTTTATTGGTTCTCTCTATAGTATCTATGCACTTTATGCAGCAGGTGAACAAGCGATGTTATATGGTTCAATTGTGACCTTTATCGGTTGGACATTGTATGGTTTTGTTTCTTACAAATTTGACCTTAAAAAATCACAAGCTTAATAAAAAAGAAAAGCCTACATAATGTAGGCTTTTCTTCTATATGTAGCGTTCTAATGGCTGCCAGCGTTCATCTGACATATCATCAACATATTCCGTATTATTTAAATAAAGTTCGCCGTCTTTATCGCGTATAAAACCAAATTTGTAGCCGTGTTTTTGGCAAAAATCTTGTAGGGCATTAAATTTCACTTTGGCATGTTTGTCGATATTTTTATCTTGTCCGTTGGCTTGCTCGCCACCTTTGGTTTCCAGCAACCACGTCGTGCCATCTTGAGTTTGTACGATGTAGTCAGGGAAAAATAAGCGTTGTTTACCAAATTGGGTGGTGTAAACAATAGAAAGATAATTTTGTCCGGAATCACCGTTTTTATACACATATTTCACATTGGAATTTTGCTCGCAGCTACGTTCAAAAAGGCGTTCACTGGTGGAACGCAACGTGCCGGCAATCATGGCAAAGTTGTAATCATGATAAACATTGCGGTCTAATAGTTTTTTCTCTTTTGCTAGGCTGTCAATGGGATACATTTCCTCAATCGGAATAAAAAATTTTTCGAGTCGAATTTGATTATAGTCACCAAAATCTAAAGAATGCTGCACTTTGGTAGAGGAGGATGCAAATTCCATAAATAGCGTTTTAAATTCATCTACATTATTAATAATAAAAGCATAGAAATTTTTTAGAGGAAGATTGAGTAGTTTGAATTTTGCCTCTCCTGCATCTTTTAAAAAATAGATTTCGAGTAGCTGACGGGTTTTCTCATAGCTGAGCCCTGTATATTTTTTCAAACTATCAATATGATGGCGGAGATATAAACCATGCTCATGAGTATCTACCTTATATTGCATGCTTTTTCCTTGATAGTGTGCTGCTTCTTCTTGAATTTTCTTAAGAGTTTCAAATCGACCCTCTAAATAATGCGCTTCAAGGTAGGCATGTAATTTTAAACCTTTATTTTGAAAGCGTAGCTTATTTTCTTCGTAATTATCTGTAAGTTTGTATTTTTCTTTAATGAAAGAAAAAAGCTGTTTTCTGACCGCGCTTTCATTACCAAAGTCCGAATCTTTATCACGGAGTTCTTTTTTTAGCTCAATGGTTCTAGCTGCCTCTTTGAGTACAACGCGTTTATATTCTGCACCTAGATGATTACCAGTGACTTCATTTTTGTAGTCTTCATCAAAGGTATAAAGATAAGAACAGTCAAGAATATCTCTTCCATAATGTTTTGCATTTGGCATTCGGCGCAAGCGCCCAAGAGTTTGAATTTCAAAGGTTTCGGACATATTTTCACGCAGTTTCACCAACACTTTGGCGCGAGGACAATCCCAACCAGTGGCAAGGGCTTGCTTAAATAACAGGAATACGGGTTCTGCGTTATTGTGGGTAACACTGTCCTTGGAATGAACTTCACCCACATTAATTTTACCTAGCTTTTTGGATTTGCGTTGTTTATCTTGCGTATTTTCCTCGCTCATCCATTTAGCGACTAGTTTGTTTTCATAGGTATATCCCATATCCGCCAATTGTTTCTCCACAAATTCGATTAATTCATCATTAAGATTTGGGAATTGAATCAGCACTAAAGGACGAATATCTTCGTTTTCCTGCAAATATGCTGTGGCAATTTCTTTTCTGATTTCATTGGCTTTTTTTAATAAAAGAGTTGTCTCTGTTTGAATATTTTCCACGGTCTCTGCATTGAGATCTTTATTGATATACATGGCGCGTGTAATTAATCCTTCATTAATCACATCCACTTCATCAATTTCATAGAAGACAGCCTTTTTATTTTGTGCCGGTGTGGCAGAAACACGAATTTCATAATGGGCATTGATGGCATCAATAATATCATTGGCTTTTGCGGTATTATTAAGATGTTCTTCATCAATAATCACAATGAATTGTTTGTTATTACGATGTGCATCAGCAATATGTTGCTTGATATTTTTACGCTCACTATCTTTTAAGGCTAAATTGCCTTTTTTCGTAATGGTTTCCCAGTTGATAAAATAAGTTGTACCACACTCAAAACCTTGATTGAGTACATCAGTAATATTACCGGTTGGGAGCGTAGGAGAAAATCGCTCCATTTTTTCCTTTGACTGTTCTTCTAAATCGCCTTTACCTACAGTAAACCAGCAAAAAATAGTATTAGGATAGTTGAGTAAATAGTTTTCAATGTAACTAATTAGAATAATAGTCTTACCGCTTCCAGTAGGACTCTTCACAATAATTTGTTGCTGTTGTTTATGTTGTTCTGTGGTTTTTTCTAATAGAAAATCAACCGTTTGTTGTTGGAAATCTTTTAATTGAAGGTTGATCATAGTTCACCCGCCTCAATAAGTTCATGTCTAAAATAATATTCAGGAATTTCAATTAGTGTTGCTTGCTTTTTAGCGACTAGCGCATTTTGTATACGAGAAAGTAGTACATAAGGCGCAATAAAAAGTCTCGCTTTTATTGGTAAGCTCTCATTCACTACAGCATCTAATTCTGATTCATTTTTAACGAGAATATTATGCTCACCATCAATTTCACACATATATTCCAACTCAATAAGCTCCTTGATGTAATCCATCAGTTGTGCTTTTAAAGTGCGGTTGTTTTCATCAAACTTTTTAATAAAGTCAGTTTTAAAATATTTCAGATTATGCGGTAAATCTGTTTGGATGTTTTTCAAGCGCTGATAAGTGACTTCTCCACAAATATTATTTTCATTATTAGTACAGAGAATATACTGCCTGTTTCCACCATCTTCTTTATTTAGTTGAGCAACAGCATGTCCTGTGGTGCCGGAGCCGGCGAAGAAGTCTAGGACTGTTTCGCTTTTTGTATGTTCAAGTAAGTATTTTATTAACTCAATAGGCTTGGGGTTAGAAAAAATATCTTTTTCATTGAATATTTTTGTAAGGAGTTTTGTAGCAGTGCCAGTCTCAGCTAAGTCATATAAAATACTTCTACTTTTTAATATTTTTATTTGATTTTCATTATAAAAGCTCATTTCATATGGAACCCATCGATTCTCTTTTTTATCTTTTATCCAATGGATATGTTTGTTTTTAACTAAGTTATATAATCTTTCTTTTCCAACTCTCCATCTACCATCTTTTTTGTCTGGTGCAATAGGATACAGATCATTTCCATCAGGATCTTTAATTGGGAAATACATGGTTGGTCTGTCTTCTTTATGTGATGAGCTTCCCCATTTTTCTAATTTAATAATTTTATATAGTGAACCATCAGAATATGTATATTTATATTCATTCTGGTCAATTTTCTCATGTTTATCATTCCAAATGAATTGAGATGATTTTCTATATCCAAATATATATTCATGTTCAGTTACGAAAAACTCATCCGTTTGTCCACCTCCTGATTTCTTTCTCCATATCATTGTCCCAACAAAGTTATTTTCGCCAAAAATTGAATCACATAATAACTTTAATTGAGCAAATTCATTTTCATCAATTGAAATAAAAATAACGCCGGTTTTACTTAATAAATTTCGAGCAATCTCCAATCGCTTACTCATAAAAGAAAGCCATTTAGAATGAGCGTAGCCATCGTTTTTATCTATGTAATGGTCATCATAGATAAAATCTTTATTGCCGGTGTTGTAGGGAGGGTCGATGTAGATAACATCAATTTTGTTTCGGTGGGTTTTTTCAAGAAGTTTTAAAGAATGGAGATTATCCCCTTCAATTAGGAAATTAAATTTTTCATAATCTTGCTGGACAATCGCTGGACAATCGCTGGACA
>NZ_KV837955.1:69597-156394 GCF_001838615.1 Haemophilus sp. HMSC61B11
GACAATCGCTGGACAATCGCTGGACAATCGGAAGTCGTGATTTTACGTGTCGTATCTTCAATAAAAACAGGAATATGCTCTTGTAGCATTTCATCCACATGCTCGGAATGTTCTTCCCAGACTAAACCGTATTTTTTATTTAACAGGGCATTTTCAATCTCATTGAGCGCAATAATCGAAGCATCATCAGAATGAGTTTGCTTGAGTGATTGCAAAAAAGAGAGCATTTCCCCCCTTTTTTTCTGTGAAATATTTGCCATTTATGCATCCTTAGGTAAAAAAATTAGTTTATAAGATATTTGGTATCATATCGTAAAATATATGGCTTTTCGACTATGCTTGATTAAAAACTTGGCTTAAGACAATACTCTTAACAAAACAGGCTGAAATTCCGTTTGTTGACCGAGTTTTCTGGTGTAACGTTTAACCATGACAAAGGAAAGTGCGGTCAAAATAAAGATTAAAATCGCACGAATGAGTTCATTTTCACTGATATAGTTGGAAAGCAATGTTGCAATCAATAGAGTGAAAAGCGGCACGATATACATTAATAATGCAGAAAATAACATGGATTTTTCTTCTAGGCCGATTTCCACCATTTGGCCTGTACGCAGTGGCGTAATGGTTTCGAGCGTGAATATATGCTCGCCTCGTTTTCCATTGAGTTCAGACAGGGAAGCTGTTCCACAGGCTTCTCTAGCCGAACAAGCTCCACAGGCGCTTTGTGACTGACATTTCACTTTAGCAAGACCGGTTTCTGCATCATAGCTCATCACAATGGCACTTTCTTTTAGCATCGTGCTTCTCCCATATAAATATCAAAGCGGTGATTTTTGGTTTCACGACTAACATGGGGCGCTTTTTGCGCTAAGAATTCCGCATAATCAGGACGTTTTACCACCACGCGTTTACGGGCTAATTGTAGCGCTGGTGTCAAGAGCTCATCGGCATCCAAATCTGCACCAACCAAATGTTGGAATACGCGCATTTCTTTTTTGACTAGGGCAGATTTTTGTTTGTGCGGATACATTGGATCTAAATACACCACATCGGCACTCTCGGTTTGTGGATTGAGTTCGGTAATATGATGAACGTCCAATAATTGCATATTTTGCTGCATCATTTCGCCTATTTCTGCATCCTGATAGGCACGATTGAGGCCATCCTGCAATAGTAAATATACCACTGGATGACGCTCCACTAAACGCACTTGGCAACCGATAGAAGCTAAAACAAACGCATCTCGACCAAGTCCTGCTGTGGCATCAATCACGCTCGGCAATTCTGCACCCTTAATACCTACAGCTTTGGCAATAGCTTCGCCACGTCCACCACCAAATTTACGACGATGCGCCATCGCACCAGCTACGAAATCTACAAACACATCGCCCAACTTGGGTTCATCCAGTTTGCGTAGGGCTAGGTGAGTTTCAGTTTGCACCAATGCAAGTGGGCTTTCAGTACAATGCTCGATACCAAGAGGGGCGCAAAGTGCGGTCAATTCTGACAATGTTCCCGCTTCGGCAAGCAGTTGAATTTTTATTTTCTCACCAGCCATACGCTGCTTTCCATATGATCTGTGTAAGGGAATTGATCAAACAGCGCCGCTTTTTCAATGCGGTGGGTTTGGCTTAGGGTTTGCAAATTCTCACAAAGGGTATGTGGATTGCAGGAAATATACAAAATACGATCGTAATTCTGTACCAGTTTTACCGTGTCAGGGTCAAGCCCTGCTCGTGGTGGGTCAACAAAAATCGTATTGCATTGATAGGCTTTTAAATCAATGCCTTTTAAGCGATTAAACTCACGTACACCATTCATTGCTTGGGTAAACTCTTCTGCCGACATACGGATAATTTGCAGATTATCTATGCCATTTTCCGCAATGTTAAATTGTGCAGCCGCAACGGATGGCTTGGCAATTTCAGTAGCAAGTACTTTGCGGAAGTTTTGTGCAAGGGCGATAGAAAAATTGCCGTTACCGCAGTACAGCTCTAATAAATCGCCTTGAGAACCTTGAGTGCAATCAATCGCCCATTCCAACATCTTGCAATTTATGACTGCATTTGGCTGAGTGAAGCTGTTTTCTACTTGGCGATAAATATAATTACGCCCTTTCACCGGTAACACTTCATCGACAAAATCCTGCTCTAAACAGATTTTTTGTTTACTCGCACGACCAATTAGCTGCACATCAAAGCCAAGTTGTTGTAATTCACATTTTAGGTTTGCTGCAGCGCTTTGCCATTCTTCCGTGAGTTGCTTGTGGTAAAGCAGGCTTACAATAATTTTATTGCTGAGCGTGCTCAAATAATCAATTTGAAACAGTTTTTTATGTAGCACTTCCTGCATTTTTAACAATGGCAGTAAAGCTTTCATCATGCGATTAATTAGTTCACTGGCAATTGGGAATTCATCCACTCGATAACGCTGCAAGGTGCTTTGATCAAACATGATGTGATAAAAATCGCCTTTATCATGCCAAATACGAAATTCTGCACGCATCCGATAATGGCTAGTCGGCGAATCAAACACGGCTATTTCTGGGGCGTTAAAAGGCTGCAAAAGTGCGGTCAGTTTTTCAGTCTTTTTTTGCAGGAGTTCGGTATATTGGGAAACGGGTAGTTGCATTGATGTTTACGTTTGAATGATAAATATCCCACAGCCCTTGGCAAGCGTGGGATTGAGTAAAAAGCAAAAGGCAAGCTTCTGCCTGCCTTTTAAAATGTATTATTCGCCAGAATAATCTTCGCCGCCAGAAGCCGCTTCGCTCACATCACCTGATAAGGTGTAAACACGTTTTGTTGTGTTAATGCGAGTACGATATTTATTCCAGGTTTTTTCGAAGAAAGTTTCCGGTGCACGTTCACCACGGCAAAAAGCAACAAATTCTTTTTCTTCTTTTGTCGCTGGCTTGCGTTCGCCTGAATCTAATGCTTTAAACGCTTGACCATATTGCTCTAATACTTGGGATTCTTTGATTGTATAATCACCGTGACGGGAAAATCCGCGTGGGTAGTTTTTGTCGTCAAAAAAACGACGAGTAACACTGAAACTAGCAGCCATAATCATCTCTCTTCTTTATATTTAAAAACGGCAAGCATTAAACCAATTTTTTTTTATTTTTGCAATAAACCTTTCACGGTTTCTACATAATCTTTGACGAAATCATCGTAATTTAAGCCTTCAGGGTTTACACGATATTTGCCATTCACATAGAAATCAGGTACGCCATGTACTTTAAACTGCTCAGCCGCATTCACTTGTTTATTCACTAAACCGTTTACAGCAAAGCTATTGATATTGTTATCAAATTGTTCAGCAGTCACGCCGTTATCAATGAAGATTTTACGGATATCGTCCATTGAGGTTAATTTATCTTGTTGTGCGGCTTCAAATAAAGGCGCTTTCACTTTGCTTTCTGCACCAAGCGCCATCGCTAATGCCCATGCACGAGTGAGGTTTTCAGATTGACGACCTAAGAAGTTAACGTGATATTGTTTAAATTCAGTGCCTTTTGGTAAGCTTTCTGCAACTTGTTTTGGAATATGGTATTCCATTTCAAAGGCATAGCAATGCGGGCAGTAGAAAGAGAAAAATTCAATCACTTCAGGCTGTGCAGAAGCGGTTTGGCTCACTTGAATGTATTGTTTGCCTTCTTCTAAATTAGCTGCGAATGCGTTAAATGAAAATAAAGCACCGAGTAAAAATAAAACTTTTTTCATTTGTTTTCCTTATTTAATAATTCCGCGCGCTTTTAACAATGCGGTTTTAAAATCTTCTTCATAATCTTTTTTGATACCTGGAATCGGCTCAAGTTTATCTGTACCGTGCATTTTTAAATGATAAATAATCACTTCATCAGATAATTCTGCTACGGGCTTATCGAAACCTGCTTCATCAGCAATTTTTTGCAAAATTTGTAGCAAGCTAAGATCTGGGTCTTTAGACCAGTAAGGTTGTAAAAGTTCCAAAACTTCATTTAAACGCTTACATTTCATTGCTATTTCCTTTTAAATGGAGAAAAATAAGACTAGATCATACTTCAAATAAGGCAATAAGAAAATATGGAATATACAATAAGTGCGGTTATTTTGGCTGGTGGAAAAGCACGGAGAATGAATGGAGCGGATAAAGGCTTACAGCTTTTAAAAAATAAACCGTTAATTAGCCATGTGATTGAGCGCTTACAACCTCAAGTGATTGATATTTCGATTAATGCTAATCGTCACCATGAGGAATATGCACAATGGGGTTTCCCTGTATTTTCAGATGAATTGCCTGATTTTCAGGGACCGTTGAGTGGTATGCTAACATCACTCGAACAAGCTAAAACAGATTTTGTACTTTTTGTGCCTTGTGATAGCCCATATTTTCCACAAAACTTATTAGAAAAACTAAAAAGTGCGGTTAAAAATGACCGCACTTTAATAGCTTATGCAAAAGATAAAGCGCGTGAACACCCGACATTTTGTTTGATGTCCGTTCAGCTTAAAGAGAAGTTACGCGCTTATTTAAACGAAGGCGAACGTCGTTTATTACAATTTATGAACAAAAATGGCGCGGTTGCTGTCCAATTTGACGAACAAGAAGGCCGATTTGTAAATTTTAATACCTTAGAAGATTTACAATAAATTATTTGTTTAACCTTGAATTTTGTAAAAAATTCTCCATTATTGCAGTGTTTACTTTCTATTTTATTGAGGAACTTTATTATGATGCGAATCCTTTTATTTTTAGCTACTAACTTTGCTGTGATGCTTGTGTTAGGGATTATTTTAAATGTGACCGGTATTGCAGGAAATAGCACAGGTGGCATTTTAATTATGGCGATGCTTTTCGGTTTTGCCGGATCATTGATTTCGTTATTTTTATCAAAAACCATGGCATTGCGTTCTGTGGGTGCGGAAGTAATTACCGAACCACGTAATCAGGCAGAACGCTGGTTGGTAGAAACGGTACGTCGTCAAGCACAACAAGCAGGCATCCCAATGCCAGATGTGGCGATTTACCATTCTAATGATGCGAATGCTTTTGCTACGGGGGCAACTAAAAACAATTCTTTAGTAGCGATTAGTACCGGTTTATTGAACTCCATGACGGAAGAAGAGGCTGAGGCGGTATTGGCTCATGAGGTCTCACACATCGCGAATGGCGATATGGTGACCATGACCTTATTACAAGGCGTATTGAATACCTTTGTGATTTTCTTATCTCGTGTAATTGCTAATGTGGTAGCAAGTTCTCGTAATGGTGATGAAGAAAGCCGTAGTTCAGGCATTTATTTCTTGGTTTCAATGGTGTTAGAAATTGTATTTGGTATTTTAGCGAGTATTATCGCAATGTGGTTCTCACGATATCGCGAATACCGCGCAGATGCCGGTTCTGCGCACCTTGTCGGTAAAGAAAAAATGATTGCGGCATTGCAACGTTTACAACAAATTCATGAGCCACAAGAGATGGAAGGTTCACTTAATGCCTTTATGATTAATGGCAAACGTAGCGAACTCTTTATGAGTCACCCTCCACTTGAAAAACGTATCGAAGCATTACGTAGTTTATAAAAGATAAAAAAAACAAAGGGCTAAATGTAATATTTAGCCCTTTTTATTCATAGATTATTTAATATCCGCTAAGACATTAGTGAGTAATTCCCAGTATGTTTGTACTGTTGAAATTTGGACTTTTTCATCTGGCGAATGCGCATTGCGAATAGTTGGCCCCACAGAAATCATATCAATATTTGGATAATGTTCTTTCAATAAGCCACATTCAAGCCCCGCGTGAATCACTTTAATCTCAGGCTCTTTGTCAAGCACTTCTGCATAATGTTTTTTCATTAATGTCAAAATTGCGGTGTCATTTACTGGTTTCCAACCTGGGTAAGAACCTGAAAATTCAACTGTCGCGCCCGTGAGTTTTGCGAGTGAAGTTAAGGTTTCTTCTACATACTCTTTACCGCTTTCAATCAATGAGCGAATAAGAATAGTACCTTCGATTTTATCTTCAAGGGTTTTTAACACACCAATACTTAACGAGCTTTCCACGACATTTTTAATCACATCGCTATTGCGGATGACACCGTTTGGTAACACATTCAGCAAATTAATCACTTTTTGGGTGCTTTCAAGCGTGAAGGTTTGTTGTGGATTTTCAACTTGCTCAGCGGTTAAGGTTAAGTTCGGCTCAGCGATAGCGAGCTCTTCTTCCAATAAAACTTCAAAATTTTTAACCGCACTTTTTACGCTTTCTACATCATGATTGAAGCAAATGGTTGCAGCCGCTTCACGTGGAATCGCATTACGAATTGAGCCACCACGAATTTCTGCAAGGGCAAAGTGCGGTTGATTTTGTGAGAGTTTTGCTAATAAGCGTGCTAATACTTTAATTGCATTCGCACGTGTGGTGTGAATATCACAACCAGAGTGACCGCCTCGTAAACCTTTTAAGTTAATTTGCAAACTATGGCTGAATGAATTGCTTTCACGGTGAACAGGTAGTTCAACATTAGCATTCACCCCACCAGCACAACCAATATAGATTTCACCGATTTCTTCGGTATCGGTATTAATTAAGATTTCCGATTTTAACCAGTTACGACTAAGGTGTACGGCACCATCCATGCCGGTTTCTTCAGTCATGGTGAGTAACACTTCAAGTGGTGGGTGTGCAATATCGGTACTTTCCAATACCGCTAAGGTAGAGGCTAAACCAATACCGTTATCCGCGCCAAGTGTCGTACCTTGCGCTTTTACCCAATCACCGTCGATATAAGGGCGAATTGGGTCTTGAGCGAAGTTATGTGGATTGCCTTCATTCGCTTGCGGCACCATATCTAAATGTGCTTGTAAGACAACAGGTTGGCTGTTTTCCATCCCGGCTGTAGCCGGTTTACGAATTAATACATTGCCGGCCTCATCACGTTCTGCAAAGAATTGTTTTTCTTTCGCCCAGTTGACAATAAAAGTGGCGAGTGCATCTTCATGATGTGAAGGATGCGGAATCGCACAAATTTGATCAAACCATTTCCAAAGTAATTGCGGTTGTAATGTGGTAATTTCTGACATAATGAACTCCTTTTTTCATTAAAATTTTTGCGGAAATCATAGCATAAAACGCCATTTCAGGTTAAAATTCCGCAATTTTTTTATTTAGCGACAAAGTTTAAGGGATTTGTTATGAGCGAAAAATATGTTGTGACTTGGGATATGTTCCAAATGCATGCCCGCAAATTAGCGGAACGTTTACTTCCTGCCACTCAGTGGAAGGGTATCATCGCAGTAAGCCGTGGTGGTTTATTCCCAGCAGCGGTACTTGCTCGCGAATTAAATATTCGTTTCGTGGAAACCGTGTGTATTGCCAGTTATGATCACGATGAACAAGGTGCATTAAAAGTATTACACCGTGCAAGTGGTGATGGTGAGGGAATGATCGTGGTAGACGATTTAGTGGATACCGGCAACACTGCTCGTGCAATTCGTGAAATGTATCCGAAAGCAAAATTTGTCACAGTATTCGCAAAACCAGCAGGTGCTGAGTTAGTGGATGATTACGTGATTGATATTCCACAAAATACTTGGATTGAACAACCTTGGGATTTAGGTTTAACTTTCGTGCCACCATTGGCAAGAAAATAATCATAAATGTAAGTTGGAAATGCGGGGTTTGGCCTCGCATTTTGTTTTATTGAGCCAATTGCAAAATCCCGTTAGAATTAACCGCACTTTTACTTAACAAGGAATTTGAATGTCAGCCAAACTACGTTTTGTGCATCTTCGTACGCACACTGATTTTTCTATGATTGATGGAATCGCGAAAGTGAAACCATTAGTCAAGGCGTGTGCAGCAGATAACATGGTCGCGTTGGCATTAACAGATTTTACGAATTTTTGCGGTGTGGTGCGTTTTTATGGTGAAACCCTTTCTTCAGGGATTAAACCGATTATTGGTGCAGATGTTCATGTTAAAAGCGATCTATGCGGTGAGGAATTATTTACCCTCACTTTACTTGCTAAGAACAATGAAGGCTATAAAAACATCACTTTACTGCTTTCAAAAGCCTATCAGCGCGGCTATGTGGATCTTCCTTATATTGACCGAGAATGGTTGATTGAACACCGTGAAGGTGTGATTATTTTATCGGGTGGCACACAAGGTGATATTGCTAAAAAACTCCTTAAAGAAAATAGCTCTGAAGCTGAAAGTGCGGTCAGTTTTTATCAAGAATTTTTCTCTGACCATTTTTACCTTTCGCTTTCCAGAACCGGCCGACCAGATGAAGAACGTTATATTCAAGCTGCATTAAAATTAGCTGAGGAACATGATTTACCGCTTGTCGCAACCAATGATGTTGTCTTTCTTGCGCCTGATGATTTTGAGGCACACGAAATTCGAGTTGCTATTCATGATGGCTATACTCTTGACGATCCAAAACGTCCAAAACGTTATACAGAGCAACAATATTTCCGTTCAGAAGAAGAAATGTGCGACTTATTTGCGGACATTCCTTCTGCACTTGAAAATACGGTATTAATTGCGCAACGCTGTAATGTGACTTTACGTTTGGGGCAATATTTCCTCCCTCAATTTCCAACTGGCGAGCTGAGCACGGAAGATTATTTGGTGATGAAAGCCAAAGAAGGCTTGGAAGAGCGTTTGGCGTTTTTATTCCCTGATGAAAAAGTGCGGGCAGAAAGACGACCAGAGTATGATGAGCGTCTTCAAGTCGAACTGGATGTGATCAACCAAATGGGTTTCCCGGGTTACTTCTTAATCGTCATGGAGTTTATCCAGTGGTCAAAAGACAATGATATTCCAGTAGGGCCGGGACGTGGTTCGGGTGCGGGTTCATTGGTGGCTTATGCACTAAAAATCACCGATTTGGATCCCCTTGAATTCGATCTTCTTTTTGAGCGTTTCCTCAACCCAGAACGTGTTTCCATGCCTGATTTCGACGTGGATTTCTGTATGGATGGACGCGATCGCGTTATCGATCATGTGGCAGACACCTATGGTCGTGGTGCGGTATCACAAATTATTACTTTCGGTACCATGGCAGCGAAAGCAGTAATTCGAGATGTAGGTCGCGTATTAGGGCATCCTTATGGCTTTGTGGATCGTATTTCGAAAATGATTCCACCTGATCCCGGCATGACTTTAGACAAGGCTTTTGAGGCTGAACCACAGTTACAAGTGGCATATGATTCAGATGAAGAAGTCAAAGCCCTAATTGATATGGCACGTAAGCTAGAAGGGGTCACGAGAAATGCGGGTAAACACGCAGGTGGCGTGGTGATTTCCCCTTCTTTGATTACAGATTTTGCACCACTTTATTGTGACAATGAGGGGCTTCATCCTGTTACTCACTTTGACAAAAATGACGTGGAATATGCAGGTTTAGTGAAGTTTGACTTCTTAGGTTTGCGTACACTCACCATTATCAAATGGGCGTTGGATATGATTAACGCTCGCCTTGCTCGTGAAGGCAAACCGCCAGTCGATATTGCTGCTATTCCATTGGATGATCCCGAATCCTTTGAGTTGCTGAAACGGTCTGAAACGACCGCCGTATTCCAGTTGGAATCGCGCGGGATGAAAGATTTGATTAAACGCTTACAGCCAGACTGTTTTGAAGATATTATCGCGTTGGTGGCATTATTCCGACCAGGCCCATTACAATCGGGCATGGTGGATAACTTTATTGACCGTAAACATGGTCGAGAAGAAGTTTCTTATCCCGATGCAAATTACCAACATGAAAGCCTTAAACCGATTTTAGAGCCAACTTACGGTATTATTTTGTACCAAGAGCAAGTTATGCAGATTGCTCAGGTGCTAGCGGGTTATACTCTTGGTGGTGCAGACTTATTACGTCGTGCGATGGGTAAGAAAAAGCCGGAAGAAATGGCGAAACAGCGCTCAGTGTTTAAAGAAGGCGCTGAAAAAAATGGCATTGATGGTGAGCTTTCCATGAAGATTTTCGACTTGGTGGAAAAATTTGCCGGCTATGGTTTTAATAAATCGCACTCCGCTGCTTATGCATTGGTATCTTACCAAACCCTTTGGCTGAAAACCCATTTCCCAGCTGAGTTTATGGCAGCGGTAATGACCTCGGAAATGGATAATACCGATAAAATTGTTGGCTTGTACGATGAATGTTTACGTATGGGCTTAAAAGTCACGCCACCTGATATCAATGTAGGGAAACATCATTTCAGCGTGAATGAAAATGGTGAAATTGTTTACGGTATCGGCGCCATTAAAGGTGTGGGTGAAGGTCCGATTGATGCACTGATTACCGCTCGTAATGAAGGTGGGATTTTCAGAGATTTATTTGATTTATGCGCTCGTGTTGATTTGAAAAAAATTAACCGTCGTACCTTTGAAAGTCTGATTATGTCAGGCGCATTTGATAAGCTAGGACCACACCGTGCAGCGTTATCTAAGAATCTAGAAGATGCACTCAAAGCCTCAGATCAGCATGCCAAAGATGAGGCCATGGGGCAAGCCGATATGTTCGGAGTGCTGACAGAAACACACGAAGAAGTGGAAAATGCTTACGCGCACACGCCGCCTTACACAGAAAAACAAATTTTAGATGGTGAGCGTGAAACCCTTGGTTTGTATTTAAGCAGCCATCCAGTAACTCGTTATTTAAAAGAGCTTTCTCATTACAGTTCTACGAGATTAAAAGATCTCACGCCAAATCGCCGTGGGCAAATTAGCACAGCAGCCGGTTTGTTGGTCGCAACACGTTTCGCGACGACGAAAAAAGGCAATCGAATCGGTATCGCAACCATTGATGACCGTTCTGGACGTTTGGATTTAACCCTATTTGGAGAAAGCTTAGACCAATTTGGTGAGAAACTGCAAAAAGATACGGTTGTAGTGGTATCTGGTCAAGTGAGTTTTGACGATTTTTCAGGTGGATTAAAAATGTCGGTGCGGGATTTGATGACTTTAGATGAGGCGCGTTCCCGTTATGCGAAATCTTTGGCAATCAGTTTGTCAGAGGAGCAGATTAGCCCAAGTTTTATTAAGAAACTGAAAGAAATGTTAGAGCCTGTTAGTGGAGGCACTTTACCAATTAACGTATATTATCAAAGTGCAAAAGGTCGTGCGTTATTGCGTTTAGGGATCCAATGGTCGATTACACCAACGGATGAGATTCTAACAGAATTGGTGAATTTGCTCGGCGAAAATGCGGTAGAGCTAGAATTCGGTTAATATTCCAGTAAAAGTGCGGTCAAAAAATCCGTGTTTTTTAACTGCACTTTAAGCGGTATAAATAAAGCGAGAGATAAAATGGAAAAAATCATTATTGATGCAGACAGATTTTTACGTACAATTTCACGTATTTCCCATGAAATTATTGAAAAGCACCAAGATTTCAATAATGTGATTTTAGTTGGGGTGAAACGTCGTGGTGCCGAAATTGCTGAATTGATTCAACGTCGCATTGAAGAGTTGAATGGTGTAAGTCTTCCAATGATGGAATTGGATATCACGTTTTACCGTGATGACTTAGAGTATGTTGAACCTGAAAATCCAACTCCTGTGTATAGCGGTGCCTCCAGTTATATGAATATTCAGGGTAAAGAAGTCATTTTGATTGATGATGTATTATTCACTGGAAGAACCATTCGTGCTGCGATGGATGCGTTAACAGATTTTGGACGAGCAGCTAAAATTGAATTGGTCATCTTTGTAGATCGTGGACATCGTGAATTACCAATTCGGGCAGACTATGTAGGTAAAAATGTGCCGACTTCCCGTGATGAACAAGTTCAGGTGCGTACATTAAAATATGATGGTTGTTATGAAGTGGCATTATTGCCTAAATAACGATCAGCCTATTGTGAACCTTTGATAAAATTGATAATCTAACGAGCATTATCCTATTATTTTTTAAGATAACTAAAATGAAAAAATCAATGTTAAAATCTTTTTTATTTGCCATGATCGGTCTGTTTACTTTTTCTCAAGTACAAGCAGAAGAGCGTGTAGTGGCGACTGTAAATGGTACGCCAATTTTACAAAGCCAAGTGAATGCTGTGATGGGCAAAAAAGGTAGCCAACGTGCTGCGCTAGATAAAATTATTGACGACATGCTAACAGAGAAGGCCATCAAAGAATCGGGTGTAAAAGTCAACCAAGCAGAAGTAAACCGTATCGTAGAAGATATTGCAGCGAAAAATGGTTTAACTTATGGTCAATTCTTAGATGCGTTGGATTATCAAGGTATTTCCTTAAATGCATTTAAACAACAAATTTCTCGCCAAATGTTAATGGCGGGCGTGCGTAATCATGCCATTCAAAACAGCGTAGATGTCACTCGTGAGCAAGTGGAGGCATTGGGTAAACAAATGCTTGATGAAGCGAAAGCAAAAGGTACGGCGCAAAAAGTGATGGGTAAAGAGTATGAAGTTCGTCATATTTTATTAAAATTAAATCCACTATTGGACGATGCACAAGCAAAAGCAGAATTAGAGCGTATTCGTAGCGAGATTATTTCGGGCAAAATGACATTTGCTGATGCGGCATTAAAATACTCTAAAGATTATTTATCAGGTGCGAATGGTGGAAGTTTAGGCTATGCTTTCCCTGAAGCTTATGTAGGTCCATTTGCAAAAATGGTTGAAACAACCCCACAAGGTACTATTTCTGCTCCATTTAAATCTGAATTTGGTTGGCATATTCTCGAAGTAACCGGTAGTCGTGATGGCGATAAAACAGAAGATGCCTATCGTCAAAAAGCTTACGAACAAATCGTGAATAGCCAATTACAAGATGCAACCAAAGACTGGGTAAAAGCATTACGTAAAAATGCTGATATTCAATATTTCGATAAATAACAGAAACCGTTAGAATAAGGGGGCATTTTGCCCCTTTTGTCGTTTTTATAAATTGAGTGATACATGAAAAAATTTTTTATCTTTTTACTGATTCTTCTGCTAATTCTTGGCGGCGTTGGTTTTTGGGGTTATCAAAAACTAACAAGTTTTGTTCATACGCCAGTGAATGTCACACAAGATCAATTGCTTACGATTGAGCGAGGAACCACTGGCAGTAAACTTGCAGCTTTATTAGAGCAAGAAAATATTCTTGAGCATGCAGATTTATTGCCTTGGTTATTGAAATTACAACCCCAGCTAAACAAAGTGAAAGCGGGGACTTATTCTTTAACGGGCGTGAAAACGTTGCAAGATTTATTGGATATGATTAATTCCGGCAAGGAAGCACAATTTAGTGTGAAGTTTATTGAAGGTAAAACGTTCAAGGAATGGCGTAAAAACCTTGAAAACGCACCGCACTTAAAACAAACCTTGCAAGGTAAAACGGATAAAGAGATCATGGCGTTATTGGATATTCCAGCCGTTGCAAAAGCCGTTTACGAATGGAATAACATGGAGGGGTGGTTGTATCCAGATACCTACAATTACACCCCAAATTCAACAGATCTTGAATTATTAAAACGTTCAACTAGTCGTCTACAAAAAGCCTTAGATAAAGCTTGGAGTGAACGAGATGAAAATCTCCCATTAACGGATCCTTATCAAATGCTCATTTTGGCTTCTATTGTAGAGAAAGAAACGGGGATTGCGGCGGAGCGTCCACAAGTGGCCTCAGTATTTATTAATCGTTTAAAAGCCAATATGAAACTACAAACTGACCCAACTGTGATTTATGGAATGGGTGAGAGTTATACCGGTAATATTCGTAAGAAGGATTTGGAAACGATAACTCCATACAATACCTATATGATTGATGGTTTACCACCTACACCGATTGCGATGGTAAGTGAGGGTGCTTTACAGGCTGTGGCGCATCCAGCAAAAACAGATTTTTATTATTTTGTTGCAGATGGAAGTGGCGGTCATAAATTTACCCGCAATCTGAATGAGCACAATAAAGCGGTACAAGAATATTTACGTTGGTATCGTAGCCAACAAAAAGGAGCCAACTAATGCAAGGCAAATTTATCGTCATTGAAGGGCTGGAAGGTGCAGGTAAAAGTACTGCCATACAAACGGTGGTGGATACATTAAAATCCCTTGGTGTAAACGATATTGTGTTTACTCGTGAGCCAGGTGGTACGCCGTTAGCAGAAAAATTGCGGCATTTAATCAAACATGAAACGGAAGAACCCGTTACCAATAAAGCTGAATTATTGATGCTTTATGCGGCACGAGTTCAATTGGTAGAAAATGTGATTAAGCCAGCATTAGCGGCAGGCAAGACTGTGCTTGGCGATCGTCATGATATGTCTTCACAGGCCTATCAAGGCGGTGGGCGTCAGTTTGACCAAACGCTTATGGCGAATTTAAAAAATATGGTGTTAGGTGATTTTGAGCCTGATTTTGTACTGTATTTAGATATTGATCCTGCAGAAGGACTTGCTCGTGCGAGAGGTCGTGGTGAATTAGACCGTATTGAACAGCAAGGGCTTGATTTTTTCCATCGTACCCGCCAACGTTATTTGGAGTTGGTACAGAATAATCCGAAAGCCGCGATTATTAATGCGGGTCAGCCTTTGGAACAAGTACAAGAGGACATTCAAAGTGCGGTCAAAAATTGGTGGGTTTCACAAGCAAAATGAGCGAACTTTATCCTTGGTTAGTGCCCACTTATAACAAGATTAGCCAAACTTTTAGCGAAGGTTTGGGGCATCATGCTTTGTTAATTAAAGTCGATCAAGGGCTAGGGGTAGAAAGTTTATTTGATGCTTTGACAAAACGCATTATGTGTCAAACGCCAGATAATGCACCTTGTGGCAATTGCCATGCTTGCCACTTAATGATTGCACAAAGCCATCCTGATTTTCATGTTTTAGCTTCTCAAGAAGGTAAAGACATTGGTGTTGATCAGGTGCGGGCGATTAATGAAGTTGTCAGCCAACACGCACAACAAAATGGCAATAAATTAGTGTATATCCAGGATGCGGAACGTCTTACGGAAGCGGCGGCTAATGCTTTGCTCAAAACTTTGGAGGAGCCGCGTCCGAACACGTATTTCTTATTGCAAACAGAGCCATCCTCTTCGTTGTTAGCGACTATTTACAGCCGTTGCCAAGTGTGGAATGTGCCTTTGCCAACGGAAGCGGAAGCCTTAACTTGGCTTTCTTCTCAATTTCAGGCAGAAACATCCGAATTATTGACCGCACTTGCGATGAATTTGGGGCGTCCACTGTTAGCATTAGAGACACTCCAGCAAGGATTAATTGAACAACGAAAGAATTTTCTACGCCAATTTTGGCTGTTTTATCGTCGTCGTTCGCCTTTGGAAATTTTGCCTTTCTTTGAAAAAGAACACACCATACAGCAAGTGGATTGGATTTTAGCGTTTTTAAGCGATGCCATTAAATACAAACTTGAGATCCAAACTGGCTGGCAAACACTTGATCTTAAAACAGGTGTAACTCAATTTGCAGACGAACAAACAGCGCTTGGGTTATTAACCGCAAATAAAATTATGCAAAAAGTACGCTCGGATTTACTTACCATTAATGGCGTTAATACGGAATTAATGCTACTAGATGGTTTGACAAAGTTAATTACCGACGTATTTAAGGACTAAATAAATTATGTTTATCGTAGATTCCCATTGCCATTTAGATGCATTGGATTATGAAAATTTACACAAAGATATTGCTGATGTGGTGGCCAAAGCCAACGCACGAGATGTGAAGCATTTATTGGCGATTGGCGTGACATTAAGTCGTTTTGAAAAAGCTTACCCTGAGTTAGCCAAATTTCCGAATGTGTCTTTAGCTTGCGGCGTGCATCCCTTAGATCTTGAAGAAGAACCTTACGATGCAGCGCGTTTATTACATTTATCACAAGATAAAAAAGTGATCGCAATTGGCGAAATCGGTTTGGATTATTATTACAGCGCCGATAATAAAGCGTTGCAGCAAACGGTTTTTGCGGATCAAATTAGAATTGCGAATGAAGTAGATAAGCCCGTGATTATTCATACGCGTTCAGCGCCAGAAGATACCATCGCCATGTTGCGTGAGCATCATGCTGAAAAGTGCGGTGGATTAATTCATTGCTTTACGGAAACCTTAGACTTTGCGAAAAAGGCACTTGATTTAGGTTTTTATATTTCTTGTTCCGGTATTATTACCTTTAAAAATGCGGAAAGTATCCGCGAAGCTATTCGTTATGTGCCGGCAGATCGCCTGTTAGTTGAAACCGATTCGCCTTACTTAGCCCCAGTGCCTTATCGTGGTAAAGAGAACCAACCTGCCTATACACGTGAAGTGTGTGAGTATGTGGCGGCGTTAAAAGGGCTATCAGTAGAAGAATTTGCGCAAATTAGTACACAAAACTTCGAGCGTTTATTTAAAATTAATGTACAATAAATCATCGATTTAAATGAGAGAGTTTTATGCGTAAGTTTTTTAAGTACTTTTTATTTTTAGTAGTCTTTGTTTTCCACAGCTTTATGTTCGCTGTGGTGGACTACGTTTTCCCACACTATGATGTGACACGAGTAACGGGTGTGGAAGTGAAACGTGTGGATAAAGATGGCCCGATTACAAAATCGAATCCGGCTGATGGTCCAACGCGCGATGTGTATTTTATCAATACACAAAATGATGATGGTAAAATCATGGTGTATCGTAATGAAGATACCCGTTGGAGTTTTCCATTTTATTTCAAATTTGGTTCAGCTAATTTACAGGCTCAAGCTCAGGCTTTCGGCAATGAAAATAAATTAGTACAAATCAAATATTATGGTTGGCGAATGACGATGTTTGATGAATATCGTAATGCCGTTTCGGTGAAAGAAATTAGCGGTGATATTACACCAAGCCATCCAATTTTATCTTGGGTATTCTATGCGTTCCTATTAGTTACCCTCTTCCTTTCAGTGCAATTTGTGCGCGGCTGGTTCGACAGCGAAAATTAGCGTTTCTCAAATGGGCGTCATAGAACGCCCTAACAGATTAATAATAACATTTCTAAGCTAAATATTAGCGGTAAATTGACCGCACTTTAAAACCAATAAAGAGAACATTATGAGTTTATCTGCAGCGATTTTTATTTTAATCGTATTAATTATTGTTAGTGCAATCTTATCATCGGCTGAGATTTCTCTCGCGGGTGCGAGACGCATTAAATTACAAACGTTGGCTAATGAAGGTAATATCCAAGCGGAGAAGGTCTTAAAGTTACAGGAGCAGCCAGGACGTTTTATTACTGTGGTCCAAATTGGACTCAATATGGTCGCCGTACTTGGAGGGGTGATTGGTGAGGCAACAATTAGTCTTCACTTACAGAGTTTTTTACATGAATACACTAAGGCAGAATGGGTTGAGCCAGCCTCCTCTTGGATTGCTTTTTTCATGGTAACAACAACATTTGTTTTATTAGCCGATTTAATTCCGAAACGTCTCGCATTGATTAATCCTGAAGGTGTGGCTTTACGGACTATTGGCATTATGCAAGTCTTCATTTTCTTCTTAAAACCTATTGTATGGTTTTTTGATGGTCTTTCTAATATCTTCTTCCATTTAATGGGGATATCCACTAAGCGTGAAGATAATATGACACCAGAGGATATCGTGGCAATCGTGGAAGCTGGGGCTGAAGCGGGGGTGTTAAAAACACAAGAGCATTATTTAATTGAGAATATCTTTGATATGCAAGAGCGGACAGTCTCTTCCACGATGACAACCCGTGAAAATATCGTGTTTTTAGACCGCACTTTCTCCCGTCAGGAAGTGTTGAATACCTTATCAGCAGACTCTCATTCTAAATTAGTGATTTGTGATAATGGTTTGGATAAGATCTTAGGTTATGTGGAATCTCATACTTTATTAACACTCTATCTTCAACAGGAAGTAGTGGATTTAACCGATAGCCGTTTATTGCGTAAAGCGTTATTTATTCCAGACACGCTTTCGTTATACGAGGTATTGGAGTTATTTAAATCTACGGGTGAAGATTTTGCCATTATCGTCAATGAATATGCACTTGTGATGGGTTTAATTACCTTGAACGATGTGATGAGTATTGTGATGGGTGAATTGGTTTCCAACGAAGAAGAGCAAATCGTCAGCCGCGATGAAAACTCTTGGTTGATTGATGGTGCAACGCCGCTCGAAGATGTTATGCGTGCTTTAGATATTGAATCTTTCCCTGATTCAGAAAATTACGAAACTATCAGTGGCTTTATGATGTATATGTTACGCAAAATCCCGAAAAAAACCGATTTTGTGTTATACGATAAATATAAATTTGAAGTTATTGATACTGAAAACTTCAAAATTGATCAAATTTTAGTTTCTATTGTCAAAGACAGCAGTGTAACCAAAGAGTCGGCGTAGTACTAGGCGTCGCCTTGCTTAATCCCTCATTCTAAGTATAATTAACAGCAGTTTTAACTGCCTATAATAAGGAAAATTTAATGTTTAAAAAAATCTCGGTATTCTTTGTAGCAGTGATGCTTGCAGGTTGTTCTTCAATTTCAGATATAACCTCTTACATTCCGTTTATGGGTAAAGACAAAAAGGTCATTGATTTAGATAAAGATAAAATCGACCAAAAATCTTATGCAGCTGCTTATGAAGCCACTGTGGCAACCTATAAAGATCGTGTAACAAAAAATTTCTTTGTGGATAATTTTGCAAGTGGTGCAAATGACTGGTATCTCGGTCGTATTGTTGTGCCAATCAAACAAATTCAAGATAAACTCTACACAGGTGGTCATGACTCTGATGTGTATGCTTATTACAGTGGTGTGTTACATGCAGAAGCATTACAAACCAACTTCAGTCGCTTAAGCGCGAATTGTTGGCAAAAAGTGGATTCACCAAGTGTGACACAAGGGATCTACGATGCAATGCGTGATTTGCAAAAAGGCAAAGAGCGCGGTGAAAATGACGCTTACATTTCCCAAGGTAGCGAAATGCTACTCAAAGCCTGTACCGGCCAATAATCAATTTGAGCTGTTGATGAGCGATCTCATCAGCAGCTTTTCTTTTTTAAATCATCAATGTGAAGGAGCAAGAATGTTAGAACTTTCGGAAAGCAACATTCATTTAAATGCTAAAGCAACAAATAAGCTGCAAGCTATTGAAATGGCTGCAAGTGCGTTAGAGCAAGCTGGCAAGGTTGAACAAGGTTATTTGCAAGGCATGCTTGGACGTGAACAACAAACCTCCACTTTTTTAGGCAATGGGATTGCGATTCCACACGGTACATTAGAAACCCGTTCAATGGTGAAAAAAACTGGTGTACAAGTTTTCCAATTTCCACAAGGTATTGAGTGGGGAGAAGGCAATATTGCTTATGTTGTGATTGGTATTGCTGCCCGTTCTGATGAGCATCTTGCTTTACTTCGTCAATTAACGCATGTTTTAGGTGATGAAGACACCGCAGCACAGTTGGCGACATTAACCGATGTTGAAAAATTCCGAGCGATTTTATTAGGTGAAAGCGATGCTTTTAGCATGACTGAAGAAACATTAAGTTTAGATATTGAAACGCAAAGTTTGCTCACCCTTACCGCTATCAATGCAGGCAAATTACAACAGCAAAGTGCGGTTGAAAATAGCTTTGTTTCTGAAGTAGTCTCCAATTCTGCTCTGCCACTTGGCAAAGGGTTATGGGTAACAGATGCCGTATCTGGTAACGTGAAAAATGCGTTGGCATTCAGTCGTGCGAAAACCATTTTTAATCATAATGGCAAAGCGGTGAAAGGTGTATTGACGATTTCGGCTGTCAGTGACCAAATCAATGAGACGTTAGCACGTTTATTGGATGATGAAGTCCAAAATATTTTATTAAGTGGTAATACGCAGCAAATTTTGACCGCACTTAATGGCGGTAAAGTGCCGGCTTCGCCAGCTACTCAATCTGAAGACCAAATCGCGACAGGTACAGTGATTGGTACCTTTACGATTCGTAATGAACATGGCTTGCATGCTCGCCCAAGTGCCGTACTTGTTAATGAAGTGAAAAAATTCGCCTCCAAGATTACCGTACAAAATCTTACTCGAGAAACCGCTCTGGTTAGTGCAAAAAGTTTAATGAAAATCGTGGCATTGGGTGTGACTCAAGGTCATCGCTTACGTTTTGTGGCAGAAGGTGATGATGCAAAACAAGCCATTGAAGCCTTAGGTAAGATTATTGCGAGTGGGCTTGGCGAAGCGGTCTCTACCGTGCCACCAGCTGAACCGGATACCATTGAAGTAAGCAGTGAGCACGCACCACAAATTCACGAAGAAAAAACAGGTTTACCAGCCGATGCCATTGAAGCCGTATTTATGATTCGTAATGAACATGGTTTACATGCTCGTCCAAGTGCGGTACTGGTTAATGAAGTGAAAAAATACAATGCGTCTGTTGCGGTACAAAACTTAGATCGTGATAGCCAATTAGTCAGCGCAAAAAGTCTGATGAAAATTGTGGCGCTCGGTGTCGTGAAAGGTCATCGCTTACGTTTTGTGGCGAGCGGTGAAGAAGCTCAACAAGCGATTGACGGTATCGGCGCAGTCATTGAAAGCGGTTTAGGTGAAGGTAAGGAGTAAGTGATGGCAAAAGTAGCAACAATTACCTTAAATGCCGCTTACGATTTAGTCGGGCGTTTGTCGCGTATTGAAATCGGCGAAGTGAATACTGTTGAAACACTTGGTCTTTTCCCTGCCGGAAAAGGCATTAATGTTGCCAAGGTGTTGAAAGACTTGGGCGTAGATGTCGCGGTTGGTGGCTTCTTAGGTGAAGACAACGTGGGTGATTTCGAAACCCTATTTAAAAAACAAGGCTTAGAAGATAAATTTCATCGCGTAGCAGGTAAAACTCGCATTAACGTAAAAATTACGGAAACCGAAGCCGATGTGACAGACCTAAATTTCTTAGGTTATCAAATCACCCCAGAAGCTTGGCAGCAATTTACAGTAGATTCATTAGCGTATTGCCAAAACTTTGACATCGTTGCGGTTTGCGGCAGTTTACCGCGTGGTGTCAGTCCTGAATTATTTGCAGATTGGCTTAATCAGTTACATCAAGCTGGTGTGAAAGTCGTATTAGATAGCAGTAATGCTGCACTCACAGCAGGTTTGAAAGCCCATCCTTGGTTGGTGAAACCAAATCATCGTGAATTGGAAGCGTGGATTGGTCACCCACTAAATTCTCTTGATGAAATTATTGCTGCAGCTAAAAAACTTAAAGCAGAAGGCATTGCTAACGTCATTATTTCGATGGGCGCGAATGGTTCTTTATGGCTGAATGATCAAGCTGTTATTCAAGCTCAACCACCTAAATGTGAAAACGTGGTAAGCACCGTAGGAGCGGGTGATTCTATGGTGGCAGGTCTAATTTACGGTATTGAAAAAGGCTTGTCTCAAGCGGACACCTTAGCATTTGCAAGTGCAGTTTCTGCCTTTGCGGTTTCGCAAAGTAACGTGGGCGTGAGCGATACCGCCTTGCTTGAGCCAATTCTGGCGAATGTCAAAATTTCTGTGATTGAAGGATAATGTAATGAATTTGTTTTTAACTCAATCTCCGCAAATTGGTGCGGCAAAAGCCTATTTACTTCGCCAAGCATTGAGCATGGCAGCGAAAAAAGCCAATCATACTGTGGTTGAGCAAGCCAAAGAGGCGGATTTAGTGATTGTTTTCGGATCTACTTTGCCAAACTCTGCTGAACTTGTGGGCAAAAAAGTCTTTTTAGCCAATGAAGATGCGGCAATTGCATCACCTGAAGTCACGCTGACGAATGCGCTTAATCAAGCAGTGGACTATGTTCAACCGGCTCAAAGTGCGGTTGAATTTGGCGGCGTTTCTGGCGTCAAAAATATTGTCGCGGTGACAGCTTGTCCGACGGGGGTCGCGCATACCTTTATGTCTGCTGAAGCCATTGAAACTTATGCGAAAAAACAAGGTTGGCAGGTAAAAGTCGAAACGCGTGGCCAAGTGGGCGCAGGTAATGAGATTACTCCAGAGGAAGTTGCTGCAGCAGATTTAGTCTTTGTTGCTGCTGATATTGATGTACCGTTAGATAAATTCCAAGGTAAACCGATGTATCGTACGTCGACCGGTTTGGCGTTAAAGAAAACGGCACAGGAATTCGATAAGGCATTTAAAGAAGCGAAAATTTATGAAGGCGGTGCAGCAAAATCTTCTGAGAAATCAGAAGAAAGCGGTGAGAAAAAAGGCGTCTATAAACATTTGATGACCGGTGTGTCGCACATGTTGCCGTTGGTGGTTGCCGGTGGTTTGCTAATCGCGATTTCCTTTATGTTTGGTATCGAAGCCTTCAAAGATGAAACGATTTTCCATGGCATTCCAAAAGCCTTAATGGATATCGGTGGCGGTGCCGCATTCCATTTGATGATTGCAGTATTTGCCGGCTATGTGGCTTTTTCTATCGCAGACCGTCCAGGGCTTGCGGTAGGTCTCATTGGCGGTATGTTAGCCACCACAGCGGGTGCTGGGATTTTAGGTGGTATTATTGCCGGTTTCTTATCGGGTTATGTGGTGAAAGGGTTAAATGCAACCATTAAATTGCCGGCAAGTTTAACTTCCTTAAAACCGATTTTAATTCTACCGCTCTTTGGTACTTTGATTGTCGGCCTCGCCATGATTTATGTGATTAACCCACCGGTTTCACAAATTATGACCACCTTAAGTGATTGGTTGAAATCCATGGGTGAAGTTAATGCGATGGTGTTGGGTGCGATTATCGGTGCGATGATGTGTATTGATATGGGGGGGCCAGTAAACAAAGCAGCTTATACGTTCTCCGTGGGAATGTTGGCCTCTCAAGTTCACACCCCAATGGCCGCCGCTATGGCAGCAGGTATGGTGCCGCCAATTGGTATGGCGATTGCAACTTGGATTGCACGCAGTAAATTTACCAGCAATCAACGTGATGCAGGTAAAGCTTCTTTTGTCTTAGGCTTATGCTTTATCTCTGAAGGCGCATTGCCGTTTGTGGCTGCCGATCCATTACGTGTGATTATTAGCTCGGTTATCGGTGGTGCAACTGCTGGCGCAATTTCAATGGCATTAAATATTTCTCTGCAAGCACCACACGGTGGTTTATTTGTGATTCCTTTTGTTTCTGAACCATTACTCTACTTAGGTGCAATTGCAATAGGTGCATTATTAACTGGCGTGATTTATGCGGTGATTAAGCCAAAGTGACAGAATAATCGATTTTTTCGATTAAAAAGTGCGGTAATTTTTAACCGCACTTTTAATTTATCAGGTATAATTACAATGATTTAGGGAGGAATTATGGATAAGTATAATAAACTCCGCATTGAATGGGATTGTCGTCGAGGCATGCTTGAGTTGGATAAAATTATCATGCCTTTTTATAAAGCGCATTTTGACCAACTGACTGATAATAAAAAAGATATTTTTATTCGTTTACTTGCCAGTACGGATTTACAGCTTTTTTCGTGGTTTTTTAATGGCAGTCAATCAGAAGATGCTGAAGTGCAAGCGATGGTTGAATATATCCAGGATGTGCAGAAAACGAACGTTCGTTAATTTTTTGAAATTTTTTATACATAAGGAACTTTTCAATTTTAACTCTGTCTGATAAAGCAACAATAGCTTGCTGTCTTGAATATATGAAGGCGTGTTAGACGTAGCATAGGAGATATATGGCTGAACAGCTAACAGATCAGGCTTTGGTAGAAAGAGTGCAGCAAGGCGATAAAAAAGCCTTTAATTTATTGGTTTCTCGTTATCAAAATAAAGTAGCCGGACTTTTAACCCGCTACATTTCTCATAACGACATTCCAGATGTTGTACAAGAATCCTTTATTAAGGCTTATCGTTCCATTGAATCTTTTCGGGGCGATAGTGCATTCTACACTTGGCTATATCGAATTGCCGTAAATACGGCGAAAAACTACTTAACGGCACAGGGGCGCCGTCCACCGAGCGAAGATATTCTGGCTGAAGATGCCGAAGGCTACGATGTGGGAACCCATTTACGTGATGTAGATACCCCTGAAAATGAAATGTTATCTAGCGAACTTGAAAAAGTGGTATTTGATACTATTCACAGTTTGCCGGAAGATTTAAGAACCGCGATTACTTTGCGTGAGCTTGAAGGTTTAAGTTACGAAGAAATCGCAGAAATAATGGATTGCCCAGTAGGCACTGTACGTTCTCGCATTTTCCGTGCTCGGGAAGTGATTGAGAACAAAATACAACCGCTTATGCAACGTTAAAATAAAGTCGGAGTTTATAAAATGCAAAAAGAGTTACTTTCAGCCTATATGGATGGAGAAGAAGTCAGTGCCGAGTTGACGGAACAACTTTGTCAGGATAAAGATTCACAAGAATCTTGGGCGGCATATCACACCGTAAGAGCAGTAATGCGTAAAGAGTCACCAGTGTTGCTAGGTGCTGATTTTACGGCGAAAATGGCTGATTTAATTGAATTAGAAGAAGTAAAACATGTTGAGATTACTGTTTCTCAACCAACACCGGAGGAAGCCGATAGCTTACCATTCGTGCAAAAATTAAAAGCATTCTTTGCACCAATGACACAAATTGCTGTGGCTGCAGGTGTGTGTTTAGTAGCAGTAGTAGGTGTACAATCATTTAATGCGAAAAACACCTCGGTTACACCTGAAAACCCAGTTTTACAAACCTTGCCATTTAACAGTTCTGTTCAAGAAGTAAGTTACAACGCTCCGACCAAAGATGTAGCCACTTCGGAACAGGTTGAGCAGAAAAATCGCCGTATTGGTACGATGTTGCAAAACTATGAATTACAGCGTCGTATGCATGCAGATAGCTTAAATGTGGGTAGCAACCAAGCGAAATAATTACAGCAATTAATCGATAATTCACCACCTAGGCGTGGTGAATTTTTTTATGGATCAATTGATTTATTTATGAAAAAAACGTTTCTCAAATTAACCGCACTTTTAGGATTATTCTTATTGCCTTTTACGGCATTTGCAGAAGAGCCAATCCAGTCATTAAATAAAATGTCGCAAGCAATGCGGGATTTAAATTATGAGATTGCTTTTGTGCAAACTACGCCAACGAATATGGACTCGTTCCGTTATCGTCATATTAAGCAAGGGCAAAAAGTGTATGCACAATTGGTGACATTAGATGGTGAACAACAAGAAATCATCCAACGCGGTAATTTAGTCAGCTATTTCCAGCCAGGTTCAAGTGCTTTCACAATTAACAGTGGTGAAATTGTGGATGCACTACCTGCAGTAATTCGTACTGATTTTAGTAAGCTTAGTCAGAATTATGATTTTATTAAGCTTGGAAAAGACCGAATTGCAGGACGATTTGTCGATACCATTCGCATTGTGCCAAAAGACGATTTTCGCTATCAATATCTCATTTTCTTAGATGAAGAAAATAGTTTGTTATTGCGTGGTGATATGCTTGATCGCGAAGGTAAGTTGCTTGATCAATTCCGTGTGGTCACGTTATATATCGATAATCGTCTACGAGGTTTAACAGATTACCTTAATAAGGTGTCAGTGCCACCACTTTTAAGTGAAGGGAAACAAGAGTCATCGCTTTCAATCAATTGGAAAACTGATTGGTTACCACAAGGTTTTGATTTAGTTCGACAAAATCAAGATGTGATAGATGGTGAAGTGATTGAAAATGCGTTATTTAGTGATGGTCTTTTCACTTTCACCCTTTATGTCAATAAAGCCGACAGCACCGCTGCAAAAGAAAATACGTGGAAACAAGGGGCTTATACGATTTACAGTGAAGTAATGGGCGATAAAGAAATTACCTTTATCGGACAGCTTCCAATTGCCGCTGCTAAGCGAATTGTGCAAGGTGTAACATTCCTAAAATAATTCACTAGAAGTGAGAAAGTTGCTATTTTGTGTCCCCTTGCTATACTTTCTTCACCTAATGGATTTTGATAGCTAAACCCCGTCCTGCGGGGTTTTGTTTTATCAAGTGCGGTCATTTTTCTTAAGGTTTTTACAATGAATAATCCCTTTCCTCTTCTTGGCATCACTGGTTACAGCGGTAGTGGCAAAACCACATTATTGGAAAAATTACTTCCTCAATTAATCAAAAAAGGTCTACGTGTTTCAGTCATTAAACACAGCCATCACAACGCTCACGTGGATAAAGAGGGCAAAGACAGTTGGCGAATGAAAGAGGCGGGGTCTGCTCAAGTTATTATGGCTTGTGATACTCGTTGGGCATTAATGACAGAAACCCCTCAAGCGCCGGTTTCTTTAGCTTATTTAAGCCAACAATTTGATCGTCATTTAACGGATTTAGTTTTGGTAGAAGGATTTAAACAAGAACCCATTCCAAAGATTCTATTGCATCGACAAGAGATGACAAAACCTTTGCCGGAATTAGATGAAAACGTGTTGGCTTTAGCAACAGATTATTCGCTTGAAACTGACCGCACTTTATTAGATATTAATCACATTGAACAGATCGCTGAGTTTATTTATCAATGGTGGAAAAAGACACAGTAATAGAATGTCAGCATTATAAAGGGCTGGCTTGGGTAGCTTCCATGGCTTTGTTTATGCAAAGCTTGGATGCGACTATTTTAAATACTGCCTTACCCACCATTGCAACAGATCTGCAAACCCCTGTCTTTGAAATGCAAATGGCGATTATCGCCTATTCTCTTGCCGTAGCCTTATTTATTCCTTTAACTGCTTGGGCGGCAGCTAAATTTGGTACGCTTACTGTTTTCCGCTCAGCAGTTTTTACCTTTGTATTCGGTTCAGTCGCTTGTGCGATGGCCACTTCTCTCGAGACCCTTGTGCTTGCACGGATTCTTCAAGGTATTGGCGGTGCGTTTATGATGCCGGTTGCTCGCCTTGCGATTATTCAAACCGTACCGAAAAATCAATTAATTAATGCCTGGAATTTAATGGCGACAGCGGGATTGATTGGCCCGATTCTTGGTCCGATTTTAGGTGGTTGGCTTGTGGTACATACATCATGGCATTGGATTTTCTTAATCAATATTCCGATTGGCATGTTAGGCTTTTGGGCTGCGGCTAAAGTGATGGGCAATCATAAGGGTAATGCGAATAAGTTAGACTGGACGGGCTTTTTGCTCTTTGCGTTTGGTTTAGTTGGGCTCACTCTTGGGCTTGATTTACTCGGAGAAAGTCACCGTGACAATATGACCACATACAGTGCATTGTCGGTTGGTATTGCATTATTGGTCGCCTACTATTTTTATGCGAAAGGTAATGAACGTGCCATTTTGCCGTTATCTCTTTTCAATACAAGAACATTCCGATTAGGCATTGCAGCCAATATCTTTATTCGTCTTTCTGGCTCAGCTGTGCCGTTCTTATTGCCATTAATGTTCCAACTTTCCTTTGGCTATTCAGCTGAAGAGTCAGGCTGGTTGCTTGCACCTATTGCGCTAATGTCCGTCGTATTTAAACGCTTTATTGGGCATATTTTAAATATGCTAGGTTATAAAACCACACTAATTTTATCGTCACTTTTAATGGCAGGCTCGACGGTTTCAATGTCATGGCTTGATACCTCATCATCAACGACATGGATTATATGTAATCTGATGTGGTACGGTGCCTGCATGTCGATGATTTTTACCTCAATTAACACTCTTACCGTTGGCGACCTATCACAGGCACAAAGCGGTGTAGGCTCAACGGTGCTGAGTATTGTGCAACAAGTAGGAATCGGATTTGGTATCGCTGTGGCATCTATTATTTTGACGTTATATCGTCAATTCATGGGTAACGACGATGCATTACAACATGCTTTCAGTTACACGTTTCTGACCACTTCTGTTTTTGCTATTGCATTAGTTTGGATATTGAGTTATTTACGCAAAACAGACGGGGATCATTTGCGAAAAAAACGCTAATATTAAATGCCTTAGTCTAATTTGTTATAAGAAAGATCTTTTTCTTATTTCTTAAAAGTTTGATTTGCTTATATCTTAAGTAAAATTTTATATTCATGTTTGGGTGTTTTGCCCGATTAAAGAAGGAAAACTTATGAAATTAAAAGCGACCTTAACTCTTATTGCAGCTAGTTTGTTTTTAGCAGCTTGTGATCAATCTGGTTCTGCGACAAAAGAAAATGCAAAAGCAGAAACAGCAAAACCTTCAGGTAATAATACATTTGTGTACTGTACAGCGAAGGCACCACTTGGCTTTAGCCCAGCATTAGTAATGGAAGGTACATCTTACAACGCAAGTTCACAACAAGTGTATAACCGTTTGGTTGAATTCAAAAAAGGCTCTACTGATCTTGAGCCAGCCTTGGCTGAAAGCTGGGAGATCAGTGACGATGGTTTAACTTACACATTCCATTTGCGTAAAGGGGTGAAATTCCATACCACAAAAGAATTTACGCCAACACGTGATTTTAATGCGGATGATGTGCTCTTTTCTTTCCAACGTCAGTTAGATCCTAACCACCCTTATCACAATGTATCGAAAGGGACTTATCCGTATTTCAAAGCGATGAAATTCCCAGATTTATTAAAATCAGTTGAGAAAGTGGATGACAACACCGTTCGTATTACCTTGAATAAAAAAGATGCGACTTTCTTAGCAAGCTTGGGTATGGACTTTATCTCTATTTACTCAGCTGAATATGCAGATGCGATGTTGAAAGCAGGCAAACCAGAAACGATTGATAATAAACCTGTGGGCACAGGTCCGTTTATTTTTGTGGATTACAAAACTGACCAAGCAGCACAATATGTGGCGAATGAAACCTATTGGAAAGGTCGCACACCGCTTGATCGTTTAGTGATCAGTATCGTGCCAGATGCCACTACGCGTTATGCGAAGTTACAAGCGGGTTCTTGTGATTTAATTCTCTTCCCAAATGTGGCGGATTTAGCCAAAATGAAAACCGATCCGAAAGTACAGCTTTTGGAACAAAAAGGTTTGAACGTAGCATATATCGCATTCAATACAGAGAAAGCTCCGTTTGATAACGCGAAAGTACGCCAAGCATTGAACTATGCGGTGGACAAAAAAGCGATTATTGAAGCGGTTTATCAAGGTGCAGGTACTGCAGCGAAAAACCCATTGCCGCCAACAATTTGGAGTTATAACGACGAAATCCAAGATTATCCGTATGATCCAGAGAAAGCGAAACAGCTTTTAGCAGAAGCAGGTTATCCAAACGGTTTTGAAACGGACTTCTGGATTCAACCAGTGGTACGTGCGTCTAACCCAAATCCAAAACGTATGGCTGAACTCGTCATGGCAGACTGGGCGAAAGTTGGCGTAAAAGCAAATCCAGTCACATTTGAATGGGCTGATTATCAAAAACGCGCCAAAGCAGGTGAATTAACAGCAGGTATCTTCGGTTGGTCAGGCGATAACGGTGATCCGGATAACTTCCTTTCTCCGTTACTTGCAAGTGCGAATGCGGGAAACTCAAACTTTGCTCGTTTTAAAAATGCAGAATTTGATGCTTTATTAGATAAAGCGATTGGCTTAACCAATAAAGATGAGCGTGCGGCACTTTATAAACAAGCACAAGTGATTTTCCATGAGCAAGCTCCATGGGTTCCGGTTGCACACTCTGTTGGTTTCGCACCACTTAGTCCTCGCGTAAAAGGCTATGTACAAAGCCCATTTGGCTATGATGCGTTTTATGGCGTGAGTGTTGATGGTAAATAATTAACGGACTATACTAGCCCTTGCAGTTGCAAGGGCTTTTTGTTTTCAAGCAAAAGGAGAAAGAAAATGGACTTACATGATATTCGTGAGGATTATTGCAAACAGGCGCTTTCTCAGCATGATTGCGATCCCAATCCAATAAAACAATTTGAAAAATGGCTCAACGAAGCGATTACGGCTAAAGTCAATGAGCCAACAGGTGTGAATGTTGCGACAGTCAATGAAGACGGTCGACCAACAAGTCGAATGGTACTGTTGAAAGAAGTGAACGAACAAGGCTTTGTCTTTTTCACAAATTATCACAGCCGAAAAGGTCGTGCTATAGAACATAATCCGTTTGTCGCCCTGACATTCTTTTGGCCTGAATTAGAACGCTCTGTGCGTATTGAAGGTAAAGCCGAAAAAATCTCGCCTGAACAATCAGATGAATATTTTGCAACTCGCCCTTACACCAGCCGAATTGGCGCTTGGGCCAGCGAGCAAAGTGCGGTCATTTCTAGCCACAAATCTTTATTAGCGAAAGCGGCACTGATTGCAGCAAAACACCCATTAAACGTACCTCGTCCACCACATTGGGGTGGCTATCTTGTGATTCCTGATCGTATCGAATTCTGGCAAGGTCGCCCAAGTCGTTTACATGACCGAATTTGTTATTTATACAATGATGGGAAATGGGAAAGAGAGCGGTTATCGCCATAAACTCCTTAAAAATATGCTAAAAAAACAACCGCACTTTTTGTAAGTGCGGTTGTTTCTATTATAGAAAGACTTAGTTATTTTTCTTTAATGGCTTTTTTTTCCATCTACATGCAAGCCACTCAAATTCTTGATAAAAAGTTTTATTATTTTTTTGTCTTCGGATCTCATGTACAAGAGGACAAAGTCTATCCCACATCTCAGTTATACTAGTGTACTGCATTTGTTTATAAATTTTTTCCTCAAATGCTTTATTTCTAATACTTTGAGCTATGAATTCATAACGGTTAAGCAACATAGTAATATTTTTATAGCATTCAGACTGCTTCTCTTTTTCTTTAAAATAAATGTTTACAAACTCATTCCTTGGGTCATTTGCCATATTGAACACTTCAAATTTGGCATTTCTTAAAGTTTCATCTTGGTTTTCCTGCAATAATACATCAATAGTTGTTCTTTTTCTCGACATCTTACCATTATGGAGAATCGCTAAAACTGCCATAGCGGCAGATAAAACAACGGCTCCTGTTTGAACCCAGAAGCCGTAACTTTCACCTAGAAACTTTATTGTTTCATTCATTAAAAACCATCCCAGCCTTCATGCATATTTAATTTTTTCATTGTTTCCTCCTGTCTACTTAGACTAAAATCGGCTTACCAAAGTTCTATTGATAAGCTTAAATTACTTATGTAATTTCTGTTAAGAACAATGATTACTGTCACTAATCAACCCTTCTCATTTCAACTTGGAAGGTGGTTACATTATAAAATTCATATAAGATAGCTGTCAATTAAAAATTCATAATCAGGTTAAGTTAAATATAGGTTATAAATTTTCACCAGTTATATATAAATTTTTGTAGAAATTTCATTCCAAGAAGTAGATATAAATCTAAAACAACCGCACTTTGATTCCTCAACCAAAGTGCGGTTTATTTTTACGTTATTTTTATTTACCGATGATTTCTGCTAAATCAACTTTGCGGTTTTCGTAACGAGAACGGGTGCATGCATCGGCTGTGGCGATGGCGGCACGAGCGGCTTCACCGGTGAGTAATTTTACAAATTCCTCAGTTGGTTCCATACCATGGAGAATGTCATTTAAATAACGCATTTCTTTTTTCATGATAGAACTCAACCAGAGCGGTGTACGTTTACCTGGTTTACCGTATTGAATCGCACCGTCCATTTCTGTGCTGTTGTAAATACGGGTACGGTCATCATCTTCTTCTTGGGTTTCGTGAATGAGGAAATAGGTGTCTTTTCCATCTACACGAAGGGTACCTTTGGTATTGTACATATCAAGCTTGATCGCGCCTTTTTCCCCTTGAATTAATACATAATGTTCACCCCAACGGAACGCCGAACCCCATTCTAGAACTGCGAAGCGATTATCATCATATTCCATGGTGACAAAAATCATATCGTCTTCATCACCAAAGTTTTCGCCTTTGTGTGCAACATTGGCGGCTGCCATGGTAACAGTTTTTGGCATGCCCCCCATAATGAATTGTACGCAGTCTAATTCGTGAATATGGTGATATAAGTGGCCGCCAGATTTTTCACGGATTTTTTTCCATGAGATAGTCGGTTGTTGTTCTTCCCAGCCGTTACGTGCAGTGTGACAATAAAGCACTTTACCGATCACGCCTTTATTGATTAATTCTTTGGCATGGTGAACACCGTTAAAGAAGTTCATCACATGGCCAGCCATAAAGGTGACGCCATTTTCTTCGCAAGCACGCACCATGTCGTCACAGTCTTGATAACTTAAGGCGATTGGTTTTTCACAGAAAACATGTTTTTTGTTTTTTGCTGCAAGGATGACCGGTTCTTTGTGTAAGTAGTTTGGGGTGGCAACAATCACACAATCCACATCAGGGGAAGTGACTAATTCTTCAAGAGATTTTGCCGCTACGCATTGTAATTCTTGAGCAATAGTTTCACCATTTTCAGGATCATATACTACAGTAATTTGTGCATCATCAAATTCATTCATGAAGCGAGCTAAATCTGCACCAAAATAGCCAACGCCAACAACACCATATCGCATCATAATAAACTCCTTATTTTTTCACTGAGATTTGTTTTTCCGTTACCATGGATTGCTTCGCTGCTTCTGCAACTTCGATGGCTTCAGTTAAACATAGACTTAATGGGCTGGTTTTTCCTTGCGTTAAGTGCTCCACCACACTTTGTACTTCGATTTCAGCCGCTCGGCTTAACCAAAGTTGGCAGGGTGCGTGGGTGACATTATATTGCTGAGTGCCTTTTGCACTTTCGCGTAAAGATAAATCAGCCTCAAATTCATCAAATAAATCAACGTGTTCTATTTTTCCATCTAGATAATTAAATGTGACACTTGAGGTAAAGAAATTGACTTCAATCACACCATTTTCACCATGAATTTGAATGCCCCATTGGTGTAATCGATAAGCAGTGCCCATTTCGAGCGAACCTAACACGCCATTTTCAAAGCGTAGTAACAGTTGCAACACATCACGACTGTCTGGCGTATCGTGATGCGCTTGATTAGCGGCTTGAGCAAAGACCGCCTCAATATCGCCTAATAACCAACAGAGTAAATCCAGTTCGTGAATGAGGTGGAAAAGCTCTCCACCGGTGAGATTCGCATCCAGTTTCCACCATTCTTTATTCGGCAAATTTTCAATCCAACGCTGACGCATGGCTCGTGCGACCGTAATTCTGCCTAATTTTCCTTGTTCTAAAGCCGCTTTGACTTTCAACATGCCTGGTAACGTACGTTCTAAATGGCCTACAAAAATGAATTTGCCTTTTTCTTCGGCAAGACGGCGTAAATGTTGGCCTTGAGAAGAGCTTAATGTAAAAGGCGTTTCAATAAAGACATGACAGCCAGCGTTTAACGCCAAAATAGCCGGAGAATAATGGGCGTAGTTTGGTGTGGCGATGACCACTAAATCAGGTTTGGTTTCAGCCAACATTTCTTCCACACTAAAAAAGGCTTGGCTACCGTATTGCTCTGCAAGTTTTTGTGCAAGAGAAGGGTTGATATCGGTCACCGCAATTAAGTTTGCTTGGGCTTTATCAAATGCGGAAGCCAACTGAACGCCAAAAAAGCCGCAGCCGATTAAGGCAATGTTTAATCCATTAGTTTGCATCATGCCCTCCTTGTTGTAAGCGTTGGCGAATACTTTGGAAATATTGCAAGATCGCGCGTTGCATGCGTACTAAATCATGCGCTTCTACCGCATCAATTAATTCGCGATGCTGCATGGCTGATTTCTCAGGAGAAAGTGTTGGTGGCGGTAAGCCTTTTTCTACTTGCTGATAAATTTGCCAAAACGCATCTAAATATTGAATCAGTAACGGGTTATTTAATGGTTCATACAGTTTTAAATGAATGTGGTATTCATCTTTAGGGGAAAATTTTTGCTCACGGGCATTTTTTTCCATGTTTGCCACTGATTTTTGCAAAAGTGCGGTCTGTTCTTGGCTAATTTTTCCTAAAACCATCGGAGCGAAACCGTATTCCAAAATTTCCCGAATATCCAAAATATTAATCAGCTGATTATGATCATTATGTAAATTCAGCTGGGTGTGAAAGCTTAATCCACGGATCATTGGTACAAGAGAGGATTCACTCACAAAGGTGCCGACGCCATGGCGAATGTCTAAAATGTGTAGCGCCTCTAAAGATTTAATGGCCTCACGCAAACTGGAACGGCTCACGCCAAGCTGTTCAATCAGCTCATTTTCTGTTGGCATCAAATCGCCGGATTTAAGATTTTGTTTGATGATGAGTGATTTGATTTTATCCTGCAAAACGAGACTTGCTTCTTTTTTACTTGTTTTTTTCATTTCTTTTCTCATTTTCTAATCTATTTTCTGAATTTGTGATCCAGCTCTCATTCTCTCTAATTGACATAAGACATCATACGTCTTATCTTTGGTTATGCAAGCAGAAATTAGCAGTGATTTTAAATTCTGTGATCTAAACCACAAAATTCTCAAATACAAGGAAAGGAGGTTGTTATGACAACATCACTACCATGGTATAAAGAAGTCAGTCCTACGCAAAAAAAAGCGTTATTTGCGGCTTGGTTAGGTTATGTTTTTGATGGCTTCGATTATATGCTTATCACTTATGTGCTTTTAGATATTCAAAAAGAATTCGCTATGAGCACCACGGAAACATCTACATTATTACTTGCAGCGTTCGTCGCACGTCCATTAGGTGGGGCGATTTTTGGTAGTTTTGCCGATAAATATGGTCGTCGTTTGGCGATGATTGTTTCCATTATCACGTATTCCGTTGGCACATTCTTGTGCGGTTTATCCACCAGTTATATTTGGCTTTTCATCTTCCGTATGATTATTGGTATGGGGATGGCGGGTGAATATGCTTGTTCTTCCTCTTATGCCATTGAAAGTTGGCCACAACATTTACGTACAAAAGCCAGTGCATTTTTAGTAAGTGGCTTCTCTATTGGTAATATTCTTGCTTCTCAAGTGATCCCTTGGGTGTCTCAAACTTATGGTTGGCGTATGGCTTTCTTCATCGGTTTAGCACCAGTCGCCTTAGTGCTTTACGTTCGTCGCCATGCACCTGAAAGTGAAGAATGGGCACAAGCAAAAGCGGCGGGTAAAGTGAATAAAGTTCCACTTACTGACCTATTCACTAAAAAACAATTACCAATTACCTTAATTATTTTCTTAGTTTGTTATTCAATTTTCTCCGTAAACTGGCCGGTAGTAGGCTTACTTCCACTTTACCTCAAAGAAAACGGCTATGCTGAAAATGTGAAATCACTGATGTTCTGGGCGGGCTTTGGTATCCTTATCGGTACTTTAATTGCTGGCTTTATCGGTGATAAATTGGGTGAGAAGAAAACCTTTGTATATAGCTTATTGTTATCACTTTTCTTCCTCTTCCCAGTATTCTATTTGCCAGAAAATAATGTATTAGCGCTTGGTGCGTTGCTCTTCTTCTTACTTGCAACTAACTTAGGGATTGCCGGTTTAGTACCAAAATATATGGCGACTTTCTTCCCGGCTGAAATGCGAAGTACAGGTATTGGTTTCATCTACAACTTCGCCGCGATTGGCGGTGGTGTGTCTCCTGTGATTGCCGCCGCACTCAGCGAAAGAGTCGGACTTGGTTCAGCCCTTGTGTATGTGACCTTATTCTGGACCATTGTCCTTGTTGCTCTCGTTGGATTAAGATTGCCAGAACGTATTCAAGCTCGCATGCAACAATAAAAAACGAAAGCAAAACAGACCGCACTTTTAGGTGCGGTTTGTTGTTTATACAAAAATAGTTTGAAGCGTGTCACAAATTTGTTAAAAATATGTTTCAATTTTTTCGGTTAAATGCTAATTAATGATCTCCCCTATCGTTTTATAGGAGATTGTATATGCAAACTCAACAAACCTTTCTCTCTAAATATAAAAGTCTTCTTATTCTTTCCTTAGACTTTGTCTTCATGTTGGTATTAATCAAAATACTGCCGTTTTCTTCCCAAGAGAACCGCGGGTTAGCCCTGCTGATTTTTATTGGTATTTTATGGTTAACGGAAGCCTTTAATATTACCGTGACATCCCTTATGGTGCCTGTTGTGGCCATTGGATTAGGCTTGATTAATACACAAAAAGCGCTTGCACCATTCTCTACCCCAATTATTTATATGTTCTTTGGTGGATTTGTAGTGGCTGCGGTGTTACAAATTCAGAATCTAGACAAGATTATTGCGAATTACATTATTCGTTTGGCGAAAGGAAACTTAAAACTTTCTATCACCTATCTGTTTACTGCAACCACATTCCTTTCTATGTGGATTAACAACACCGCCGTAGCAGCGATGATGTTGCCACTCACCATGGGGATGTTAAAAGGTATCAATGCTGAAAAAAATCATCGGTTGTACGCCTTCGTGTTATTAGGCATGGCATTTAGTGCCAGTATTGGTGGTATTGGTACCTTAGTGGGAAGTGCGCCGAATGCGATTTTGGCATCTCAAATTCCAGTGACTTTCACGGAATGGCTAGGTTATGGTTTCCCAGTGATGGTATTGCTTGTACCTTCAATGATTTTTTCTTTATGGGTGATTTTACGTCCAGACTTTTCTGTGGAATTTAATCCATCGCTTGAGAAAGTTAGTTTTAACCGAAAAAATATCATTACCTTACTGATCTTTATCGGCATGGCGATTATGCTGCTTTTCAGTTCTCTTCTAAATCCATGGATTAGCTCTCTTCTTGAATTGCCGAAAAAAATCGAAAACTTTGATACGGTGATTGCGCTATGTGTGGTGATCTTTATTTGTATCTCAGGTGTGGCAAGCTGGAAAGAAATCCAAGAACGTGTTGAATGGGGCGTGCTCGTTTTATTCGGTGGTGGTTTAACACTCAGTATCGTGATGAAAGATTCGGGGGCCAGTAAGATTATGGCGGATAGTATCGTTCAATTTGTACAAACCAAACCACTTTGGGTGCTTTGTTTTGTGATAACCGCATTTATTATTTTCTTAACGGAATTTACATCGAATACCGCTAGTGCTGCATTGATTATGCCAATTGTGATTTCAGTGGCACAATCCATGAATTTACCGCCTATCGCTTTAGCCGCAATTATCGCTTGTGGGGCAAGTTGTGCATTTATGCTACCAATCGCCACACCGCCAAATGCTATTGTATTTGCAACAGGCAATGTGAAACAACTTGATATGGCGAAAGTCGGTTTGATTTTAAATCTATTCTGTATCGCCATTATCGGCAGCATGACTTATTTTGTTTGGTTGTAAATGTGGTTAAAACTGACCGCACTTTATTAGCTTATAAAAGTAAACCGCACGTTAAAGTGCGGTTTGTTGTTTAATAATGCGGAGGCGGCGTTTCTTCTGCTTGGCTGGCAATATTAGAAGGTTGCATATCTTTTAATTTGCCGGCGAGATAGCGGAGTTGAAGTTGAATTTTATCCATATCAAACTGTTGTTGAACTAATGCTTGGTTTAGCTCGTCTAAAAGTTGTTCTTGAAATGCAATTTTCATTTCAAGTTCAGCAATGCGATCTTCTAAAATTTGTTGATTTTGCATAAAATTTCTCTAATTTTTAAAAAAATGTTGTGAATTTGGTCAATCCGATTTAACCTATTCGCTATTCCGTTTCTATTATAAAGGATCAAGCAAAATGTTGAAAATTCAAAAGCTTTCTCTTGCTGCACTTATGGTAAGTGCGGTTGTTTCAGGTTCTGTTTTTGCAGAAGATAAAGCAGCGCCAAGCGCAAGTGATGCGTCTTATGCTGTAGGTGCATTAATGGGTAACCAAGTAAAAGATTTAGTGGATGCTCAAAAAGAAGTCATTCAATACGACAATGCGCGTATTTTAGATGGCTTAAAAGATGCATTAGAAGGTAAAGTTGATGTTCGTAAAGACGAAAAAATTCAAAAAACCTTAGATGGCATTCAAGAGCAATTAGTGTCTGCGGCGAAAGCAAAAGTAGAACAACAAGCGAAAGCTGCAAAAGAAGAAGGCGATAAATACCGCGCTGAATTTGCGAAAAAAGATGGTGTGAAAAGCACCAAAGATGGCTTACTTTACAAAATCACTGAAGCGGGTAAAGGCGAGGCGATTAAAGCAACAGATATCGTAAAAGTACATTACACTGGTAAATTACCGGATGGTAAAGTATTTGATAGCTCTGTTGAACGTGGTCAACCGGTTGAGTTTAAATTAAACCAAGTGATTAAAGGTTGGACTGAAGGTCTTCAGTTAGTGAAGAAAGGCGGTAAAATTGAATTAGTGATTCCACCTGAATTAGCTTATGGCAAACAAGGTGCAGGCGATGCAATTCCACCTGATGCAACACTTTACTTCGATGTTGAAGTATTAGACGTTAATCCTAAAAAATAATCCTTAATTCGACCGCGCTTTGTCCAAAGTGCGGTCATTTTCCCTACCAGATTTGAAAAATGATACTAACCGATAGACAACCTTTCACTGATGAAGATCGTGCTATTTTGATTTCCTATAAAGCGGTAGTTGATGGCGTGAGTGCGTTGATTGGCAAACATTGTGAAATCGTCTTACACTCTTTGGAAGATATTGAACATTCCGCCATTTGTATCGCCAATGGGCATAATACTAATCGCCAAGTGGGTTCCCCGATTACGGATTTAGCCCTGAAATCCTTGCGTAATATGCAAAGTGAAAGTGTGTCTAAGCCTTATTTTACGCGTGCGAAAGGCAATGTGTTGATGAAGTCTGTCACCATTGCGATTCGAAATGGCAAACAACGTATTATTGGTTTACTTTGTATCAATATTAATTTGGATGTGCCGGTTTCTCAATTTATGCAGGCCTTTATGCCAACGCAGGAACAAAATGAAACCTCTTCCGTCAATTTTGCAAGTTCAGTGGAAGAATTGGTGGCCCAAACGGTAGAGAAAACCATTGAAGAAGTGAATGCAGATCGCTCGGTTTCAAACAATAATAAGAACCGTCAGATTGTGATTTCACTTTACGAAAAAGGCATTTTTGATATTAAAGATGCGATCAATTTAGTGGCCGATCGCCTCGCGATTTCTCGCCACACCGTGTATTTATATATTCGTCAAATCAAACAAGAGCAAGAGTAATGAACTATGTTCTCGCTGTGAAAAGTCCCATTTATGGAAAACAAGGGGCTTTTCTTGCCTATCAATTTGCCCAAGCTTTACTCGAAAAAGGGCATGTCATTAGCCAAATTTTCTTTTTCCAAGACGGTGTGAGTAATGGCAATGGCTTGGTTTATCCTGCCAATGATGAATTTAATCTCACACAAGCTTGGCAAGCCTTTTCAGCGCAGCATCATATTCCTTTGCATTTATGTGTAGCTGCTTCACAACGTCGTGGCGTAGTGGATGCGCTTACTGCAAAAGATACGGATCATACGAATCTGGCAGAAGGTTTTGAGATTACAGGCTTAGGCGAGTTTATGGCGATGGCATTAAAAGCAGATCGGGTGGTGACATTATGAAGCTTGCATTCTTATTTCGTACCGCACCGCATGGAAACGCGATTTCTCGTGAAGGTTTAGATGCTTTGCTCGCGGCAACAGCATTTTGTGATGAAGAGGAAATCGGTGTCTTTTTTATTGATGATGGCGTATTAAATTTACTCGATGGGCAAAATCCTGAGTTATTGTTACAAAAAGATTTTATTCGTACCTTTAAATTATTAGATTTATACGATATTGAACAGCGCTTTGTCTGTGCCACTTCACTCGACCAATACAATTTGCAAACAGAACAACTCATTATTTCTGCTGAAAAAATTGACCGCACTTCGCTGATCAATAAACTTAGCCAAGCCGAAAAAGTGTTTACGTTTTAAGGAATATTATGCTTTATACCTTTTCTCAAGCTCATTATTCTGAGACAGACCTTCAACGTTATTTGACTGAAATCACAGAAAATGATGCGGTGGTTTTATGGCAAGATGGTGTGTTGCTAGCGGTAAAGTACGGAGAAATGTTTACTCAATGCAAAGGACAATGTTTTGTGCTGGAACAAGATGTTTTAGCCCGAAATTTAACCGCACTTTTGCCAGAAAACAATAGAGTGCGGTCAATTTTATTAACAGATTTGGTGGATTTAACTGCTCAATATTCGCCTCAAATCGCCTTATAGCGGGCGTTCTTTCGGTAACAAGAGCGGTAATACCATAACAGAATAAAGCGCCAAACCTGCGGCCATTAAGCAGGTAATTTCTAATCCTCCAGCACGTAACCATTCGCCAAATCCCATATCATTTACTAGCGTTGCATAAAAGATCCCCGCTACGACGGTATAACAAAATCCAATTAATACCGAAATTAATGCGATGGCTTTTACGTGATAACTCGCATAACGGTGAAATGCTGCCCAAAGTGTAATGAGAAAAGTCGGTACTGCAGCCACGATAAAGACGGTAACCGCTGAAGGCTGAAATCCATCGGCATCATTGTTTGCGAACATTAGGCCAATAGTGCCGATAATTTGAATAATCAACGGTAAAAGAATAAATGCTTTAAGATATTTTTTCATGAGATGTCCAGTTAATAGAAAAACGGAAGCATTGTATCAATCAAATGAAAGACAACCAATCTTTTCCCTATTCGGTTTTTATTACATCCACTAATGTGGGTTGAACGATTGAGGCGTAATCTTGTGTGTTAAGAATAATGGAGCGTTCTAATATACCTGCATTAAATGCCAATTCATCATAACGAGAAAGTAAGCTAGGATCAGCAATTAATAACAAATCAGGATGAAAGCTAAAAGGCGGAATTGCACCAAATACACAGTCAGTTAGGGTGTCTACTTCTGCTGGACTAGCAAGTGATGCTTTCGTGCCACCCAAATAGGCCGCTACTTTGCTTAAATCAGATTGTTGATCAGCTGGTAATATAACTAATACTGCTTGTTTTACGCCATTCCCTTTTACTTTGCATACCAAGGCTTTTGCCCCTTGCCCTAATTCTGTACCCCGGATTTTAGCTACTTCTTCTGATTTTCCTGCTGTGGGATGTTCAACCACACGATAGCGTGCTTGATGCTTATCTAAAAGCGCGGTCAATTTTTCAAATGTTTTTACAGACATGAGTGATTCCTTCAATAGCAATGTTTAATCAGTTTAGCAAGGATTGATGTATGTGAAAATCACAGAAAAATAATTAATCTTTTGAGTCGTATTTATTATGAGATAGACAAATACCTTTATGCCCCGTACTATGTTTCTTTTTCTTTGGTATCGATTATGACTCGAATTAATCTTGTTCCGCCTGAGGAGCTTTGTGATCAACATCTTTTAGCTGAGCATCGTGAATTAACCCGTATTCCTAACGCCGTGGCGAAAGGTAAATTTCATTTGAAAGGACAGCCTGCAGAATATAAGTTAGGTGAAGGGCATGTGCGCTTTTTCTTTAATAAATTGGCGTTTTTAAAGAAACGGTATGATGCATTGCATGCGGAATGTAAAGCCCGAGGCTTTAACGTGCAGTATATTTGGAATGAAACATTACCCGATGACCCAAGTTTATGGTTGGACTATGAGGCCACAGAGGCTGCATTGCAGATTAATCGGGAACGTATTCAGGAACGAATGCCATTAAAGGCGAGATTTACACCACATCTTTCAAAGAGCGGTCAAAAATAAAGGAGTTTTCACTTATGAAAGGCAGTGAGAATATAAAAAAGGTGAGCATCGCTCACCTTATGAATTGTTTAATCTTTCAATTTAATAAAAAACGTACCACTAGGTATGATAGGCAAATAGTTTTTATGGAAATCCATAAAGGTTTTTTGTGGGTCTATGTCTTCAAAAAGTTTTGGGTAAAGTGCTTTTGCCATAAATTGAGCGGCTGCTAGATCACTTAGTGAGCGAGAAGCCGTATGATAAATACCGTAAACACGGTGGTTTTTAACTGCAGGTAAATCTTGCCACCCTGCACGGGTTAAGAAACCTTTTAGGCGTTTTTGTGCATCCTGTTCATTGATGTTTATTCCCATCGCCATCATTTCATCGTTAGTTTCATGCCCCATTTCTGTGCCAGAAATCATAATCACTTCAGGTTGTGCGGCAAGAAGTTGTTCTGGATTAATTGGTCCCCAATTTTCGACAAAAGGCGCGCTTACGTTATCCCCGCCAACAGTTTCAGCAATAGCACCCCACATATTTTTACCAAAGGTAAAGCTATATTCACTAGGACCTTTATTGCCAAATTCTACATAGATTTTAGGTTTAGGTAGGTTAGCCTCTTTTACACGTTTTTGAATATCAGTAATGCCTTGAGCATATTCATCTGCAATTTTATTTGCTCGTTCTTCGGTACCTGCAAGTTGCCCAAAAATCTTTGCGCTTTGGGTGTGTCGTTCTACACTTTGAGCATTAAAATCGACAACAATAATTGGAACGCCAGCTTGTTCTAACTTTGGTAGTTCGGAACCAATAGTTTGATATTGCCATTCTGCAAGAATCAATACATCAGGTTTTAATGCCAAGGTTTTTTCGGTTGAGAAAGTTCCTGTATTTACATTACCAATATCAGCAATATTTTTGAGTTTAGGCATTTTTTCAGAAAACAATGCCCAACTTCCTGGATTAAATTTTTCCCAAAATTCACGTGAGATACCTTTAACATATTTAAAATTTTCAACACCCGTAACAGCAATGTAATCAGGATAGTAAAAGCCTAACACGGCATTTTTTACGGGCACATCAACGTTAACTTCTCGTCCTAATACATCTTTGATTGTTTTTATTTCTGCTTGAGTAGTGATACCAAAAGTCAGTAATAGAACGGCCAAAATTAAACGAATTGTTGATTTTTTTTGCATATAAACTCCTGTCTGAATAAAAAATCAGAATATTGCCATAAATAAGAATCATTATCAAATTTAGATGTTATAAAGTGATAATACAAGAAATGCTGTTGAAGGGTAAAATAGGCATATATCTAGAAAAAACATATTTCGCATTTAAAATTGGAAGTGCGGTCAAAACTTAGTAAGTTTTCACTTCTCCTTGAGTTGGACTAAAGGAGAAGTGAATGGGGTTAAATTATTTATATTCAACCACGATATCGCTTTCGCTGACGGTATCACCATAAACTGGCAATAAGGTTTTTTCATAAGCTTGTTTTAAACGCCCATCTTTGCCTAAGGTTTGGATTTCGTTATTTAACCAATTTAACAATTCAGGTGCATCTTTGCGAACAGCTGGTGCAATAACATCTTGATCGCCAAAGTTTTTTACGCCCACGGTATAACCTGGATTTTGTTTTGCCCAAGCGAATAAGAAGGTATTGTCATTAGATAATGCATCACCACGGCCATCACGTAAGGCTTCAAAGGTTTCGGTATTTTGTTCGAATTTCAATAACTTCACATCTGGATAGTTTTTGGTGAAGAAAATATCAGCAGTAGTGCCTTTATCCACGATCAAGGTTTTGCCTTTTAATTGTTCAAGATCAGTAATGACTGAGCCATCTTTTGATACGACACCGAGTGCCACTTTCATATATGGATTCGCAAAATCTACCACTTCTTTACGAGCTGGTGTTACAGTGAAGTTGGCGAGAATGATATCAACTTTCTTAGAAAGTAAGTATTCAGCACGGTTTGCGGCATCCACTAAAACAAATTCCACTTTGTTTTCGTCACCTAATAAATCTTTACCGATCGCTTTACCAATTTCGACATCAAAGCCTTGGCTTTTACCTTGCGCATCTACATAACCAAATGGTGGTTTATCGCTAAATACACCAATGCGCACTTTGCCATCTTTTTGTATTTGCTCAAGGCTTGAAACCGTTTTTGCTCCGTCTTTAGCCGGTTCTTTATCATTACACGCGGTTAAGCCAAATGCTAATGTAGCTGTGGCGAAAAGTGCGGTCAATGTTTTAAATGTTTTCTTCATAGTTTGTCCCTCTCGGTTCATAATTTAAGATATTTAAGAATGTTTTCGCACGATCCGTGGTTGGATTCGTGAAGAAATCTTCTGGTTTTGCCTGTTCAATGATTTGCCCTTTATCCATAAACACGATGCGATTAGCCACTTGACGGGCAAAGTTCATTTCATGGGTAACGATGAGCATCGTCATGCCATCTTTGGCAAGACCTAAAATTACATCAAGTACTTCACGTACCATTTCAGGGTCAAGGGCTGCAGTGACTTCATCGAACAGAATAATTTCAGGGTTCATGCAAAGTGAACGAACAATGGCAATTCGCTGTTTTTGTCCACCGGATAATTCACGTGGATAGGCATTTTTTCGGTCATATAAACCTACGCGTTTAAGTAACTCATCGGCTTGTTTTTCAGCTTCAGCGCGATCGCGTTTTTGTACTTTTAAAGGGCCAAGTAAAATATTGTCAATCACTGATAAATGAGCGAATAGTTCATAACTTTGGAATACCATCCCAATGCGTTGGCGCGCTTTGACCCAAGGAATGTCTTTGCCTAATTCGCCTGCATTTTGTAGCAAAATCTGACCGCGCTTTATTTCCTCTAGCCCATTTAGGCAGCGTAAAAAAGTACTTTTACCACAACCCGATGGACCTAAAATAACGACAACTTCTCCTTTCTCTATAGAAAGATTGATGCCTTTGAGTGCTTCTACATCACCGTAATTTTTGACGAGGTTTTTAATTTCTAATAACGCCATGTGTTTTCCTAATAAAAATTAACTTTCCCAACGGGTTTCTAAATAACGGGAAAATAAGGATAGCGGGTAACAAATCACAAAATATAAACCGAAAATGACACCGTAAATCCAAAGCGCCGCCGATTGATTACTAAATAATGAATGCTCGATAATTTGTTGACCGACTTTAATCACTTCGACTACACCAATTAACATCGCCAAAGAGCTGGTTTTTACCATGCGAGTAAAGAGGTTAATAGCACTTGGTGTCACACGTTTTAAACTTTGCGGAAGTAAAATATACACAAAGGTTTGAAACGGCGTTAAACCTAAAGCGTAGGCGGATTCCACTTGATGTTTTTCAATGGAAGTTAATGCACCACGCACTAAATCGCCCATTTCTGCTGTTCCCCAGAAAATAAACACCAAAATACATACAGAAATGCCATCTAAGTGAATATCAAACCATTTTGCTAAACCGAAATAAGCGAGAAAAAGTAACGCTAATAATGGAATGATGCGTACAAATTCTAAATAAAAGCGACAAATGGCTTTGATAATGGGATTTCTGCTTGTCATGATTACGCCAAAAATCACACCTAAAATACAGGCGAAGAAGACAGAAACGAATGCAATTTCAGCCGTTACCCATAAACCGTTGAGCAAGCGTTCAATGTTGCTGCCTTGGAATAATAACTCAAGCCCCATATTTTGCTCTCCGAGTACGGCGTTCTAAGTAACTGATGAAAAGAGACATCGGTAATAGAATGATCAAATAAAACACCACTAATAAAAATAAGGCTTCATTGGTTTTGTAATCGAGCCCGATGACTTCTTTTGCGACAAACATGAGTTCAGCAACAGCAACGGCACTGATCACTGAGGTTTCTTTCATTAAGAATAAGCAATTTGCGCCAATTGCAGGTGTCGCAATCGCAAAGGCTTGTGGGAAAATGACATAGCGAAAAGCTTGATAAGGAGTTAGGCCGATACTTAAGGCTGATTCAATTTGTCCTTTTGATACCGCTTCCAAACCACCACGAAAGGCTTCTGCCATATAGCTTCCACCTAAAAATGCCAGGCCGATAATGCCGCAAGTAAAACCATCTAATTTCAGGCCAATTTTAGACAGCCCAAAATAGAGAAAAAATACTTGAATTAATAAAGGCGTATTACGAGAAAGCTCAATATAGCCTTTTACTAGCCAAGTTAATGATTTGACTTTGTAGGTGGTAATCACCGCACAAATCACACCAATCACCAGCGACAATAAAATGCCCCAAAAGGCGAGATGAAGCGTCATCAGCGTGGCATGAATAAAACGTGGTGTGACACTTAAAATATAATCCCAATTCATTTTTCATGATTTAATCGTTTGCGTGGCGATATAGTAAAAAATTTTTAATCGGTGAGAAAAGAATGGAAATTTATTACTTATAAAGAAATGTAATAAGAAGTGGGTTTTAAATAAAATAAGTGGCGGTGGGGAATGAAAAAACGGGGCTTTATTCAGCCCCGTCGTTGTTTATTTTAATCACGTTTTGCGATAAGTGCGGTTGGTTCTTCATCTGTTTTTGGTTCAGTCTGCTGTTCAGCTGGTTTGTCTTGAATAGACATGGCTGATTTTAAACTGTCCTGACGAATTTTTTCTGCAGCTTCTTTGTCACCAGCTTGTTCGAATACATAAGACGCCATCATGACATCATTTGGTTGGAGCTGGGTTGGGCAAGCAGTAACTTCTTTAAATGCTTCTGCTGCTTTAGCGAAGTCATTATTACGCACATAAAGATAGCCTAATGCACGATTGAGACAACAACGTTGGCTTTCATCCGCACGTTTTGCACGTTTTTCCACTAGTTTGAGCAGTTTGCTGTTATCTTCTGCTTGTAAACGAGTGATTTGCGTGCAAAGTTCAGGACTAATTGGGGTGTTATCACCCAATTTTTTCATGATTTCAAGCGTGAATTCATAAGCTGACTCATGATCGTTACAATCAATTAAACGCTGAATTAAAGCTGTTTTTAACTCTAAGTCATTGCGACGACGGCGTGGTTGAGCTTCCCACCATGCAAGCAGACCTTCAACGCCTTCTTCATTCATTTTTTCATCTAACAAGCCATTTTCTGTTTCTTGTTGAAGCGCTTTAAATTCTTCTGCTGAGAATAAGCCTGAACCTTCGATTAAATCTAAGATTTCATCTAAAGCTTGATAAGCTTTGGAGCGGCTATAAATTTCAGCAGCAAGTTTTAATACTTCTTTGTTGCGATCTGACATTTCAAGCAAACTGTCAACGGAACTGCGCGCAGCCGGTAATTTATTTTGTTGTAATAAAATACGGGTGCGAGCAATTTCGACAACTAGGTTATCTGAACCTGCAAGTTCAGTCGCCTCAATTAAATAACGGTTTGCGCTGAATTCATCACCGCGTTGCTGTGCAGCTTCAGCCGCTTTAATCAGATTTAATACTGGCTCTGCAGAATGTTTCGCATTTTTACCAATCAGTTTTTCTGCTTTGGCATAATCGCCTTCATTCATCTTCATCAAGCCTTCAAGGGTTTGACGCTGTGCTTTCACACGTTTACGGCGAGAGAACCAGTTATAGGTATTGCTACTTAAACGGAAGAAACGGGTCACCAACCACTCTAACGAATAAATCACTGCAAGCGTGACCACAAAGAGAATCACTAATGTGGTGAGTGACATTTCATATACGGTGTTTGCCGTTTCAACTCTGACATAACCTTGCTGACCGGAGAGGTAAGGCCCTGCAATCAATCCGGCAAGTAAGGCGATCATTAAAAAGAGAACTCTAAACATTATCTATCCTTATTGTTGGGGTTCAGTTGCCGGTTGTGCAGCTGGTGCTTCAGCGGGTTTTTCTTCAGCTTTTGGCTCTTCCGCTTTCGCTTCAGGTGCTGGTTTTACTTCTTCTTTTCTTGGTGAATTATCAACCGCTTTTTCTGCTTCAATTTCCACTTTCTGCACATCTAAAGGTGTACGATTTAAGTACTTATCAAGCATACTTAAGCTTTGTAATTGGCTTGGCACATCCACATAGATGGATACTTCAGATAATTCATCCACTGATTTTAAGAAACTTTGAGTCACTTCAGCATTGGTATCAAAATAGCTACGAATCCAAGATGCAACGGCTTCTAAAGATTGTTTATAAAGCTCATTTTGCTGACGAGGCACTGCCATAATCGCTAATTGTAAGCGTAAACGAATGTTTTCACGTAAATAGATATCTTGGTTTGGCGCTAATAATTCTTTGCGATCCGCACCATGTTTCGGTGAAATACGGATAAAGTGATTCAAGAATGAGGTCGCACTTTTTTCTGCATTTTCCGCCCAGTCAGACAGGGAATCTGATAATTTTGTTGCATTTTGGTCATCACCGAAATTCACATCTAACACAGGTAGTTCATCAACCGTATTAGCTAATTGAGATAATTTTTGCATGACCGCATTTTGATCCACGCCAGCTACGGAGAGAAGTTGTTTCAGATCTTGATTGATTGCGCTACGGATAGCCGCAGATTGTGAGTTATTCACTTTAGCAAGAGTTTCATCAGCGAGTTTTAAGAGTGAAACCGCTGTATCCACATCGTTATCTAACACTAATTTATGCAATGCATTATTGAGTAAGAAATCGGATTCAGAGAATAACCAATCTGTAGGTTGCTGAGCATTAGCTTGAGCGCTCACTTTATTAATTTGTGATTGTAAGCCAACTAACTCATGTGATTTGGCATTGATTAGCTCTTCTACTTGCGCAATTTTGTTTTGCATTGCTTTATTCGCAGACTCTAATTGAGCAAGCTGTGTAGTATCAAATTTTACTTCTTGAGCAGGTGCTGAAACCACCGTTTTATTATTGATTTGAGCTTCAAGTGCGGTCAATTTTTGTTGGAATTCATCCACTTTTTGTTGGCCAAAATAATAACCTGCACCACCCACGCCAAGTGCAATGAGAATAGCCAATAAACTTAATCCAGTACCACTTTTCTTCACAACAGTTTGTGTACGTGGCGCAACAGGCTCGCGATCTTCAGTTTGAATTTCCACTGCATCTGTTGCTTGGATTTCATCTGTCGTTTCAGGGGTTAATTTCTCTTTCGCCATATCTTTTCCTTAGTGAGAAAGGGGAGTTACTTCATTAAGTAAGGTATTAAGTAAACTTTGATTGTCCGCACCGGCGGAAACCACCACATTATGCCAACCTTGTTGTATTGCAACATCCGCAATGCGTTGACTTACCGTGACTAAACAGCAATTTTTTAGCCAATTTTGTTCATTTTCAGGTACAAATTCGATTAACGCCTGCAAAATTTCAAGGCTTGTTACCACAAGGGTTTGCACGCCAGAACGAATACAAATACTGGTTTGCTCTTCGTTATTATAACTAATCGGCGTGCGTTGGTAACATTCGACTGTCTCAACAGTTGCGCCGCGTAGTGTGGTCTGTTCGCGTAATAATTCTCGTCCACCGTTGCCACGTAAAATTAACAAGTTTTTATCTGTTAATTCTGCCATTTGCGGTAAATTTAATACACCTTCAGTATTTTCCGACGTTATTGGATAACGAACAGTACATTCAGTTTGACAGGAAAAATGCTGTGCCGTTCTATGTCCAACTGTAAAGTATTGTAAATCTTGACGCCAGCTAAAGCCAATATCTTTCAGGGTTTTATCCGCAAAATCGACCGCACTTTTTGAAACCAAAAATACATAATCACCACTTTTTAGCTGATTAAGTTTTGTCGGTAATTGTGCCAATTCAGTACCTGCTTCAATAGAAAGCAAAGGCAAATGCAAGGCAACCACACCGGCTTGATTCAGCTGGTCAACTAGGGCTTTTCCTCGTTCATCCGGGCGAGTGACTAGTACGGCCATGGTGATTTCCTATGCTGAGTAAATCTTCGCCAGAATCTTATCTGCGCCCTGTGCTAGAAGTTGTTCAGCAATGTTCACGCCTAATGCTTCGGCATTTTCAACCGCACTTTTACCTTCCGCACGAATAATCGCTGAGCCATCAGTTTCGCCGACGAGTGCACGCAAGAAAATTTCGCCATTTTGCTCAATGGCATAGCCACCGATTGGCACTTGGCAGCCACCTTGTAAGCGAGTATTCATTGCACGCTCAGCCAAAACACAAGTCGTCGTGGTCGCATCTGCAAGTGGAGCAAGTAACGCTTTCACTTCTTCGTCATCAACGCGGCATTCAATGCCAACTGCACCTTGTCCGGCAGCCGGTAAAGATTGTTCTACTTCAATAAATGAGGCGATGCGTTCTGCTAGTCCTAAACGAATTAAGCCGGCTGAGGCTAAAATAATGGCATCGTATTCGCCATTGTCTAATTTACTTAATCGGGTGCCCACATTGCCACGTAAAGAGCGAATATCAAGATCAGGGCGTAATTGTTTCAATTGGCATTGACGACGTAAGCTTGAGGTTCCAACAATAGCACCTTGTGGTAATTCATCTAATGAACAGTATGTATTGGAGACGAAAGCATCGCGCGGATCTTCACGTTTACAGATCACACTTAACCCTAAACCTTCCGGAAATTCCATCGGTACGTCTTTCATTGAATGGACGGCAATATCGGCACGTTTTTCGAGTAAAGCATTTTCTAACTCTTTAACAAATAAGCCTTTTCCGCCAATTTTAGCTAAAGGAGAATCTAGGATGACATCGCCTTTTGTTACCATCGGAACTAATTCAACAGAAAGCGTTGGATGAAATTTCTCTAATTGATCTTTTACAAAATTCGCTTGCCAAAGGGCTAAAGGGCTTTGACGAGTCGCTATTTTTAAGGTTTTAAGTACTGCCATAAATACCGCTGATTTTAAATAGAATTATGCCCTATGCTACCATTTTTAGGGCAAAAAGTCAGATCATTTAAATTTTTGATTTCTGATGAGCTAAGTGGTACAGTAATATCAGTTATATGGTCATAGGTAGGAAGCCTTGAAATACGATCTCACTCAAGCCCGAAAATGTATCGAAACTCTAGATAAACGTCGTTTTGATCGTGCATTATTGGGCTCTGGTGATGCATTCCGACACATTGTCTCTTTGGTGCCGCTGTTGTTGCATCTTAATCATCCAGCTCTGCCGGGTTATGTGGAAGATGCCCCTGCAGGCATTGCCGATTTTATCCTTTCCAATTATCAGCAAAATTTTCTCTCAAAAGAACATCCCGAACTTGTCGAATATGTGCAAAGTGCGGTCAATTCTGATGCTGTTTTCACACCGATCTTAGGTATTTATGTGATGGGCAGTTTTGGATCTATTAGCCAAACCTCAGCTTCGGATTTGGATATTTGGATCTGCCATCAAGATGATTTATCTGAACAAGATCAGCAGCGCTTAGCGGAAAAAACGAAGAAAATCACTCAATGGGCATCCACATTTCATGTGGAAATGCATTTTTATTTGATGACGCAAAAACGTTTCCGTAATGAGCGTTATTCCGATCCATTAACTAAAGAAAACAGCGGTTCTGCTCAATATATGTTGTTATTGGAAGAATTTTATCGTTCTGCTGTACGCCTTTCGGGTAAACCATTATTGTGGCTCCACTTGTGGGTGGAAGATGAAAAACAATATGAAGCTGAAGTTGCGCGTCTAGTGGCAGAAGGTGAGCTTAATCCAAATGATTGGGTGGATTTTGGTGGATTGGGGCAATTCTCTGCCAGTGAATATTTCGGTGCGAGTTTATGGCAACTTTATAAAGGTATTGATTCACCGTATAAATCAGTGATGAAAATCTTATTGTTGGAAACCTATGCCCAAGAATACCCAAATGCCCATTTAATTGCTCGTCAATTTAAAGAAGATTTACTGTCCGGTCGCAGTACCGCTGCACACCATTTTGACCCTTATATCGCGATTCTAGAGAGAATTAGTCAATATTTGACCGCACATTCAGAATTTAAGCGCCTTGATTTTGTGCGTTCTTGTTTTTATGTGAAAGCCACAGAAGACTTTGCGTTATATCACGCCTCAAACTGGCGTATTTCTTATATGAAAATGATGGCTCAAGAATGGGGCTGGTCAAAAGAGCGCATTGAAGAATTGGATCAACGTCCAAATTGGAAAATTAAACGGGTGAAAGAAAGTCACAATAATTTAGTGAATTTCTTGATGATGAGTTATCGAAATCTGGTGGATTTTGCACGCAAACACAAAATTAATTCTAGCGTGATTCCGCAAGATATTACGGTATTGTCTCGCAAACTTTATACTGCTTTTGAAGAATTACCCGGTAAAATCACACTACTGAATCCACAGATTTCGCATAATTTAGCGGAAGATCACCTCACATTCATCGAAGTTCACGGCAATAAGAATTTTAAGGATGGATGGTATATGGTGAATCAGCCACCACATCATATGATGTTCTCGAAAGAACGCGTGATTGAATACGGTGAAAGTTTAAATAAAGTGGTCGCATGGGCTTATTTTAATCGCTTGCTGACGGCTGAAACTCGTTTGCATCTAATTAGTCAAAATATCGACCAACTCACTTTGCGTAATTTTGTCGCTGATTTACGCTTGTTTTTCCCACATACCAATGGCCAAGCTCCAACAAATGAGGCGCTTTCTTCCCAATGTGAAATCCGCGATCTATTTATCGCTGTGAACTTAGTGAATGACCCAACAGCACAAGTCGAAGAACTTAAATCAAATATCTCGCCGAGTGATTTGTTCAGTTTCGGTCAATTAGAACAGAGCTTGGTCGGTAGCATTGATTTCACTTACCGTAATGTGTGGAATGAAATTCGAACCTTACATTTTGAAGGGCAGAATGCGATTTTGCTTGCCTTAAAAGTGCTTTCTAATAAAATTGATCAAGGGGTGAATCAGCCTCGTTCTGTGCAGGTTTTCTGTTACAGTAAACACTACAACCGCACATTACGAAACTTGGTGAGCGTACTGGTAAACCGTTGTATCAGTATTCAATTAGGCGATAGCCGCCCAACCACGCACTCCCGTTTACGTGTGGCAGGGAAAAACTGGCAATTCTTCTTTGAAGAAAAAGGGATCAGTTTGCAACCTATTGACGGTGGAAAAGAAAGTGCGGTCAATTTTGAGGACGTTTTACCAACTCAGTTGGAAGAAAAAGAAATTATTCCGGAAGCTCGTCGATATCCGCCTGAAATTGATTTGTTTGCCAGTGAAGGTTTTTTACAATTCTTCTTTGAAGATAATGCCGATAATAGCTTTAACGTCTATTTGTTAGATGAAAAGAATCGTCTCGAAATTTATCGTCAATGTGAAGGTTCGAAAGATGACAAAGTACGCGAAATAAATCGTATTTATCAATCACTCGGCTCAAATGATTGTGAAAATCCGTATAAAATGGTGCAACGGAATTTTAATTACCCGCAATTTTATCAATTGCACTCGACAGAAAGCGGCATGCGTATTATGCCGTTCAAATTTAAAAGCAAAAGGACTTGCGAATAGCGACATCAAAACAAGCATTGTTTGAGATAAATCAAGTTTATCTGCAAATATGCATTGGAAGATGGGCAAAATCCCGATAGAATCCCTCGGTCTAAAATCTATTGAGAAGTAATCTAAGGCAGTGGATGTTTTGCCTTCAGGCAGTAGAATAGTGTTCGCTTATCTCTTGGAGAATATTATGCAAGAAAAGTTAAAAGTATTAATTATCGACGACCATCCATTAATGCGTCGTGGTATCAAACAATTAGTTGAATTAGAAGAGAATTTTGAAGTTGTCGCTGATGTAGGAAGCGGTACAGAAGGCATTTCCGTTGCGATTCACGAATCACCCGATTTAATCATTTTAGATCTTAATATGAAAGGTCTTTCTGGTTTGGATACCCTTAAAGGTCTGCGTGCAGAAGGTGTGGATGCACGAATTTTGATCTTAACTGTGTCTGATGCAAAAAATGATATTTTTACTCTCATCGATGCGGGGGCAGATGGCTATCTATTGAAAGATACTGAGCCAGATGTGTTACTTGAGCAAATTAAACGTATTGCACAAGGTGAAGTGATTTTAAGTGATTCGATCAAGAATTTACTGTTAGAACGTAAACATACTGTTGATCCAATGGATTCACTCACCGATCGTGAAATGGATGTGTTACGTTTAATCGCGACAGGTTTATCCAACAAACAAATTGCAGGTCAGCTTTTCATTTCTGAAGAAACAGTTAAAGTGCATATTCGTAATTTACTGCGTAAACTTAACGTGCATTCACGTGTTGCGGCGACAGTCTTATTCTTTGAACGAAATGGTCGATAGGCAAGTTTCAAAACGTAAAAAAGTGCGGTCAATTTTGACCGCACTTTTTATTTATCTCGGTACGCCCCGTAATAAAGGGATTGGCTCAAATGGCGCAACTGAGGTTGGCGCAGGAATATCATTAAAAATTAAGATAAATGGTTTAGGTGGCAAGATTTTTTCATTTCGCCACAAGCTTCCCATGCCGACTAATTGAATATCATCGGGTAAATTCTTTATTCCCGCTTTTAATACAGCCACAGTATTTGGGCGAGGGTGTCCAATAGCAATGGCTGTGCCTTGTTTACGCGCATATTGAATTGCACTTTGAAATTGGCGTTGAACATCTGCCAAATTATCACTGTCATCTAAAAACACATGGCGATCTAATACACGTATGCCTTGTTCTTTTGCTATTTTTCCCGCAACTGATTTCCCGATAGTACGGCTATCTAAAAAGAATAAATGCTGCTCACGAAGTGCGGTCATTAAATAGGTCATTAATGTGGCATCGGCTGTGGCTGCACTCCCCATATGATTATTCATTCCGATAGCATTGGGCACAATAGCTTTAGCTTTTTTCACTCGCTCATTCACTTGCGCTTCAGACAAGCCTAAAGTCAAACCACCTTCTTCAATTTTAATATTGCTGACCGGTTGCATCGGCATATGAATGAGAATATCGTGATTTTGTGCTTTCGCTTCTTGATTGCGTATTTTTGCATAGGGTGCTGCAGGAATGATCGCAACAGAGACTTCTTTTGGCATGGCTAAAACTTCGGCATCTTCTTTCGGATGATAGCCAATGTCATCAATTACAATAGCTAACTTGCCTTGTGCAAAAGTAAACGCAGAGAAAAGTGCGGTTGAAAAAATGATCGTATTTCTGACCGCACTTTGAAAGAATGCCGCCATTATTTAATCCACCCAGCTGGATTTACAGGCACCCCTTTACGGCTAATTCCAAAGTAAAGTGCCGATTTAGAGAGCTCACCCGTATTACCTACTTGCGCAATGGTTTGTCCCGCAGACACCAGCTGACCTTGTTTCACAAATACCGCTTGGTTGAAACCATATAAGCTCAAGTCGCTGTCGCCGTGTTTCACAATCACCATATAACCATAGCCATTAAGATGACCCGCTAGAATGACACGACCACTTGCAATAGCTTTTACCGCGGTACCCGTTGGTGCACCGATAACCATGCCTTTCCAACGTACTTCGCCCGCTTGGATTGAACCAAAGGAATATAACGTCGGGCCAGAAACTGGACGATTGTATTGACGTGCAGCCGTACCTAAACCACTGGTGCTGTTAATCAACTTACGTTCTTGATCAGTTGGTTGATAAGGTTTTGAGGTCCGTTTTTCTTCCTCTTGTTTTTTCTGAGCAAGGGCTTCACGCTCACGTTGTTCTTGTTGGCGAGCGGCTTGTTCAGCACGTTGAATTTCTTGGCGAAGGGCATTTTCATTCGCTTTCAACGTTTCCAACTTATTCTGATCTTTCGTTAAGTTTTTGTTGAGTTCATTTAACGTAGATTGACGTTCTTGTTGTGCTTTTTGTAATTCTTGCTGCTGTTTCTTTTGCGTAGAAAGCTGATCGCGATGATTTTTTTGTTGCCCTGAAATCGCCTCACGCTGTTTCGCTAAATTCTCTTGTGTCGCTTTCAGATTGTTAATCATATCAATGCGAACTTGGTTTAAGTGCTGATAATACACTTTCATGCGTTCCGCTTTTTTGGCATCCTCCGAAAGCATTCTTTCTAAGGTAGAAGGATTGACACCTGAACGATAAATAGCATCGACTTGTTGAGCGAGCTTCGCTTTTTGCACGCGTTCTTGTTTTTCTAATTGCTTGATTTGCTTTTCGGTTTCCGCCATTTGCTTGCGGATTTCTTTTAAGCTTAATTCTGTTTCACGTAATTCACCGACAACGCTATTAATTTTGCTTTCTTGGTCTTTAAGACTGGCTTGGAGTTTAGCTTGTGCACGTTTTTGCTCGGCGATCTTCGATTCTTGTTGTTTAATTTGTTTTTGAATTTGATTGAGATCGTTGCCTTGCGCGAAAGATGAAAAGCCAAGCAGACCGCAAGCTAAAAGTGCGGTCAGTTTTGCTAAGATTTTTTTTCTACGATTGCTTTGCTGCATACATCTAAACTTGAGAGAAATTAAAGGACGAATAAAGTTTAAATACTAGCATTATTTTTGAGTGGCTAAAAGTTTACAGGTGATTTTTTGCGAAAGATCAGTAAATGCCGCCTTTTTACTTTTAAACATACCGATTTTTTGCTATAACAGAGCCATCATTTTTTTATTAATACTTAGGAGATCCTTATGGAATTAGTATTCATTCGTCACGGTTTCAGTGAGTGGAACGCAAAAAATTTATTCACAGGTTGGCGTGATGTGAATTTAACCGAGCGCGGTGTAGAAGAAGCAAAAGCTGCGGGTAAAAAATTGTTTGAGAAAGGCTATGAGTTCGATATCGCTTTCACTTCTGTTTTAACTCGTGCAATCAAAACCTGTAACATCGTGTTAGAAGAATCTCACCAATTATGGATTCCTCAAGTGAAAAACTGGCGTTTAAATGAGCGTCACTACGGTGCATTACAAGGCTTAGATAAAAAAGCAACCGCAGAACAATACGGTGACGAACAAGTTCATATCTGGCGTCGTTCTTACGATATTTCTCCTCCAGATTTAGATCCAAAAGATCCAAACTCTGCACATAACGACCGTCGTTATGCAAACATTCCATCTGATGTTGTACCAAACGCAGAAAACTTAAAATTAACCTTAGAACGCGCATTACCATTCTGGGAAGATCAAATTGCACCAGCAATGCTTTCTGGTAAACGTGTTTTAGTGGTGGCACACGGTAACTCACTTCGTGCATTAGCAAAACACATCATCGGTATTTCTGATGCGGAAATCATGGATTTTGAAATTCCAACCGGTCAACCGTTAGTGTTAAAACTTGACGATAAATTAAACTACATAGAACACTACTATCTTTAATTTATAAATGAATTTCAAAGTGCGGTTAATGTTGACCGCACTTTTTGTTTAAGGAGAATAAAGGATGAAAAAATTACTCGCGGTGATTTTTGCCTTGTTACCTGTTTTGGCCTTTGCAGCATCGCCAAATCACTCGGCAAAATCAACTCAAACCAAGTCAGTGAAAACGGCAGTTAAAAAAGTGGAAGCCAAGAAAGCAACCACACCTAAAGCTGTAGCCAAAACAGCCAAAAAGAAAGCAGATACCAAAAAAGCAGAAGCGAAAAAGCCAGCTAAAATTGTCGAAGCGAAAAAAGCGGTAACGAAAAAAGAAAAAATAAAAAATAAAACGACAAATAAAGCCGCTAAAGCAGAGCCGACAAAAACGAAAGGCAAACAGCCAGTAGAAAAAACGAAGCAAACTGCGCTAAAAGACAAAAAGACGGTAGTGAAAAGCAAACAAAGTGCAGTTAAAGAATCAGCTAAACCTGAAAAAGTAATTGCTAAAAAAACACCAGCGGTTAAAACAGAAGTGAAGAAAGCGGAACCCAAAGCCGTTAAAAAAGCGACTGAAAATAGCGTGGAAACCGTTGCTCAGAAAACAGCGAATACTGTGACAAAATCCGTCGTTGTGCCAAGATGTAATGATTCAAAAGTTTTTGCGGTATTATCTGATGCCTTTAAAAAACAAGGTGCAGCTACTAATACCCAAATGACAGTGAAACAAATCACGCAAGCCCGCGAAACCCAATCTTATCCACAACAAGGGATTCGTAGCTGTAATGCGATAGTGGAAACCAACAGCGTTAAATATGTTACGGATTACAGCATTATCTTGAATGATAAAGGTTTCTTCGTACAAGTTGAAAACGCACAACCCGCTCAACGTTTCTAATCTTAACGTGCGTTATTTAAATGAAGTTGTTTGAATAACGCACGTATTTCTTCTTCATTCAAACGGCGATATTCACCATTACTTAGTCCATCAAGTGTTAAATGGCTCATTTGATAACGGATAAGTCGTAATGTCGGAAAGCCGATATGTGCCGTCATTCTACGCACTTGTCGATTACGCCCTTCAGTAATTTTGATTTCCAACCAGCTCGTTGGAATACTTTGACGTTCACGAATAGGTGGATTGCGAGGCCAGAGAAAATCTGGTTCTGAAATCAACCGCACTTTTGCCGGCTTTGTCATTCCATCTTTCAATTCAACGCCTTTGCGGAGTTTGTCTAAGTCCGTTTCTTCAGGAATACCTTCCACTTGCACAAAATACGTTTTTTCTGTTTTAAACTTAGGATCTGCCAAACGATGTTGCACTTCACCATTATTCGTTAAAATCAGTAATCCTTCGCTATCACGATCTAATCTTCCTGCCGCATACACATTTGGAATGGTAATAAAATCTTTTAACGTAGATCGGCCGTTTTCATCTGTGAATTGTGTCAGCACATCAAACGGTTTGTTAAATAAAATGACCTGACTGTCAGCGATAGAAAGTGCACGTAGACGACGATACGTTCCTTTATGATTCTTTTTCTGAAGCGCGTTCGATGAAAAAGGTGTCTTTATATTTTTGATTTTTTTCAAAAAATACTACCTAAGTTATTAATTTATCGATATTAACTGAAAATAAGAAAAGCCGATTTGTTTGTGCAAATCGGCTCGAAATTTTATAGGTTTAAGTATTAACCTGCAACTGCGATACGTTTCATATCTGTCATATAGCCACGTAACTCTTGACCAATTAATTCAACCGGGTGGTTACGGATTGCATCGTTTACATCGCGTAAGGTGATGTTATCGATAGCGACCGCTGGTGTTGGTTCACCTAAGTCACCTTTTTGTAAGGTTGGGATGATTTCTTTAGCAAGAATTGGGGTTGCTACGTTAGAGAATAAGTAGTTACCATATTCTGCAGTATCAGAAATAACCACGTTCATTTCGTATAAGCGTTTACGCGCGATAGTGTTAGCGATTAACGGCAATTCGTGAAGTGATTCATAGTAAGCTGATTCTTCATAGATACCGCTTGCAACCATTGCATCAAAGGCTAATTCAACACCTGCTTTCACCATTGCTACCATTAACACGCCGTTATCAAAGTATTCTTGTTCAGAAATTTTGATGCCGTCTGCTTTTGGTGCGTTTTCAAAGGCAGTTTTGCCGGTTGCTTCACGCCATGCGAATAAATCTTTGTCGCCGTTTGCCCAGTCAGCCATCATGGTTGCTGAGAAGTGACCGCTGATGATGTCATCCATGTGTTTGTAATATAAGAAACCAAGGCTTTCTTTGATTTGCTCAGCAAGTTCAAATGCACGTAATTTTGCGCTGTTTGATAAGCGATCCATCATTAATGTGATACCGCCTTGTTTTAAGGCTTCAGTAATGGTTTCCCAACCGTATTGGATCAATTTACCTGCGTATGCTGGATCTTTACCATCAGCAACAAGTTTGTCGTAACATACGATTGAACCTGCTTGTAACATACCGCAAAGAATGGTTTGTTCACCCATTAAGTCAGATTTTACTTCTGCGACGAATGAAGATTCTAATACGCCCGCACGGTCACCACCGGTTGCAGCAGCCCATGCTTTCGCAATTGCCATGCCTTCACCACGTGGGTCATTTGCTGGGTGAACTGCGATTAATGTTGGCACACCAAAACCACGTTTGTATTCTTCACGTACTTCAGTACCTGGACATTTTGGTGCGCTCATCACCACAGTGATGTCTTCACGGATTTGCTCACCTACTTCAACGATATTGAAACCGTGTGAGTAACCAAATGCAGAATCTTTTTTCATTAATGGCATTACATCAGCCACCACTTTAGAGTGTTGTTTATCTGGTGTTAAGTTGATTACTAAGTCTGCGGTTGGAATTAATTCTTGGTAAGTTCCCACTTTAAAACCGTTTTCGGTTGCACGTTGGAATGATGCACGTTTTTCTGCAATCGCTTCAGGGCGTAATGCATAAGAAATGTCTAAGCCAGAGTCACGCATATTTAAACCTTGGTTTAAACCTTGCGCACCACAACCTACGATAACGATTTTTTTGCCTTTTAAGTAGTTGCAACCGTCAGCAAATTCGCTGCGATCCATAAAACGACAACGACCTAATTGGTCTAATTTTTCGCGTAAATTTAATGTGTTGAAATAGTTAGCCATTTTTCATCCTTAATATGATGTTGATTAATGTTTGTATGAGGTTGTGTTTGAATATAGTTTTTTGTTGTGCCATCGATTATAAGATTTTTAATTATTGCGTAAAGTGATATTATTGGCACTTAGTGTTGCATTTTTTGCAACGGTATTTGCATTTTAGTGATACATATGAACTTTCAAGACCTTCAAATATTTCTTCATCTTGCGGACACACAAAATTTTGCTAAAACCGCTACGCAAAATCATATGTCACCGTCTACGCTTTCACGCCAAATTCAACGCATGGAAGAGGAATTAGAACAACCTTTATTTATTCGTGATAATCGCCAAGTGCGCTTAACCGAACAAGGCGAGAAATTTCTGCAATTTGCGAAAACAGAATGGCAAAACTGGCAACAGTTTAAGCGTCAGCTGCGAGATAATTCAGCGGAATTAAGCGGAGAATTACGCTTATTTTGCTCAGTAACCGCTTCATACAGTCACTTGCCACAGGTATTAGCCAAATTTCGTTCTCGTTATCCGAAAGTTGAAATTCAACTCACTACAGGTGACCCCGCTTCTGCAGTGCAATTCATCCAATCAGAACAAGTGGATCTCGCTTTGGCGGGAAAACCTAACAATCTACCGACAGGATTGGAATTTTATAAGATTGATGATATTTCCCTTTCATTAATTGCACCTCGCGTGGCTTGTTTAGCGACACAATTATTACAGGAAGAACCCATCAACTGGCAACAGATGCCTTTTATTTTGCCGTTAGATGGAATGGCACGCCAGCGTATTGAACAATGGCTACGTAGCAAACACATTAAGCATCCAAAAATTTATGCCACAGTGGCGGGGCATGAGGGGATCGTGCCAATGGTGGCACTTGGTTTTGGATTAGCGATGTTGCCAGATGTGGTGATTGATAATAACCCTATGTCAAAAGACGTGTCTCGTTTAAATTTAGACAACCCCGTCGAGGCGTTTGATTTAGGGGTTTGTGTGCAAAAAAGAAATTTAGCGAATCCCCTAATTCGTGCATTTTGGGAGATGTTAGACTAAAATAATAAGCAGAATTAACCTAAGGATTTATTATGTTAAGGGGCATACTTATTTCACTTTTAGCCTCGCTTTTATTTGGCTATATGTATTATTTTTCCACGCTACTGAAACCGCTCAGTGGCACGGATATTTTCGGCTATCGAATGCTGTTTACATTCCCTTTCGTTGCCCTTTCCGTCATCATGTTTAAACAAAAGCAGGCATTGGCAGAGCATTTAAAACGCATTAAAAAACAACCGCTCTTTGCCCTTTCCTATATTATTTGTGGCGCATTAATGGGTTATCAAATGTGGCTCTTTTTGTGGGCCCCCAATAATGGTAGCTCCTTAAGTGTTTCTTTCGGTTATTTATTGTTGCCAATTGTGATGGTGGCCGCAGGGCGGATCATTTTTAAAGAACGAATTTCAACATTGAAATTCATTGCGGTATTAATTGCGGCAATCGGAGTGATTTCTAACATCATTTTAAAAGGTGGGTTATCTTGGGAAGCCATTGTTATCTGTGTGGGTTATACCACGTACTTCTCGATACGAAAAGCCCTGAAAAATACCGATCTTGGTGCTTTTTGCTTAGAAATGATTGCATTATTGCCAGTTAGCGTTTACTTTGCCCTTCAAACCGATTTTGCTACTGTACAGGAATCGAATCCTAATATTTGGGGATTATTGGTATTACTTGGGCTTATTAGTGGTGCTGCATTAATTGCTTATGTTATAGCCAGTAATATGCTGCCGATGAATTTGCTTGGCCTTTTAGGTTATGTTGAAACCATTTTGATGGTGATTATTTCATTTTTAATTGGAGAGGAAATGGATGCGGACAGCTATCCGTTATTCATTTGTTTAGTATTGGCGATGAGCCTGATTATTTTTGATGGCGTGTATAAACAGCGCGCAAAGGGAAAAAATCATGTCGTTTAAAGAAATTAGCCCAGAACAAGCTTGGGAAATGGTGCAAAATGGCGCCATGCTTGCTGATATTCGGGATCCACAACGTTTCACCTATTCCCATGCGAAAGGGGCGTTTCATTTAACCAACCAAAGCTTTTTACAATTTGAAGAACAGGTGGACTTTGACTCCCCGATTATCGTGAGTTGTTATCATGGCGTGAGCAGCCGAAATGTGGCGACTTTCCTCGTTGAACAAGGCTATGAAAATGTGTTTAGCGTCATTGGTGGATTTGATGGCTGGGAGAAAGCCGGTTTACCGATAGAAACGGTTTATTAATATTTTTTGATTTAAAGTGCGGTGAAATTTACCGCACTTTTCATTTTTGTCTCGCTATTGCTTATCCACAATCGCTTTCAACATGGTGTAAGATTGTGCTTGTTTTTGCTCATCAAAAATATAACTCACCGCCATAATTTCATCAAAATTTACCCGTTCACGCAGTTGTTTAAGTTGAAATTCCACGCTTTCAGGACAACCGATCAGCGAACAAGCAGTCATTTGTTCCACTACGGCGCGTTCTTGGTTGTAAATCGGGATTTCCTCGAAATCGACCGGTCCAAAGTGCGGTTTATTTTGGGCGTGCATTTGAGCTTTCCAAACATCTTCTTCTGATGCCATCGGTGGTTGTAAATTTTGTTGCGCGTTAGTGACCACGTTTAAGAAAAATAGTGTTTGTGTCGTCGCCAGTTGTCTTGCTTCTTTATCGGTTTCGGCAACAATCGCGTTCACACCTAAAATGACATAAGGCTCAGCAAGATAGGTTGATGGTTTGAAGTTTTTGCGGTAAATCTCCACTGCCATTTCCATCATGCGTGGCGCAAAGTGAGAAGCAAAGGCATAAGGTAAGCCAAATTCTGCTGCAAGATAAGCACTTTCGGTGCTGGATCCCAAAATATAAAACGGTATATTCAAGCCTGCGGAAGGGTACGCAGAAACCGGGTTGCAATCTTTAAAGTAACCGCGAAGTTCCGCAATTTCCGCAGGGAAATCTAGGCTGTTTCGTCCACGACGAAGAGCTGCAGCCATTTGCATATCAGTTCCTGGCGCACGCCCTAAACCGAGTTCAACACGATTTGGATAAAGTGTCTCCAGTGTGCCATATTGCTCCGCCACCACATAAGGCGAATGATTCGGTAACATCACCCCATCCGAACCAACGCGCAAGGTCTTCGTATTGGCTAGCGTATGCTGAATTAAAAGTGCGGTCGCTGAACTCACCAAATTTTTCATATTATGATGCTCAGCAATCCAATAGCGTTCAATGCCAATGTTCTCTGCATGTTTTGCAAGATTGACCATCGACTCAACCGCTTGCAAATAAGTTTGTCCTTCTCGAACAGGGGCGAGATTAAGAATAGAGAGCTTCATTTTATTTACTCATAATTGATTTGTGAGCGTTATTATACTTGGTTTTTCTGGCAGAAATATCGATAAAATTGGAATAGGCTGTTTCGAGAAAAGGAAAAATATTGCAAAATAGGCACAAATTCAGATGTATTCGAAAAAATGATTGTATTTAATAATATTTCCCTAAAGCGCGGGCAAACCGAATTGCTTGAGAATGCCACAGCAACCATCAATCCGAAACAAAAAGTCGGCTTGGTGGGGAAGAATGGTTGTGGTAAGTCTTCTCTTTTTGCCCTATTAAAAAAAGAATTAACGCCAGAGAGCGGCGAAGTCACTTATCCATCCAACTGGCGGGTCTCTTGGGTCAATCAAGAAACGCCAGCATTGGATATTCCCGCCATTGATTATGTGATTCAAGGGGATCGCGAATACTGCCGTTTGCAGCAGGAACTTAATGAAGCGAATGAACGTAATGATGGCCATGCGATTGCGCGCATTCACGGACAGTTAGAAACCTTGGATGCTTGGACAATTCAATCTCGCGCGGCGTCCTTATTGCATGGTTTAGGCTTTAACCAAGAAGAAATCACTCAGCCTGTAAAATCCTTCTCTGGTGGTTGGCGGATGCGTTTAAATTTGGCGCAAGCATTACTTTGTCCATCGGATTTATTATTGCTAGATGAGCCAACCAATCATTTGGATTTGGATGCAGTTATTTGGTTAGAACGTTGGTTAGTGCAATATCAAGGTACTTTGGTATTAATTTCCCACGACCGTGATTTTCTCGATCCGATTGTGACAAAAATCCTCCATATCGAAAATCAGAAACTCAATGAATACACGGGCGATTATTCTTCCTTTGAAGTGCAACGAGCAACCAAGCTAGCACAACAAATGGCGATGTATCGTCAGCAACAACAAAAGATCTCTCATTTACAAAAATATATCGACCGCTTTAAAGCCAAGGCGACCAAAGCTAAACAAGCACAAAGTCGCATGAAGGCATTGGAACGTATGGAACTGATTGCGCCGGCTTATGTGGATAATCCCTTTACTTTTGAATTTCGTCCGCCACTATCCTTGCCGAATCCTTTGGTGATGATTGAACAGGCGAGCGCAGGTTATGGTAGCGGTGAAAGTGCGGTAGAAATTTTAAGTAAAATTAAACTGAATTTAGTGCCGGGTTCGCGCATCGGTTTGCTCGGGAAAAACGGTGCGGGGAAATCAACGTTGATTAAATTGTTAGCGGGTGAGCTCAGCGCTCTTTCCGGTACTGTGCAATTAGCTAAAGGCGTACAACTCGGCTATTTTGCTCAACATCAGCTTGATACGCTACGTGCAGATGAGTCTGCCTTGTGGCATATGCAGAAGCTCGCACCAGAGCAAACGGAGCAACAGGTACGGGATTACCTCGGGAGTTTTGCATTCCATGGTGACAAAGTTAATCAAGCGGTGAAAGCCTTTTCCGGTGGGGAAAAAGCCCGTTTGGTGCTAGCGCTGATTGTTTGGCAACGACCAAACTTATTACTGCTCGATGAACCAACCAACCATTTGGATTTGGATATGCGTCAGGCATTAACCGAAGCGCTGGTGGATTACGAGGGATCTTTGGTAGTAGTTTCCCATGATCGTCACCTACTACGTAATACCGTGGAAGAATTCTATTTGGTACACGATAAAAAAGTGGAAGAATTCAAAGGCGATTTAGAGGATTATCAAAAATGGCTGAATGAACAAAATAGTGCGCCAGAAAATAAATCCTCGGAGAAAAATGACGACAATGAAAATTCCATGCAAAACCGCAAGGAACAAAAACGTCGCGAGGCCGAACTTCGCCAACAAACTGCGCCTCTTCGTAAACAAATCTCTCAATTGGAGGAAAAAATGAATAAACATTCCTCCAATCTTACGGAAATTGAAAACCAATTGGCTGATTCCGAACTCTACAGCGCAGAAAATAAAGAAAAATTGACCGCACTTTTGGCACTGCAAGTAGAGGTGAAGAAAGCATTGGAAGAAGTCGAAATGGATTGGTTAGCGGCCCAAGAAGAATTGGAAATAATGCTACAAGCATAGGGACAGCGTATGAGTCAAAGCCTTTTCCAACACACAAAACACGAAGAATATTGCCCACAATGCGGCGCGCCTCTGCAAATGAAACAGGGTAAAAAGGGACTGTTTTTAGGTTGTACCGCATATCCCGCCTGTGATTATTTGCGCCCCTTGCATAAGGTGGAACATAAGGTGTTGAAAGAGCTTGATGAGACCTGCCCGCAATGTGGCAATCCACTCCAACTCAAACAAGGTGCCTTTGGCATGTTCATCGGTTGTAGTCGTTATCCCGATTGTGATTTTGTGGTGCATGAGCAACAGGATGAAGAACAATCTATAGACTGCCCGGAATGCCATAAAGGACATTTGGTTGCCCGTCGCGGACGACAAGGGAAAATCTTTTATGGTTGCGATAACTTTCCCCATTGTAAATTTTCCTTGCCGGCAAAACCCTATGCCATGCCTTGTCCACAATGCCATTTTCCACTTGCGCTATTAAAAAGTGAAAATGCCGAACAGCAAGTGTGGCAGTGTGCGAATAAAGGCTGTCGACATATTTTTGAGAACGAAAAATGAATGTACAACAAATTGCCACCCGTTTAATGCAAGACGAAGTCGTTGCCTATCCTACTGAGGCGGTATTCGGTTTGGGCTGTAATCCACTAAGTGAAAGTGCGGTCAGAAAATTGCTTGATTTAAAACAACGTCCGATTGAAAAAGGCCTTATTTTAGTCGCGCCGAGCTTGCATTTTTTGCAGCCTTTTGTTGATTTTTCCCATTTGTCTGACGAACAGCTTGCACGCTTACAGGCACAATATGAACATCCAATCACCTGGGTGGTGCCGGCAAAGGCAGAAGTCCCACATTTTCTGACGGGGCAATTTAATAACATTGCGGTGCGTTTATGTACTCATCCTGCCGTCAAAGCCTTATGCGAAAAAACAGGCTTTGCCCTCACCTCGACCAGTGCGAATTTAACTGGTTTATCACCTTGCCGCAACGCAGATGCTGTGCGTTCCCAATTTGGGGCAGATTTTCCCGTGCTTGATGAAGCAGTCGGCCAAGCACAAAATCCATCGGAAATTCGCGATTTGCTCACAAACCAACTATTCAGACAAGGATAAGATATGCAGCACTATGCCGTTTGGGGCAATCCGATTGCCCAAAGTAAATCCCCGTTGATTCATCGCTTATTTGCCAAGCTAACCCAGCAAACGATGGAATATGTTGCCAAATTAGGTGATCTTGAGGATTTTGAGCAGCAATTGCAGGCCTTTTTTTCTGAAGGAGCACAAGGTTGCAATATCACTGCACCATTTAAAGAACGCGCCTATGCGCTCGCTGACGAACATAGCGAACGGGCGAAACTGGCAGAAGCCTGTAATACACTAAAAAAATTATCTAACGGCAAACTTTATGCGGACAATACCGATGGCATTGGTTTAGTGACAGATTTACAACGCTTAGGTTGGATTCAGCCACAACAACGCATTTTAATTTTAGGTGCTGGCGGAGCAACCAAAGGAGTATTACTGCCTTTATTGGAAGCACAGCAGCAGATTGTCTTGGCTAACCGCACCCTAGAAAAAGCACAACAACTGGCAGATAAGTTCAAGCCTTACGGCACAATTGAAGCTGTCGCGATGGGTGCGATTCCCGCGCAAACCTACGATTTAGTGATCAATGCAACTTCGGCTGGATTAAGCGGACATACCGCCGCTGTTGATGCCTCAATCTTATCAGAGGTCCACGCCTGTTATGACATGCAATATGCCAAAGGCAGCGATACGCCTTTTATTGCCTACTGTAAATCCTTAGGTCTGAATAATGTCAGCGATGGTTTTGGTATGTTGGTGGCGCAAGCCGCCCATTCATTTTGTTTATGGCGTGGGGTAATGCCCGATTTTGTCGCAATCTATGAACAACTCAAAAAGGATATGGCATGAGTACAAGATGCCCTTGGGTGGGTGAACTTCCAATTTATATCGACTACCATGACAAGGAATGGGGCAAGCCACAATTTGATAGCCAAAAGCTATTTGAAAAAATTTGTTTAGAAGGGCAACAAGCGGGGCTTTCCTGGATCACCGTATTGAAAAAACGCGAAGCCTATCGAGCAGCCTTCCATCAATTTGACCCAGCCAAAATCGAGCAAATGACCGAACAGGATATTGATCGTTGCATGGAAAATACCGGGCTTATTCGCCATCGGGCAAAACTGGAAGCCATTGTGAAAAATGCCAAAGCCTATCTAGCCATGGAAAAGTGCGGTGAAAATTTCAGTGATTTTGTGTGGTCGTTTGTGAATCATCAACCGATTATTAATGATGTCCCCGATATTTCTGTGGTGCCCGCTAGAACTGAAATCTCAAAAGCAATGTCAAAAGCGTTGAAGAAACGTGGTTTTGTCTTTGTTGGGGAAACGACGTGTTATGCTTTTATGCAATCTATGGGGTTAGTCAACGACCATATAAATGGCTGTTGTTGTAAGTGATATTCCAGTATAATCCCGTCTAATTTCATCTGAATAAGAACTGATTATGAATAAAAAATATACCTTAATTTCAATCTCGATTCTGACCGCGCTTTATAGTCAACAAAGTTTGGCAGATCTGCATGCTCAATGCTTACTCGGTGTGCCTCACTTTACTGGCGAGGTCGTGAAAGGAGACGTTAATAATTTGCCAGTTTATATTGAAGCAGATAAAGCAGAGATTAATCAGCCCACTCAGGCGATTTATCAAGGTAATGTGGATTTGAAACAAGGAAACCGCCATTTAGTCGGGAATTCAGTTGAAGTCAAACAAACAGGAGAGGGCAATCAAGCTCAACGTTGGGCTTATTTACGTGGTGGATTTGATTATAAAGATAATCAAATCAATCTATTAGGTAATGATGCGAGTTTTAATTTAGATAGTAAAAACGGTAATGTAACCGATGCAGACTACCAACTTGTAGGACGTCAAGGTCGTGGTAAAGCGCAAGAAATCGAGTTAGGCGATAATTACCGTTTAATGAAAAATGCGACATTTACCTCTTGTTTACCCGACGATAATGCGTGGGCGGTAGATGCTTCCGAGATTCGTCAGCACATCAAAGAAGAATATGCCGAATTTTGGCATGCACGTTTTAAAGTATTAGGTGTGCCGGTATTCTATACCCCTTATCTACAATTACCAATTGGTGATCGCCGCCGTTCAGGTTTATTAATGCCAACTGTTGGTCATTCTAGCCGTGATGGTTATTGGTATAAACAGCCGGTTTATTGGAACATTGCACCAAATTATGATGCCACATTTGCACCAAAATATATGTCTCGTCGTGGTTGGCAATTAAATGGTGAATTCCGTTATTTAACACCGGTTGGTGAAGGTAAACTGGCGGGCGAATATTTAGGACGTGATCGTTATGATGAATACACTAGTGATAGCCGTAAGCGTCATTTATTATATTGGAAACATCATTCTTCTTTTCTTGAAAACTGGCGTTTAAATATCGATTACACAAAAGTGAGCGATAAGCGTTATTTTACCGATTTTGATTCTGATTACGGTAGCAGTACTGATGGTTACGCGAACCAATATGCTCGTATTGCTTACTACAAACCAAATTACAACTTTGCAATTTCAGCGCGTCAATTCCAAATTTTTGATGAAGTTTCTGTGGGACCTTACCGTGCAATGCCACAAATTGACTTCAATTATTACAAAAATGATTTGGCGAATGGTTGGGTAGATTTCAAGTTATTCTCGCAAGCAGTACGTTTTGATAATGATAGTACATTGATGCCGACAGCATGGCGTTTTCATGTTGAGCCAAGTTTAGCGACAGCGATGTCAAATAAATATGGTAGCTTGAATATTGAGACTAAACTTTACGCGACCCATTATAACCAGAAAAAAGGCTCTTCTTCTTCGGCGGAAGACGTACAAAAATCAGTAAATCGTGTATTACCGCAATTAAAAGTAGATTTGCAAACGGTTTTAGCGAGCAGCAAAACCTTATTTGATGGCTATACACAAACGCTTGAACCTCATGTTCAATATTTGTATCGACCATACAAAGACCAAAGTAATATCGGTTCAAAACGTGTAAATAATTACCTTGGTTTTGGTTATGATTCTGCGCTAGTTCAACAAGATTATTATTCTTTGTTCAGAGATCGTCGTTATAGTGGTTTAGACCGTATTTCATCTGCAAACCAAGTGACAGTTGGGGGTACAACCCGTTTTTATGATAAAAATGCCGATGAGCGTTTTAACTTCTCAGCAGGACAGATTTATTATTTAACCGCCTCCAGAATTGATGATAACCCGAGTAATCGTACACCAAAATCCTCTTCTTCTTGGGCGTTGGAGTCTAACTGGAAAATTAGCGATAAATGGAATTGGCGTGGTAGCTACCAATATGATACGTTGCTAGATAAAGCCTCATTGGCGAATAGCAGTTTAGAATTTAATCCGATGAAGAATAATCTGATTCAATTAAATTATCGTTATGCAAGTAAAGAGTATATTAACCAAAATTTAGGCGCTTCAGCAAACCGTTATCAACAAGACATTAAACAGGTCGGTATAGTAGCTGCATGGGAAGTATCAGATAACTGGGCAGTTGTTGGAAAATACTATCAAGATATTGCGTTGAAAAAGCCAGTTGAGCAATATGTGGGTGTGCAATATAACTCGTGCTGTTGGTCTGTTGGTGTAGGGGCAAGACGTTATGTAACGAGTCGACAAAATCAACGTGATGATCAAGTGGTTTATGACAACAGCATTGGTGTTACCTTTGAATTACGTGGCTTAGGTGAAAATGATCACCAAAGCGGCATTGAAGAAATGTTGAAAAAAGGTAAACTTCCTTATATTCAGGCATTTAGCTTATAGTGAAATGAAAAAGGCTACAGAAAGGTAGTTTTGTTTAGAAGTGCGGTTAAAAAAGACGACGATTTTTGACCGCACTTTGCTTATTTTTTTCGTTTTGCTCGAGGATGGGCTTGGTCATAGACTTCTGCAAGATGTTGGAAATTTAAATGCGTATAAATTTGCGTAGTGGATAAATTGCTGTGCCCTAAAAGCTCTTGAACGGCCCGCAAATCTGAACTCGCTTCCAGCATATGCGTTGCAAAAGAGTGACGCAGTTTGTGTGGGTTGAGATGGCTGTTTAATCCTTGGCGAATGCCCCAGGTTTCCATTCGTTTTTGAATAGAACGATGAGTGAGACGATTTCCCTGCTGGCTCACAAAAAGGGCGTCATCTTTAGGATTAAATAAAGGGCGTACTTTCAACCATTGCTGAATTGCATGAGAAGCATAACGTCCAAAAGGCACAATACGTTCTTTGTTTCCTTTACCAATCACTCTCACTTCACGTACACGTGTGTTAATGCTATTGAGGTTTAAGCCTTGCAATTCAGATAAGCGAAGCCCTGAACTATACATTAATTCCATCATGGCACGATCGCGCAAATCAATGGGATCTTTGCTGTCATTTGAAAGCAATTTTTGGACCTGTTCAGCATCAATATTTTTCGGTAAATGCTTGCCTTGTTTCGGCGCAGAGATGCCTGTTGCCGGATTCACTTTCATTTGCCCTTGTTGCACAAGATAGCTGAAAAACTGACGCAGAGCAGATAAGCGTAATGCCAAGCTCTTTTCTTTTAAACCGTGCTTTCGACTTTCCGCCAAAATAAGACGAACCACACTTGGATTCACTTGCTGCCAGTGCTGAATACCTTTTTCAGACAAAATCGCTAAAATCGCATTCAGTTGATGTTGATAATTGGTGAGAGTATGTGGGCTTACTTGGCGTTCAATTCTCAAGTAATCCCAATATTGATTGAGGAGCGTATGCATTAGAGAGTTAATTCAAACAAACTTTTTTTCGTGTTTAGCTTAAATCCTTCGCGTTCTAAGATATTCTGTTGAGTTTGGCTTAATTCCGCTACTAAACGGTTGGATTGTGTATAACGGACAAACTCTTTAGCTTTAGAAATAAGGGCTGCATAAATCTCGGTTTGATGTTTATCTTCTTTGACAAAAATATCAGTTAATTGCCAATAGCGTTGTAGTTGTAAAGAAGATAAGCGAGGGTAAAGTTGAACAAAACCAACCGCCTGTGCGTTTTCGTTTACAGCAACAAAAAACATGCTTTCATTAAAACGTATACGATTCGTAAGAAAGGTTAAAGTGCGGTCAGGATTTTCACTCATTCCGTTGGCAAGTCGATAGGCTTCAAAGAGTGGAGCAAGCACTTCTATATTCCATTGTTCGGCTTTGAAAATTTTCATTGTTACCAGACCTATTTTCCGTTTATTTATAAAATTGGTTATTTTTTATCGGTTCCGTACAGTAGATTGTAGCTTTTTAGCACAAAATAATCATCATTTCCCCAAAAAAATTTTCAAAATGTGATTTTGCACAAAGAAATCTGCCTAAAGTTTGGTATAGTAAACACACTTTTTATTTATTCAATATGGAGAAACAAAAATGGCACGTCGTCCTTTAGTAATGGGTAACTGGAAATTAAACGGTTCCAAAGCGTTCACCAAGGAATTAATCGAAGGATTAAAAGCAGAATTACATGATGTAACAGGTTGTGATGTGGCTATTGCCCCACCCGTTATGTATTTAGGTACGGCTGAAGCGGCACTATCTGGTTGTGGTTGCAGCTGTGGCGGTAAAAGTGTGATTCAGTTAGGTGCACAAAACGTAGATATCAATGTGAAAGGTGCATTTACTGGTGATATTTCTAGCGAAATGTTAAAAGATTTTGGTGCAAAATACATCATTATCGGTCACTCTGAGCGTCGTACTTACCACAAAGAAAGCGATGAATTCGTAGCGAAAAAATTTGGTGCATTAAAAGAAGCTGGTTTAGTGCCGGTATTATGTATTGGTGAAACTGAGGCTGAAAACGAAGCTGGCAAAACGGAAGAAGTATGCGCGCGTCAAATTGATGCAGTCATCAATGCATTAGGTGTAGAAGCATTTAATGGTGCCGTGATTGCTTACGAACCAATTTGGGCAATCGGTACGGGTAAATCAGCAACTCCAGCACAAGCTCAAGCTGTTCACGCATTTATCCGTGGTCACATCGCAGCAAAATCACAAGCTGTAGCAGATCAAGTGATCATTCAATACGGTGGTTCAGTAAATGATTCTAACGCAGCAGAATTATTCACTCAACCGGATATCGATGGTGCATTAGTAGGCGGTGCTTCACTTAAAGCGCCTGCGTTTGCGGTAATCGTAAAAGCCGCGGCAGCAGCGAAAAATTAATTTTTTTTGCTTTAAAGAAATAAAAAAAAGAGCGGTTAATTTTGACCGCACTTTTTGTTTTTGATTAATGCTGATTACGTTCCCACAAATCAGCATACTTCACAAAGGTGGAATGAGCGGAAAGTACTGCAAGCAGGAAACCTTGTTTTCCATCTAAGAAACCGGCTTTTAAAATGTACATTTTGACAAAGCAACCAATAGCATGACTGACACCTTGCCACAATGTCGCTTTTTTCCCTTTGGCTTGGCGTTGGTCAGCCCAAGCTTTGGCGTAGCCTGCAGATTTCACCAAATAGTGATGAATGCTTTTATAGGTGAAATGCTCCAGATCGCCAGTTAATTTCTGTACTTTTGTATTTTCAGGATAAACCACTTTTTCATGTACTAGTGAATCATTGTACCCGGCGTAGTTTGTGCGATATAAACGCACCACATAATCTGGATACCAACCTGAATGGCGAATTTCGCGCCCAAACACTTCACTCACACGAGGAATATCATAAACGGTATTTGGCGTATCTTGTTGAACTGCTTGTTGAATGGATTCTCGAAGTTTTGGTGTGACGCGTTCATCGGCATCTAGCCACAAAACATAATCACTAGTGACATATTGCTGTGCACGTTGGCGTTGTTTGCCAAAACCCGGCCAATCAGGATGTGAATAAAATTTTGCACCATATTGTTCAGCGATTTCTTGGGTGTTATCAGTACTGCCTGAATCAACAATAATGATTTCATCTACCCAATCTTTTACCGTATCGAGGCATTGAGCGAGATCTGCCGCTTCATTTTTGACAATCATGGCAACGCTAATTGTTGGCATATTTTGATCCTTTTTTTGCTATACTAGCCGAAATTTTTGTAAGTATAACTGAATTTATTTTATGTGGCGTTTTTTTTATACCTACCTGATGTATCTGATTCAGCCTTTTGTGCTGTTCTTCATGCTACTAAGAAGTATCAAGGCACCAAATTATCGCAAGCGTTTAGGCGAGCGATATGGCATTTATGTGAATCTTGCTAAGCCCGTGCAAGATGGGATCGTCATTCATGCAGCATCAGTCGGTGAAGTCATTGCTGCTACACCGTTAGTAAAACGCATTCAGAAAGATTATCCTCACTTACCGATCACGTTTACAACGGTCACGCCAACAGGCTCTGAACGCGTAAAAGCTGCGTTCGGGGACAGTGCGATGCATTGTTATTTGCCTTACGATTTACCTTGTGTCATCAATCGTTTTCTTGATTTTATTCAACCTAAAGTATTCATCGTGATTGAAACGGAGCTTTGGCCGAATTTGATTGATTGTTTGGCACATCGACATATTCCTTTCATTGTCGCCAATGCTCGCCTTTCTGCACGTTCAGCCAGACGTTATGGCAAAGTCAAACAACATCTACAACGAATGTTTTCTCAAATCAGCTTGATTGCACCGCAAGATAGTATTAGCGGAAAGCGTTATTTAGAGTTAGGTTATGAGAAAGATCGCCTGCAATTAACCGGCAACATTAAATATGATCTTGTGGTCAGTGATGAATTACTCAAAGACATTGCAACACTTCATGAGAGCTGGGCGAAAGATCGTCAGATTTGGATTGCTGCGAGTACCCATGAAGGGGAAGAAGAACTTATTTTACAAGCGCATCATTTGTTATTAAAAAAACATCCAAATTTGCTGTTATTGCTGGTACCTCGTCATCCTGAACGTTTTAAGCCTGTGGCAGATTTAATTGAAAAAGCCAACTTTAACTTTATTCGTCGTTCAACGGGGGAGATTCCTTCAGAAAATACCCAAGTTATTCTGGGTGATACTATGGGCGAGTTGATGTTGATGTATGGCATTTCAGATATTGCGTTTGTAGGCGGAAGTTTAGTTAAACATGGCGGGCATAATCCTCTTGAGCCTTTAGCGTTTAAATTACCCGTTGTGAGCGGAAAGTATACTTTCAATTTTCCTGAAGTCTTTACTTCGCTTTTAGAGGTACAAGGTGTGTTGCAAATCAACTCCACAGAGAAAGCGTTGGCAGAGATTATTGATAAGTTATTGAATTCAAAAGAAGCACGTCAGCGTTTAGGCCATGCAGGCTATGAGGTGTTAATTGAAAATCGTGGCGCATTACAGCGACTTTTAGATTTGCTTCATCCTTATTTAACTAATATTTCGGAGAACCATAAATGACAAGCGTAATTTACCCTGGCACGTTTGACCCGATTACCAATGGGCATTTAGATATTATTGCGCGAAGTGCGGTCATTTTCCCGAAAGTTTTTGTCGCGGTGGCGAATAGCCCGAGCAAAAAGCCATTGTTCTCATTGGAGGAACGCATCGAGCTGGTTCGCCAAGCTGTCGCTCATTTGCCCAATGTGGAAGTATTTGGATTCTCTGATTTACTGGCGAATGAAATTAAAGCCAAAAAAATCACTGCGATTATTCGTGGTGTGCGTACAACGACGGATTTCGAATATGAATTACAACTGGCTGCATTAAACCGTTTATTAACCGATGGTGTGGATAGTTTGTTCTTCCCGCCAACAGAAAAATGGGCGTTTGTGTCTTCCACGATTGTACGAGAAATTTATTTACATCATGGCGATGTGAAAGAACTGGTGCCGGAAGCCGTCTATTTAGCCTTAAAAGCACGTTGTGAATGAAAAAAACACTTCTGATTTTAACCGCACTTTTAACATTAACAGGTTGTGGTACGGTGGTGAAATTAATTGACCCATCGGAAAAATACACGCCTTACGCAGGTGCGGCTTATGATTTAGAGATGGCACAAAAATGGGGCTTACCTATTTTAGATTTGCCACTGTCATTTTTATTAGATACCGCATTGTTGCCTTATGCGTGGTCAAATTAATTTGCATTAAGATATGAAACTCAATCCTCAACAACAACAGGCTGTCGAATATGTCAGCGGGCCTTGCTTGGTGCTAGCTGGCGCAGGCTCTGGAAAAACTCGCGTGATCATCAATAAGATTGCTCATTTGATTGAACACTGTGGTTATTTGCCTAAACAGATCGCCGCCGTAACCTTTACCAACAAAGCCGCTCGTGAAATGAAAGAGCGTGTAGCCCATTCCATTGGTAAAGAAAAATCCAAAGGATTGATTGTTTCCACTTTCCATACCTTAGGTTTCGATATTATCAAACGGGAATATAAAGCTTTAGGTTTTAAATCGAATATGACCTTGTTTGATGAGCACGATCAACTTGCCTTACTAAAAGAACTGACAGCAGATGTACTGCAGGAAGATAAAAATTTACTGCGTGAATTAATCTCGGTTATTTCCAATTGGAAGAATGATTTGGTTTCGCCAAAGCAGGCGTATGCCTTAGCGAAAGATGCAAAATATCAAACCTTTGCAAAATGTTATGAGCGTTATGCGGCGCAAATCCGTGCTTATAATGCGTTGGATTTTGATGATTTGATTATGTTGCCGACCTTACTCTTCAAACAGAACGAAGAAGTGCGGTCAAAATGGCAGGAGAAAATCCGCTATTTGTTGGTGGATGAATATCAAGATACCAATCCCAGCCAATATGAACTGATTAAATTACTGGTAGGCGAGCGAGCTTGCTTTACGGTGGTAGGAGATGACGACCAATCCATTTATTCTTGGCGAGGTGCTCGTCCCCAAAATATGGTGCGCTTGCGTGATGATTTTCCGCGTTTGCAAGTCATTAAATTAGAACAAAATTACCGCTCCACTCATCGTATTTTGCATTGTGCCAACATTTTGATTGATAACAACGAGCACGTGTTCGATAAAAAACTGTTTTCCAACTTGAGCGAAGGTGAAAAATTACAAGTCATTGAAGCGAAAAATGAAGAGCATGAAGCCGAACGGATTGTGGCAGAATTAATTGCTCATCGTTTTAGCCGTAAAACCAAATTCAAGGATTATGCGATTTTGTATCGGGGGAATCATCAATCCCGTTTATTGGAAAAAGTACTGATGCAAAACCGTATTCCATACAAAATTTCTGGCGGGACATCTTTTTTCTCTCGTGCTGAAATTAAGGACATGATGGCTTACTTGCGTTTGGTGGTAAATCAAGACGATGATGCGGCTTTCTTACGTATTGTGAATACGCCGAAACGGGAAATTGGTGCCGCAACATTGCAAAAACTAGGCGAGTTGGCACAGGAAAAACATATCAGTTTATTTGAGGCGATTTTTGAGTTTGAACTGATGCAACGTGTTACACCGAAAGCCTATGATGCCTTGCAAAAATTTGGTCGTTGGATTGTGGAGTTAAACGATCAAAGTTTACGTTCCGATCCTGAAACGGCTGTGCGTTCTTTACTTTCTTCATTGCATTACGAAGAATATTTGTATGAGTATGCCACCAGCCCGAAAGCCGCCGAAATGCAAAGTAAAAACGTGGCAACCTTATTTAGCTGGATAGAGGATATGCTCAAAGGCGATGAGGTGAATGAGCCGATGACTTTAAACCAAGTGGTCACTCGTTTAACGCTACGCGACATGATGGAGCGAGGCGAAGATGATGACGAGAGTGATCAAGTGCAATTAATGACATTGCACGCATCCAAAGGCTTAGAGTTTCCCCATGTGTATTTAATCGGTATGGAAGAGGGAATTTTGCCTCATCAAACCAGTATTGATGAAGACAATGTGGAGGAAGAGCGCCGTCTAGCTTATGTAGGCATTACGCGAGCACAACAAACGCTGACTTTTTCTCTTTGTCGTGAACGACGTCAGTTTGGTGAGTTAATTCGCCCAGAGCCAAGTCGCTTTCTAGCAGAGTTACCACAAGGTGATGTGCAATGGGAAAAAGATAAACCAAAATTGACAGTAGAACAGAAGCAACAACAAACATCAAGTCAGCTTGATCGTCTACGAGCAATTTTAAAAGGCTAGAGATGATTAAAGTGTGGTGAGAAATTTATTTGTTTTTTCAACCGCACTTTATTTATGCAAAATGTAGATAAATCAAGCAACCAACATCGCTTTTTCAAAAAATGATTTGACATATTTTCAAAAAAACGTATTATACCGCCCACACACCGAATGTGGTGAGATGGCCGAGTAGGCTGAAGGCGCTCCCCTGCTAAGGGAGTATGGGGTCAAAAACTCCATCGAGGGTTCGAATCCCTCTCTCACCGCCATTTGTTGTTAGTTTTATTTATTCTGCACCCGTAGCTCAGCTGGATAGAGTACTCGGCTACGAACCGAGCGGTCAGAGGTTCGAATCCTCTCGGGTGCGCCATTTTAAATCGACTCTATCAGTTAAAATGGTCAGGAATAATAAAACATCACTACGCACCCGTAGCTCAGCTGGATAGAGTACTCGGCTACGAACCGAGCGGTCAAAGGTTCGAATCCTTTCGGGTGCGCCATCTTCTCTCTTCAAACTTTTCTTTTTATTAAAAACAATTAACAACTAACTCAGTTATTTTTCTCGATCATCAATAGTTTTTAATAAATAATTTCCGTGTGCATCAGTAACACTTCTAAAACCGACATTCGTGATTTTATAAGGGAAATTTGTCTTGTACTCGACATTGTCATGATGATGGCCATGGAAAACGTGTCTTACCCCTAATTTTTCTGCGAGTTGATTAATCACACGAAATCCCATTGGATGGGGTTTAGGCGCTTCATGGCAAATTAAAATATCGGCTTGTTCATTTTCAATGGCTTCGATATCAGAAGGGAAAATAGACGTGCGATGACGTAATGGTACACCGCCACGCCAAATTTTTTCTTGCGGGCTATATTGGCAATAGTGGATAGGGTCAAAATACATCGGCTTATTGGGGGGCATCCAGATTTGTCCTCGGAATACGCCACCTAAGCCGGCAATGCGTTGACCTTGGATTTCAACAACACGATTATGCAAATTACGCGATTTCCAATGTGTACCCCAAATCGCCTCAAATGCGGCGACAGTTTTGCTGTCATGATTACCGTGAATAAACCAAATATCACAATGTTGTGCGAGTTTATCTAATTCATCAGGCGAAGAAAGTTGCAAGTCGCCCAAAATAATCAGGGCAACGTTGTCATTTTCTTGCACGAAAGGATAAAGATGTTCATAACTTCCGTGCGGATCGCCTGCGAATAAAATCATGTTATTTCTCAGTGGTCAATTTGCGTTTAGTATGTGGTAAACCTTCAAGTTCTTCATCATTTAACACTTTTTCCACAACAGATTTCACTTGGTTATAACGATCTAAATAACTTGGTGATTCAATTTCAATGTAAGGCACTTTGTATTTATCCAACAATTTCTTCAATAACTGTTGGAATTGTTGACGTTGTTTTTGACTGCCTAGACTACGTAAGCCATCATCCACCCATTTTGTGTTATTTTTCAATAAGATTGTTACATCAAATGGGTATTCTTTGATCATGGAATCGAGGAAAGGATGCGCTTTGCCTTCGTATTGAATACAAAAAGCCTGCGTGGTAATGAAATCGGTATCAATAATCGCTACTTTATGGGCGTGACGTACGGCATAATCAATATAGCGTTGATGACCTAATGCCATTTGTGGATAGTCAGAATATTGCATGGCTTGCTCATCGCCACCTAATTTTTCAAAGACATATTCACGACCATATTCCCATGCAGAAGTGGTATTGAATACAGCAGCAAGCTTACTGACTAACACGCTTTTACCGCTACTTTCGCCACCTAAAATGGCAATGGTTTTGGCAAAGAACGGACGAACTTCTTTCGGAATGAACTTCCAATATTGGAAAGGTGTAGTACGAATTTTCGTTGCAGATACGTTAAAGAAAGAGCGGTCAGGATCCACTAAAGAAACTTCGAGACCTAAGTATTTTTCATATGGCGCTTTATCTTGTGGCTCACTACTAAATACCATCGTCGGGGTAAATTGTTTTTCTTCAAATAGATTTTTTACCGCTTCACTCCAAGCTTGCCAACCATTCGGATAACTTGGAATGCCATCCTCAACTAAATGATGAATAAAAATGTGATCGTTTTGATATTTAAAGATTTGTTGCATCCAACGAAGGCGATCTTGTACCGTCGGCATACGCTTCATTTTACTATCATAAAACAGCTTTAAATCGCGTTCGGTATCGCTACAGACAATTACGTGAAGTTCATCCACTTTACTGAATGCTTCATAAATCATATTAATATGGCCGGTATGAACTGGGTAGAATTTCCCAAAAATCACACCCACTTTTTTATCGTGTTTGTTCGACATAATGTATCCTTCGCTAAATCGCCATTGCATAGTGGCAGTATAGGCCTATTTTATGCAATCTTTGTGCAAATAAAAACATTTTTCATTGAATGATTTTTTACCGCGACATTTTGCGTTATACTACGACTTGCATTCTCAGGGCAGGGTGAAATTCCCTACCGGTGGTGACAGCCCACGAGCACTTAAAAGTGCGGTCAATTTTGATTGCGTTTTACAAAATTGTGTCGCTTTGTCCTTTTAAGGTTAGCAGATTTGGTGAAATTCCAAGGCCGACAGTATAGTCTGGATGAAAGAGAATAAAACGGATTGGGTTCCCAATTCCGTTCTATTTATTTGCATTTCTCAGCCCTGATTCTGGTTAATTTTAACGTAACAACAAAGGAAATTACGATGAATCAGTCAATTTTATCTGCATTTGGTACGACCGGTGAAGAACGGGTAATTAACGCATTAAATGCATGCAAACAAGGCAATGGTGTGTTGGTATTGGATGATGAAGATCGCGAAAATGAAGGCGATTTAATTTTCCCTGCAGAAACGATTACGCCAGAACAAATGGCAAAACTTATTCGTTATGGTAGTGGTATTGTGTGCTTATGTATCACCGATGAACAATGCAAACAACTTGATTTGCCACCTATGGTTGAGCATAACAATAGCGTGAATAAAACCGCATTTACTGTGACGATTGAAGCGGCAGAAGGTGTGTCAACAGGTGTATCGGCACAAGATCGCGTCACCACAATCAAAGCGGCAATTGCAGATCAGGCGAAACCGACAGATCTTCACCGTCCAGGACATGTTTTCCCATTACGTGCTGCAGAAGGCGGTGTTTTAGCACGCCGCGGTCATACTGAAGCATCAGTTGATTTAGCGCGTTTAAGTGGTTTTAAACCAGCGGGTGTGATTTGTGAAATCACGAATGATGATGGCACCATGGCGCGAGCAGCTGAAATTATCGAATTTGCGAAAAAATTTGGTTATGCGGTATTAACGATTGAAGATTTAGTGGCATATCGTCAAAAACATCATTGTTAATTAAATATTTAGAAAACAAAAGTGCGGTCAGAAAATCTTTTAAATTCTGACCGCACTTTGCGTTTTAGGCTTAATTGGTTTCCACAAAGCTTAATGCCGTTTCAACCACTTCAATGCCCGCGCCTTGTTTAAAGGCATTTTCACTTAGATAGCGTCGCCATTGTCTTGCCCCTTTGCAGTTTTGAAATGCACCGAGCATATGTCGAACGATATGATTTAAATAAACACCTTGGCTCAGTTGTTTTTCAATGTAAGGGAACATGGCCTCCACCGCTTGTCTTGGTGTGACGATATTCGCATTGGCATCAAAAAGCATTTGATCAACATACCCCAACAACGACGGATTTTGATAAGCCTCACGCCCAACCATTACGCCATCCACAAATTGCAAATGATGTTTCATTTCTTCGATGGTTTTAATGCCGCCATTAATTGCAATGGTCAACTGCGGGAAGTCTTTTTTCAATTGATAAACACGATCATAATCTAAAGGGGGGATTTCTCGATTCTCTTTTGGACTTAATCCTGAAAGCCAGGCTTTTCGTGCATGAACAATAAATTCTTGGCAGCCTGCATGATGGACTTTTTCGATAAAGTCGCAGAGAAATTCATAGCTATCCAAATCATCAATACCAATGCGGGTTTTCACGGTGACAGGAATATTGACGACACTTTGCATTTCTGCAATACATTCTGCTACTAAATCTGCTTTTGCCATTAAACATGCACCAAACATGCCGTTTTGCACGCGATCGGAAGGACAGCCCACATTTAGATTAATTTCATGATAGCCTCTTTCTTCGGCTAATTTGGCACAATGTTTAAGCTGTGCGGGATCGTTTCCACCGAGTTGTAAGGCAACCGGGTTTTCTTGTAAATCAAAATCTAAATGATCGTATTTCGCATGGATAATGGCGGGAGCCGTAACCATTTCAGTATAAAGTAACGCATTTTTACTAAATTGACGATGAAAATAGCGACAATGGCGTGTCGTCCAATCTAACATTGGCGCAACGGAAAAGCGTCCACGATAAAAGTGCGGTTGGTTTTCTGACATATTTTATTTCTCTTGAATCTCGTTACGGCGAAGATCTTCTGCTTGTTGTTCCTGCATTCGTTGGCGGAAACGTCCAGCCGCAAAGTGATAAAAAGGTTTCGGGCTAAATTGGCGCGAAATTATGGAGGCAATGATGCTGGAAATCAAGAGCCAGATCAGCACAGGTTGAGCGCCTGTCATTTCCATCACCACTACGCTTGCTGTTACGGGGGATTGTGTCCCACCCGCTAAAAAGGCTGCCATACATAAAATAACCAAGAAACGTTGATCGACCACGCCGTTGCTTATTTCCCATAACATGGTACCAATACCCGCACCAGTTGTGAGAGATGGTGTAAAAATTCCGCCCGCAATGCCATTCCAATAAGTCGTAACCGTTGCGAAGAGTTTTAGGATTCCCACTTCAGGTGAAACGAGTTGTCCTTCTAATGCTCTTGCGACCACATTATAACCCGTTCCATAAGTTTGCCCTTCGCTATAGGTTCCCATCGCGGCAAGTACTAAACCGAGCAATAAAGCAATGTAGATAGGGTGTTTGCGAATCCAATCACGCCATTTGAGTGGAGAGAGTCCCGCTAATCCTTTTGCAAGGAGTCGCCCAAATATACCGCCCAGTACGCCACAAACTACGCCACAAATAGCAAGCCAAAGATATAAATAGGGAATAGCTGTTGCACCTTTATAGGCAGGAAAGTAAGGGCTATTGCCTTGAATCGCTACTAAAATAAAACCGGCTGCTAATACACCAAGCAATACTCGGCGTTCCCAGCGTAACATCACGCCTCGACCAAGCTCTTCAATGGCAAAAACTACCCCAGCTAAAGGCGCATTAAATGCGGCAGCAAGACCACCTGCTGCACCGGTTGCGATAAGTTCATTTGTACTCAAACCACGAAAAGCAAAGTTATATTTACGACAGAAATTCCCCCAAGCTAGCATGACTGCAGCACCCACTTGAACAGAAGGTCCTTCACGTCCAACAGACGCACCGATAACCATTGCAAAGAAAGTAAGTGGAATTTTCCAAATGGTTTGGCAAAATTTAACCAGTCTTGTTTTATAACCATTATAAGGAAGATTAATGGAGGCAATCACTTGTGGAATACCACTGCCGCCAACATAAGGCGTGTATTTAGCGGTAAACCAGGTGAGAAAAGCAAGACCAAGCGGTAAAACGATCCAAACGGCGAGAGGGTATTTGGCTGACCAATAAGCATTAAATTCAAGTCCGATATCGGCGAGTTTCGCAAATCCAAAGGAAAAAAGGGCAACAAATGTCGCACCAATAAGTAAGCATACAAATTCGAGTGTTTTATGAGAGATGCGATGGGTTTGTCGAAGTTTTTTATGATAGAAATAACGTAAATGAAAAATGAATGAACGTAACATAATGATTGCCAACAAAATAATTCTGTTTGAAATTATAAAACCCTCATCATAGACAGGCAATTGATTTGGAAAAGTGCGGTCAGTTTTGCGTCGATTTTTTATCAAGCGATCCTTTGCGATCCTATTTCTGTTTAAATATTGACAATGCGAGGTGAAACCATTAAAATTCAGCGTCTATTTCTTCTGTCTATTGGATGGAGAGATAGATTTTGTAACAAACATTCTATTATGAATAACATTTAAACTGGAGCTTTTTTAATGGCAACTATCAACCAGCTAGTACGCAAACCGCGTGTGAAAAAGGTTGTAAAAAGTAACGTTCCTGCATTAGAGGCTTGCCCGCAGAAACGTGGTGTGTGCACTCGTGTATACACAACTACACCTAAAAAACCGAACTCAGCATTACGTAAAGTATGTCGTATTCGTTTAACTAATGGCTTTGAAGTAACTTCTTACATCGGCGGCGAAGGTCACAACCTTCAAGAGCACAGTGTTGTGCTTATCCGTGGTGGTCGTGTTAAAGACTTACCAGGTGTTCGTTACCACACTGTACGCGGTGCATTAGACTGTGCAGGCGTTAAAGATCGTAAACAAGGTCGTTCTAAATACGGCGTTAAACGTCCTAAAGCTTAATGGAACTCCGTTAAGTAAGGCCAAACGTCTAAATTAGTAAAAATTTAAATCAGAAACTCCAGTATCACATTAGCTCACTTTAAAGTGCGGTTAATTTTTATAGAGTTTTGGATATCCTGAAGATTAAATATACGGAGAAATTCGCAATGCCACGTCGTCGTAGTGTTGAACCACGCAAGATTCTTCCAGATCCGAAGTTCGGTTCAGAGTTACTTGCAAAATTTATTAATGTATTAATGGTAGACGGTAAAAAATCCGTTGCTGAAACTATCGTTTACGGTGCGTTAGACAAACTTGCAGAACGCACAGGTAAAGAACCTTTAGAAGCATTTGAAATTGCACTTGAAAACGTTCGCCCAACTGTTGAGGTTAAATCTCGTCGTGTTGGTGGTTCTACTTACCAAGTGCCAGTTGAAGTACGTCCAGTTCGTCGTAACGCATTAGGTATGCGTTGGATCGTTGAAGCTGCACGTAAACGCGGTGATAAATCAATGGCTTTACGTCTTGCAAATGAATTATCTGATGCATCAGATAACAAAGGCGCAGCTGTTAAAAAACGTGAAGACGTTCACCGTATGGCTGAAGCTAATAAAGCATTTGCTCACTTCCGTTGGTAATACGCTTTTAAAATTTAAGGGCTTCATCCTCGATGAAGCCTTACCCTTATATAAACAGATATTAAACTTAACAAGGTTATAATAATGGCTCGTACAACCCCTATTGAAAGATATCGTAATATCGGTATTAGTGCGCACATTGATGCTGGTAAAACTACTACCACTGAACGTATCTTATTCTACACTGGTGTAAGTCACAAAATTGGTGAAGTACACGATGGTGCAGCAACAATGGACTGGATGGAACAGGAACAAGAGCGTGGTATTACCATTACCTCTGCGGCAACTACCGCATTCTGGTCTGGTATGTCACAACAGTTCCCACAACACCGTATCAACGTTATCGATACCCCGGGACACGTAGATTTTACTGTTGAAGTAGAACGTTCTATGCGTGTTCTTGATGGTGCGGTAATGGTTTACTGTGCGGTTGGTGGTGTTCAACCTCAGTCTGAAACTGTATGGCGTCAAGCTAACAAATATCAAGTTCCACGTATCGCGTTCGTAAACAAAATGGACCGTACTGGTGCTAACTTCTTACGTGTTGTTGATCAACTTAAAACTCGTTTAGGAGCTAACGCTGTTCCTCTTCAACTTCCAATCGGTGCAGAAGAAAACTTCACTGGTGTTGTTGATTTGATCAAAATGAAAGCGATCAACTGGAACGAAGCAGACCAAGGTATGACCTTCACTTATGAAGATATTCCAGCAGATATGCAAGCAGCTTGTGAAGAATGGCGTCAAAACCTTGTTGATGCAGCAGCTGAAGCAACTGAAGAATTAATGGAAAAATATCTTGGTGGTGAAGAGCTAAGCGAAGAAGAAATCAAAGCAGGTCTTCGTCAACGCGTGTTAGCAAACGAAATCATTTTGGTAACTTGTGGTTCTGCATTCAAAAACAAAGGTGTTCAAGCAATGCTTGATGCAGTTGTTGAATACTTACCAGCGCCAACTGATATTCCAGCAATCAAAGGTATCAACCCAGATGAAACTGAAGGTGAACGTCACGCAAGCGATGATGAGCCGTTCTCTTCATTAGCATTCAAAATTGCAACTGACCCATTCGTAGGTAACTTAACCTTTTTCCGTGTGTACTCAGGTGTAATTAACTCTGGTGATACCGTATTAAACTCTGTACGTCAAAAACGCGAACGTTTTGGTCGTATCGTACAAATGCACGCTAACAAACGTGAAGAAATTAAAGAAGTTCGTGCGGGTGATATCGCTGCAGCAATCGGCTTAAAAGATGTCACTACAGGTGATACATTATGTGCAATCGACGCACCAATTATCCTTGAGCGTATGGAATTCCCAGAGCCAGTAATCTCTGTAGCAGTAGAACCTAAAACTAAAGCTGACCAAGAAAAAATGGGTCTTGCATTAGGTCGTCTTGCTCAAGAAGACCCTTCATTCCGTGTTCACACTGATGAAGAATCTGGTGAAACCATTATTTCTGGTATGGGTGAGTTACACTTAGACATCATCGTTGACCGTATGAAACGTGAGTTCAAAGTGGAAGCTAATATCGGTAAACCACAGGTATCTTATCGTGAAACCATCCGCACTCGTGTTAACGATGTAGAAGGTAAACACGCAAAACAATCTGGTGGTCGCGGTCAATATGGTCACGTTGTTATTGACTTATACCCATTAGATCCTGAAGGTCCTGGTTACGAATTTGTAAACGAAATCAAAGGTGGTGTAATCCCTGGTGAATATATCCCTGCAGTTGATAAAGGTATCCAAGAACAGCTTAAATCTGGTCCATTAGCGGGTTATCCGGTAGTAGATATTGGTGTACGTTTACACTTCGGTTCATACCATGATGTTGACTCATCAGAATTAGCGTTTAAATTAGCGGCTTCTTTAGCATTTAAAGCAGCGTTCGCTAAAGCAAACCCTGTTCTACTTGAGCCAATCATGAAAGTTGAAGTAGAAACTCCACCTGAGTATGTGGGTGATGTAATCGGTGACTTAAGCCGTCGTCGTGCTATGGTTAACGGTCAAGAAGCGAACGAATTCGTTGTTAAAATCGATGCAGAAGTTCCACTTTCTGAAATGTTCGGTTATGCAACAGACTTACGTTCACAAACTCAAGGTCGTGCATCATACTCAATGGAACCGTTAAAATATGCTGAAGCTCCAACAAGTGTTGCTGCTGCAGTAATTGAAGCGCGTAAAAAATAATTTTTTGTAACAATCCGCTCTATAAGTCGAATGGCTTATAGAGCATTTTCTAGGAAACTAAACAAATGTCTAAAGAAAAATTTGAACGTACAA